>CANRIU010000098.1 GCA_947630755.1 uncultured Oscillospiraceae bacterium | reverse complement strand
TGAGCTTCTGCATAAGCTGGCTTGACTCGTACCAGAAGTCGTAGTTGCCTACATACATGCGTATCTTGCCGTAGTCGATATCCACGATGTGGGTGCAGATATTGTTGAGGAAGTACCGGTCGTGGCTCACCACCAGAACGGTACCCTCATAGTCCATGAGGAAGTCCTCCAGCCACACGGTGGAGGCCAGGTCCAGGTTGTTGGTGGGCTCGTCCAGGAGAATGATGTCCGGGTGGCCGAACAGGGCTTGCGCCAGCAGGACCTTCACCTTCTGCCGCCCCTCCAGCTCGGCCATCTGCTTTTGGTGCAGGGCAACGGGGATGCCGAGGCCCTGCAGAAGCCGGGAGGCGTCGGAATCCGCTTCCCAGCCTCCCAGCTCCGCGTATTCCTCCTCCAGCTCAGCCGCCCGGATACCGTCCTCGTCTGAGAAGTCCGGCTTATCGTAAATGGCATCCTTTTCTTTGCCGCACTCGTAGAGCCGGGGATTGCCCATGATGACCGTCTCCAACACGATGTGGTCGTCAAACATGTTCTGGTCCTGGCGCAGGACGCTCATGCGGCACTTGGGGTCTATGTAGATGTGGCCCTTGGTGGGCTCCTCCTGGCCGGAGAGCAATTTCAGAAACGTGGACTTGCCCGCGCCGTTGGCGCCGATGATGCCGTAGCAGTTGCCGGCGGTGAACTGCAGGTCCGCGCCGGAGAAAAGTACCTGGCTTCCGTACTGAAGGGAAAGGTTCTCAACGGTGATCATATGGAAATTCCTCCCGGGGAAATTATCTTTTGCTTATATTACCATACTTTTCCGCCCAAGCCCATACCCGGCGGAAAAATTCTCCCTTATGACGGCGATTTCATTTGACAGACGTGCGTTTATGTGCTAATATGTTCGGGCATGCGGAGAGATGTCCGAGTGGTTTATGGAGCTGGTCTTGAAAACCAGTGACTCCGCAAGGGGCCGGGGGTTCGAATCCCTCTCTCTCCGCCATTTTTTAATTTGCGGAGCCGGTTCCGCACAGTTTATTTTTTCGGCTTGGAGAAGTACCCAAGAGGCCGAAGGGGCTCCCCTGCTAAGGGAGTAGTGCGTGATGAGCGCAGCGCGGGTTCAAATCCCGCCTTCTCCGCCACGTCAGAAGAGCTTTGAAGATTCGAGGTCTTGGCAAGCCAGGCCCACTCATCGGTCAAAGCTCTTCTTCCTTTTTCCCGCGAGACCCGCTTCGCTGGGCTCTCGCGGGAGCCCTGTGATTGAGCAAAGTCCGCTTTGCTCCGACATCATTTTTTGGTAAGTGCGTGAATTGGAGGATTTGACTATGGAATGGTTTGACGATATTGACTTGTTTGACTGCCCGTGCTGCGGCGGCGTGGGGAGCATCGAGGAGGAGGGCGGCTGGTGCGTCTATATCCAGTGCCTGGACTGCGGCGCCCATACGGCGGAGATCTCCTATAAGACCGAGGCAGAGCGCCAGGAGGCCGCCAGGAAGGCGGCTTTGAACTGGAACTACCGGAAGGTCCTACGGCCGGACCCGGGCGAGTGAGCGGCTCAACGGCCTGAATATCCATGACGGTCGCTGAGCGCAAAAAAGAATTACGGCGGGAGATCGCCGTGGCGATCCGAACGCTGCCGGAGGGATACCTCCATGAGGCGGGGAGGGGCATTTCTGAAATGCTTCTTTCATTGCCGGAGTACCGGGCGGCTGTGACGGTGCTTGCCTTTGCCAGCACGGACCGGGAACCGGATATGTGGCCATTCCTGGTGCAAGTTCTTCGGGATGGAAAACGCCTGGCGCTGCCGGTGTGCACGGCCCCCGGTGTCATGGAATGCCGCGCCGTCACGGACCTTGGGCAGCTCCATCCCGGGAGGTACGGTATCCCGGCGCCGCGGGAGGGGAGCCCGCTTGTCCTGCCTGCGGATATCGACCTTGCGGTGGTGCCCTGCGTGACCTGTGACAGGGAGGGACGCCGCCTGGGTCACGGCGGCGGTTATTATGATAGATTCCTGGCGGCCTATCAAGGCGCGGCGGTGTGTGTCTGCCCGGAGACGCTGCTGCGGGAGAGCGTACCGGCGGAGCCATGGGACATAGCCGTGCCCCTGGTGTCGACGGAGAAAAAGATATACAGAATCAGCCCCGCCAGCGCGGAAAATTTCGGCCATTGAGACGCATTGACAAGCCCCTTCCACCGTGCTAAAATCACAGAAAATGGAAGGAGGGGAGCGGCGTGAAAAAGCCCGTCTGCGTGTGCTTTTCAGCCTTGGATGCCCGTTCTCCTTTGTCCCTCCGGCAGAGGGGGATATCCCTTCTTTTTCTTGATCGTTTCAAAATCAGATAGTTCTTTTCCCGGTTTGCGAAAGTTTTTCTTTCGCAGGCCGGTTTTTTATGGCGCGGGAGGCGGACCATGGGAGAGATACTTGACAGGAAGATCGTCCTGGAGGACGGCAGCGAATATGTGGGACGGGGCTTTGGGGCCCTGGAAGACCGGGTATGCGAGATCGTGTTCAACACCTCCATGGCCGGGTATCAGGAGATCATGTCCGACCCCTCCTATACCTGCCAGATGGTGGTCATGACCTATCCC
>CANRIU010000097.1 GCA_947630755.1 uncultured Oscillospiraceae bacterium | reverse complement strand
AACTGGATGTTCAATCCGGTGGCCGACGTATATATGAACTGGCGCAACACCATCGTCAACACCCGCTCCTTCGGCACGGATCTTGACCGGGTCATTCGCGGTGTCCGGGGCTATATCCGGGGCATCAAGGCCGCCAACCCCAACATGGCCGCCTGCTGCAAGCACTTCCCCGGTGACGGCGTGGAGGAGCTGGACCAACACCTGGCCCTGGGTGTCAACAATCTCTCGGTGGAGGAATGGAACGCCACCTTCCGCAAGGTATATGAGACGGCCATCGATGAGGGCCTGGAGACCATTATGGTGGGCCACATCGCCCTGCCTCAAATGTCCAAGCATCTCAGGCCCGGCATGACGGACGCGGAGGTCATGCCCGCCACCCTGGCCCCGGAGCTCATAACCGACCTTCTGCGCGGCGAGATGGGTTTCAACGGCCTTGTGATCACCGACGCTTCCCACATGATCGGCATGTCCGCCATGTCAAAGCGTTGTGACGCTGTCCCCGGCGCATTCATCGCCGGGTGCGACATGTTCCTTTTCTCCGACCAGCCGGAGGAGGACTACGGCTACGTGAAGGCGGCCCTTGCCGACGGCAGACTATCTGAGGAGCGCCTCTCCGACGCACTCCACCACATTCTGGGGCTGAAGGCGAAGCTGCACCTCTATGAGGAGAGCGTCAGAATCCCAGACCCCGCCCTGAAGGACAAGTGGATCGGCTGTGAGGAGCATAAGGAGTATACCCGCGCCGCCGCCCAGAAGTCTGTGACGCTGGTGAAGGACACCATACACATGGTCCCTGTAAACCCCGCCGAGAAGAAGCGGGTGTTCCTGGTGTACGTCCAGTCCACCCCCACCAGCAAGGGCTACAAGGGCGACCCGGTGAAACAGGTTGTCGTCGAGGAGCTTGAGCGCGCCGGCTTTGAAGTCCATCTTTGCCCCAACTTCCACGATCTTGAGGTTGAGCGCGGCGTCAGCCCCATGAATATGGCGCTGATGATGTCCCACGGCACCAGGGCGCAGTTTGCCGCCGAGAACGACCTTGCCCTCATCGTCATCAACGTGAAGGGCTACGCCCAGGAGAACCACGTGCGCCTTCGCTGGAGCTGCAACCACTCCTGCGAGCTGCCCTGGTACAACCTGGAGATCCCCACGGCGGCCATTTCTCTCAATTACACAAACCACATGATCGATGTGCCCAACGTCCACACCTTCATCAACGCCTACGCCCCCGACAGGGCCTGTATCCGCGCCGCAGTGGAGAAGCTCACCGGTAAGAGCGAGTTTGAGGGCGTGGCCGAGGACACGGTTTTCTGCGGGCGTTGGGATACACGGCTGTAAGGAGTAAAAACCATGAAAAGCTCCTTTCACTGGTACGGTGATTCCGATCCCGTGACACTGGAGGAGATACGCCAGATCCCCGGAATACGCTCCATCGTGTCCGCTGTCTACGACGTGAAACCCGCTACACTCGGGACGAGGTGCGGGACCTTATCCGGGCGTATGGAGAGATAGGGGAGGAGGGGCTTTGGAGCAACGTCGAGTACTTCCTCAAAAAGGTCATCCCCGTGGCGGAGGAGTTAACGCGGTGATGGTCCTTCACCCGGATGATCCCCCGTAACCCATCTTCGGACTACCCGGAGTGGTAACGAATGAGGCGAGCATCGACCGCGGCCTCTCCATCGTGGACAGCCCCTCCAGCACGCTGTGCCTGTGCACCGGGCCGCTGGGGTGCTCGCCGAAGGACGACATTCCCAAGCTTGTGCGTAAGTACTCCGCTATAAGCGCATCGGGTTCACGCACCTTCGGAACTTGAAGACCTTCCCCGACACCTCAACGGCCTCATTGAGGCCAACGGCGGGGTAATTGAATAACAGAAAGGACGACAAAAATGTTAAATCTTCCCTTAAACGTGGATTTTACCGGCAAGGTGGTTGTAGTCACCGGGGCCGGCGGAGTACTCTGCTCCGTAATGGCAAGGGCATTCGCCCAGGCGGGTGCCAAAGTGGCGGCGCTGGACCTCAACGAGGAGGCCGTCAAAAAGCTCTCCGACGAGGTTCGGGCCGAAGGCTTTGTCCTCAACGGCTACAGGTGCAACGTCCTGGAGCCTGAGTCCATCAAGGCCGCCCACGAGGCCATTTTAGTCGATCTCGGTCCTGTGGACATTCTCGTCAACGGCGCAGGCGGTAACAATCCCCGCGCCACCACGGACAACGAGTACCAGCACGAGGCTAAGGAGGGACAAAAGACCTTCTTCGACCTGGACCCCTCCGGCGTGGATTTTGTGTTCAAGCTCAACTTCCAGGGCACCCTGCTCCCCACGCAGATTTTCGCGAAAGACATGGTGGAGCGCAAATCCGGCGTTATTTTGAACGTAAGCTCCATGAACGCATACATACCTCTCACGAAGATCCCCGCCTACTCCGGCGCCAAAGCCGCTATCTCCAACTTCACTCAGTGGCTGGCGACGCATTTTGCCAAGTCCGGTATCCGTTGCAACGCCATCGCCCCCGGCTTTTTGGTGAGCAATCAGAACCGCGCCCTGCTCTTCAACCCGGACGGAACGCCCACGGCAAGGAGCGAGAAGATCCTGAATGGCACCCCCATGGGCCGCTTCGTGGACGCCGAGGAGCTT
>CANRIU010000096.1 GCA_947630755.1 uncultured Oscillospiraceae bacterium | reverse complement strand
TTCCGGTGGCTGGGCTTGAAGCCGTCTATCTCCGGGATGGCCCGGGAGACGATGACGCTCATGGCGTAGGGCATGAAGTTGAGCTCCAGGGTATCGGTGATGGGCTGGTCGATGACCTCGCCCCGCAGGCCCATCACGTTGGGGTCCATGCCCCGCTTCACGGGCGCATTTTCGTTTTTCGCTTTACGTGCCATATGCTACCTCTTACGATATATCCGCCAGCTCCAGGTACTTGTAGCCCTCGGTGGCGATGTGCTGTTTGCGGCCCTCCAGGTCGTTGCCCTCGAACAGCTCAAAATAATAGGCCGTGCGCTGGGCTTCCTCGGGCATGACCCGGACGAGCCGGCGGGTCTCGGGATTCATGGTGGTGAGCCACATCATCTCCGCCGAGTTCTCGCCGAGGCCCTTGGAGCGGTTGACGGTGAACTTCGCCTTGCCCAGCTCCTCGACTATTTTGTTTTTCTCCCCGTCGGAGTAGGCGTACCACGTCTTCTCCCGGCAGGTGATCTCATACAGCGGCGACTCGGCGATGTACACGTAGCCCTCTTTGATGAGGGTGGGGGTGAGCCGCCAGAGCATGGTCAGGATGAGGGTGCGTATCTGGAACCCGTCCACGTCCGCGTCGGTGCAGATGACCACCTTGCTCCACCGGAGGTTGGAAAGGTCGAAGGAATTGAGCTCCTTGCCGTGCTTTTCCACCTCCACGCCGCAGCCCAGGACCTTTAAAAGGTCCGTGATGATGTCGCTTTTGAAGATGCGCGTGTAGTCCGCCTTCAGGCAGTTCAATATCTTGCCCCGGACGGGCATGATGCCCTGAAATTCCGCGTCCCGGCCCATCTTGCAGGAGCCCAGGGCGGAATCGCCCTCCACGATGTACAGCTCCCGCTTCTCCGGGTCCCGGCTGCGGCAGTCCACGAACTTCTCCACGCGGCTGACGATATCCATGGAGCCGGTGAGCTTTTTCTTGATGTTCAGCCGCTGGCGCTCCGCCTGCTCCCGGGAGCGCTTGTTGATGAGCACCTGCTCGGCCATCTTGTCCGCCTCGGCCTTGTGCTCGATGCACCATATCTCCAGCTTCTCCTTGAAGAAATCGGTCATGGCCTCCTGGACGAACCGGTTGGTGATGGCCTTTTTCGTCTGGTTGGCGTAGCTTGTCTGGGTGGAGAAGCAGTTGGTGACTAGGATGAGACAGTCCTGCACGTCCTGGAAGGATATCTTCGACTCGTTTTTCTGGTACTTGCCCAGCTTTTTGATGTAGGCGTCCACGGCGTATACGAAGCCCAGGCGGGCGGCTTTGTCCGGTGCGCCGCCATGCTCCAGCCAGGAGGAGTTGTGGTAGTACTCCAGGAGATTGACCCGGTTGGAGAAGCAGAACGCGGCAGACAGCTTCACCTTGTACTCCGGCTTGTCCTCCCTGTCCCGGCCCCGGCGCTCCGCCTCGATGAAGGCCGGCGCGGTGAGGGAATTGTCCCCGGCGGTCTCCGCCACATAGTCCAATATGCCCTGCTCATAGAGATAATCCGTGGTCTCGAACTTGCTGCCGTGCTGGATGCGAAGGCGGAAGGTGACGCCGGCGTTCACCACCGCCTGGCGGCGGAGGATATCCCGGAACCACTCCTCGGGGATGTCGTTGTCGGTGAATACGTCCAGGTCCGGCTTCCAGCGGTGGGTGGTGCCGGTCTTTCTCCTGTCCGCGGGCCCTTTTTTCAGCTCGCCCACGATCTCGCCCTTTTCAAAGTGCAGGTCGTAGCGGTATCCGTCCCGCCATACGGTCACGTCCATGTACTCCGAGGCGTACTGGGTGGCGCAGGCGCCCAGGCCGTTCAGGCCCAGGGAGTACTCATAGCTCTCGCCCTCGTCGTTGTCGTATTTGCCGCCGGCGTACAGCTCGCAGTACACCAGTTCCCAGTTATATTTGTTCTCCGCGGGGTTCCAGTCCACCGGGCAGCCCCGGCCGAAGTCCTCCACCTGGATGGACCTGTCCTCGAACCGGGTGACGGTGATCACGTCGCCGTAGCCCGCCCGGGCCTCGTCGATGGAGTTGGACAGTATCTCAAATACCGAGTGTTCGCAGCCCTCCAGCGCATCGGAGCCGAAGATGACGCTGGGGCGCTTGCGCACCCGGTCCGCGCCCTTCAGCTGGCTGATGGACTCGTTGCCGTAAACTTCCTTCTTTGCCTTTGCCATAGTATCCTCATTTCAATATCTTGTTGTCCGGTGGACATAATCTACCTAGTATAAGCACAGTATACCATATTTATGAAAAAAAGCAAGGCAGCAAAAAAGGAGCGGGGACTTTCGTCCCCGCCTATAAAAATGAATGCGCCCGATCTCTCTCTGGGGATAGTATACGTCTAAATTCGGCGGGATGCAAATACAATTTATGGAAAGGGGGACATGTCATGGTGCCGGACAACGTATTGAAAGCGCTGTGCGCCGCCGTGGGGCTGGCGTTCATTTGGCGGGCCCTGGCCCTGGCGGGGCAGGTGAAGAGCGGGAAGGGCCGGGCGGTCCTGCATGCCGCGTCGGGCCTCGCGGCCCTGTTTACCGGGGACCTTCTGGGCGCCCTGGCGGGCCTTGGGGTGGGCCTGAACGCCCTGACCCTGGCCATGTCCGCGGTGCTGGGCGTGCCCGGGGTAGCGCTGGTATGGGCGGTGAAGTATATTTTATAATGGGGCGCTCATGAAAGCCCAGCGAAGCGGGTTTTCTGTTGCGTTTTAACCAAGTGAAGTGCAAAGTTGAGCCAAATTCTTTAGCACCATTCGACAAAGTTGATATTTCCCTGTTGACAGGGCGGGGAAGGGATGATACCATACGGTTGAAAATTGAATCGCTTGAACAGAGGCGCGGCATTCATCAGTACCTCTCCCAACAGGCCAGACAGCCGGGACGAGAGAAAGGGAACG
>CANRIU010000095.1 GCA_947630755.1 uncultured Oscillospiraceae bacterium | reverse complement strand
GCCGTGGGAACAAGGACGATGCTCAGCTCGTCAATGAGGCCCTGGGCGGCGAAGGTCCAGTTGGTGATGCCGCCGCCCGCCAAAAGGACGCTGTCGATCCCGAAATGCTCCTTAAGCTTCCGGAGCAGGAACTCGCAGTCGATCTGCTTCTCCCCGGCGATGATGTATGAAATCCCCAGACTTTCGAGGTAGGCGATGTAGCTTGCGGACGCCCGATCGGTCAGCGCCTCGATGACGTGGGCCTTCGGGTGGCCCTTTTTCTCAACTGTGGGGCCGCTCCATTTAAGGGTCCCCTCCGCGTCCATGGCGATAATATAATTTTCCGCCCCGCTCTCGCCCACATAGACGGGCCCTGGCGCCTCCGCGCACTTTTCCGGCAGGTCGGAGACGAAAACGGTCCCGTCCGCGTACCCCTCCGCTGCCGTGGTGGTTCCGTAGATGGTGGCGGGACAGCCGTAAAACGCCCGCAGCTCCCCGTATTTCCGAAGTCCCGGCCGCGTCTCCGGCAGGGAGAAGTACCGCCCGCTGATCTTCCCGTCCAGGGACATCAGCATATGACATATCACTCTTGGTCTATCCATTGTTTCCTCCTTATTCAAATTCGCCCTCCCACTCTCTGGGCGCGCCGCTGAACATTCCACCCATGAAGTCGTAATTGATGTTGAAATACCGCCCCGACTCGCCCTTAACTGGCTTGAAAGGCCGGAGACCTTTCAATGCCAAGGGGACGTGCGGACAAAAATTCTGAATTTTGCGAAATTCAGAATTTTTGTCCTGCTGTTTTGCTCCGCGCGCGGCCCGCAGGGCCGCACACTCCACAAAACAAAAGGGATTTTTTCCGACGTACATGCCGCCGGAAAAAATATTGAATTGGAGTTTATTACAAGCCTACACAATATAGTGCTCTTCCGCAAGCTCTCGGGTCTCCTGCCGCTGGGCAAAGGGGTGGCACTCGATCTGCATGATTTGGGGCTTGATCTCCTGCTCCATGATGGCGTTGAAGGCGTCCATGCGGTTGTCGAAGTTGCTGATGCCGAGGGCCCGTATCTTGCCCTCCCGGTAGGCCCGCTCCATGTCCTTCCAGGCCGCCACGATGGTGTCGATGTCCCCCGCCGGGTGGTGGAGATAGACCAGGTCCAGGTACTCGACGCCCAGCCGTTCCAGCATCCCGTCGATGGCGTTGTAGGCGTCGCCGTACTCGCTGGGCCACAGCTTGTCCGTGATCCAGATTTTCTCCCGGGGCACGCCGCTGTCCCGGATGCCCTGGCCCACGCCGCGCTCCTGAAGATACCCGTGGGCGTCGTCCAGGTGGCGGTAGCCGGACCTCAGCGCCGCCGCCACAGCCTCACGGGAGGTTTCGTTGAGTACGCCCAGGTCGCCGTTCTCCAGGCTTTGTATCTGTGTGCCGAGCCCGAACTGGGGCATCTGCACGCCGTTGTTGAGGGTAATCAAAGGAACACCTTCAACAGAGGTGATGTTGGAGGCGTCCGCGGGGCCGCTGCCGGGCGCCTCGACAAGGGTGTCATCATCAGGAGTCGGCGGCTCGGTGGCCTCGCCTGACGGTTCATCGCTTTGGGCTGGTCCATCACTTTGGGGTGGCTCTGTACTCTCCTGCGGTCCTGGGACCGTATCGTTGTTTTCCGTTTCCCCGGCCCCTCCGCAGGCGGCCAGGGAGAGGGCGAGAGCAAGCGCAAGCAACAGCGCGACTGTATTTCTCATGGAGCAGTCCTCCTTTTACACCTTATGACAATCATTATAAAAAAATCGAGACCTCCTGAGAAGTCTCGATTGGTTATCCACTTCTTACCTGCGGTTATAACTGGGGGTTCTCCGCCAGCACCTTCCCCAGCGCCTCCATGAACCGGGCCACGGTCTCGGAGGGCTCCGGGGAGTAGAGGATGCCCACAGGCATCTTGTGCTCCCACCGGACGGGGATGACCTTCAGGAGCGGGTGGACCACGTTCCAGCTCTTGATGACCGTCAAAATATCCCGGCGCTGTTCGCACTGGTTGAAGATGTCGATGCTGTAATAGTCGAAGTCCTCGATTTCGATTTGGGGGTGGTTCTCCCGGAGGTCCCGGCGCAGCTCGTCCATGTTCCGGCACCAGCCGCGCTTTGCCATGAGGAGGCTCCGCCCGTAGAGGTCCTCCACCGCGAGGCTGTCCTTTGAGGCCAGAGGGTCATAGATGGACACCGCGCAGCAGATGGGCTCCCAGGTAATGACAAGCCTCTGGCAGTTCCGGTTTTTCATAAGGAGCTCGTCCGGGAAGCCGGTCACCACGTCGATGTTCTGGCCGAGATTCTTCAGGATCTCCACGGCGTTGTCCTGGGTGTTCTCGAAGGGCACCAGCTTGAAGCTCACGTCAGCGCAGTATTCGTGGATGCGGGGCCACAGGTCCATGAGCATCTGGGCGGGCATCATGGGGGACGTGCCGATCCGCACCACCTTGTCCGCCTCCAGCATGGCGTTCCGTGCCCGCAGGACCGCCTCCTCGCAAAAGCCGGTGATGTACTTGGCGTCCTTGTAGAGCGACACCCCCGCCTTCGTCAGTGTCAGCCCCCGGTGGGTCCGGTCAAAGAGCCGGACGCCGATGTCGTTCTCCAGCTGGTTTATCTGCTTGATGAGCGCCGCCGATGTAATAAACAGCTCCTCCGCCGCCTTATTGAAGCTCCCCGCCTCCGCCGTGCGGATGAAGGAGGTGAAGTTCAGGTTGTTGATATTCACCGCCGGGCCTCCTTACGAAACATTTCAATAAATTACATTATATTGGATATTATGATTATTTTCAAGTTATAACGCGTGAAAAACTGTAAACGATTTGTAAAAAGCGAATAATTGAAACTTGTCAAGATTAGTGGACACCCAAAAGAGAGAAAAACGTACTCGGTGTGCTGTATCCTATGCCAGAGTGG
>CANRIU010000094.1 GCA_947630755.1 uncultured Oscillospiraceae bacterium | reverse complement strand
GCTATCTAACATACATCAAAAAGAGGTAAGATAACGCCCTCTGCAAAAAAGGTTACGTTATCTTACCTCAACAAAGAGGATGCCGCTGTACCCGTCGTCCACCTTCTCGCTGACGAGCCGGATGTCCGGGTTCCGGGAGACGAAGTTTTCAATGAGTTTCCGCTGGTTTGCCACGCTGTCGCTCTCGTTGGAGCGGTCCTCTGTGTAGGACAGCCGGATATACGCGGCGGCATTGTATTTTGGCATGAGATGCCCTCCTTTCGGTGCCTTAGGACTGGAGGGAATTTCGGCCTTCTTCCTTTTCCGTCCCCATTGTGCCACGGGGGTAAAAATCCCGCAAGGTTCCCACTACCGCAGGATACCGTGGAGCCGGTTTTCCAAGGTCGCCCCGTTGTTGGCGAATTTCACATGGATGGTATATTCCCCACATCGGAAATGGTACGGGTCCTTGATCTGCCGGATGAAGGACGCGATACGCTCCTGACGGGGGAGAGTTTTATCTACACGGACATCGCGGATGTCCACCAATTCAGTCTGAGGACCGGTGCTGTTCATTTTATCCTCCTTCACGGTGCCTCCACCTCCTCCGGGATGTGGAGGCCGAGGCTTACTTCGAGAGCGGCGTCGATCTCACGCATTTTTTCGGGTTTGAGCTTTCCCATGAAGCGGATGACGCGGCTCTTGTCGATGGTCCTGATCTGCTCCAGCATCACCATAGACTGCTCCGGGAGGCCGCTGGTGCGCCCAAGATTACAGTGGGTAGGCTGGCGGGGCTTTTTGTCCTGACGGGAGGTGATGGGGGCTATGATGAGAGTGGGACAGTAGATATTGCCCACGTTGTTCTGCAAAAGAAGAACAGGGCGTGTGCCGCCCTGCTCGGAGCCTCTGTATGGGTTGAGATCGGCAAGGTAGACCTCGCCTCTGAGATACTCCCACTCCATCGGGACCACCTCAAAACTTCAGCGGCAGGGGGTCGCCCTTGCCGCTGTTGTAAATCCGATAGACCTGATAGAGATACCGCTTATACCCGGAGAGCTTGAGTCCCATGGCCTGTCCCTCCCGGTATATGGTCAGCGGGTCTACACGGGCAAGCCGGGTCAACAGCCGCTGGCAGTCATACTCCCCGTGGTAAAGCTCCACGAATCGGGTAAAGGCGGTGATGTTGGCGGAGCGGTAGGAGTCGGGAGCGCCGCCCCAGGCGGTGTCCAGCAGCTCCATGGCCTCCTTGTACCGGGCCTCGCCCATGCGGATGTAGGCGACCATCGCCGTGCGGACACAGCCAAGGCGGTGCTTGCCGGTACTCTGGTCATAGTCCAGCTCTATACCCGCGTCCTCCGTGGCTGCCTTGAAGGCCAGGGCTACGCGGTCATTCCCGGCGATGAGCGCCCGGAGACGGGCCCCGGAGGACAGGGCCTTGGAGTAGCCCGTCTGCTGGGCAAACAGTAACGCCTCCTCCTGGGCGGACAGGCCGAAGTAGACCTTGCACTTGACCTCCAGGTCCTCGTCGCCGTTCAGATGCTTACGGGCGGCGATGGTGTGCTGTCCGTCAAAGACATAGTACACGCCGTCCCGGTAGCTGACCTTTGGCTCGTTGGCGATACGCTCGTCAAAATTTCTGGCGATGAGCTGGGCGCAGCGGTCATTGAAGCGGCGCTGGTAAAGCTCACGGGGGACCACGAGCTGGGAGGTGTTCAGATAAAGCTCCTTGTATTCGTTGTTATTCATTCGGGATGACGCCCCTTTCAACGGCGGACAGGAACGCCCGCACTCTGTCCGCATATTTCCTTATTTCTGCCATACATTCCTCCTGTCGGTAAAACTCCATGTAGTTTGAAATACAAAACCTCCAGCGAAAGATGAGGGACTCCGCCGCGTCGTCCAACTCAAAGAGCATGGTTTCCGGCTTCTTCTCGGCGGGACGGTGCCGCCCCATGTCCTCGCCGATCTTGCGTATCTCGGAAAGCTCCCGGCGTGTTTCACTTGCTTGCCGGGGCTTCTCCTTCGGCTGCCGGAGCTTCTGGACCAGGGCCTCGCGCCGGGTGGGGTCGGCCTGGACGATGGCCCGGACCTGGGCCTCGGTGGGCTTTATTTTGCCGGAGAGGATGTCGCCGCGAATGCCGGGGACGGCCTCCTCGGCGATGTCCACGGCCTTTGAAAAGCCCTCGGCCCGGAGGACGGTGTTCTTGCTGACGTTGTTCTCCCGGGCGATGCGCTCACAGGCTTTCTCGGACTTTGGCAAGTTCCCATTTTGGGGACTTGCCGCTTTTGTGTATTGGTTGCCCCTGTCCCCGCCGTGGAACGCCTTCTCCGACTCGTACTGCTTGCCGATGAGATATTTCCGCTGTTCCGGCGTCAGGTTCCGCCGCCCAAGCTGGTGCTTGCATATCCAGGCAACGGCGGCCTCTGCGTCGGGAAAGGACTTCTCAAAGGTGGTGTAACGAATCTCCGGGTGGGCCTGGGCGATGCGGAAACGGTTGTGTCCGTCCACGACCGCGCCGTTCCATGTGATGATGGGGTTTATAATTACACCGTCAGCCCGAATGTTTTCTTCGAGCTGACGGTACTCATCTTCCGTCAGAGAAGGAATTTTGTTTTCAAACTCAGGTTCAATTCTGATGTTCATTTTCTTGCTCCTATGTAAGCCGGACCGTGGGACACAGCCCGGCCTCACATCATTGTTACCGCATTTGCCCTCGGCACCCCCGGTTGGGAAACATCAGACGGCGGCTTGCTGACCGCTCCATAGGGTTCTAACCTCCCCGCCTTCATCATGGCCGGGCCGCGAATTACGCAAAGTACATTATCCCTGCAAAGGTCCTGGCCGAGCCGGTCGCAATCCGGCTCACGCGGGTACGGATGTATCGCTCTCTCGGGGACCCCAAGAAAACTTGCTCCAACGAGGTCACGGCGCTCCGCCCGCCTTGGCTTGCTCATGCAGGAACGTATCTGATGAGTGACTTATTCAGTTGTAGGCGGGAGAGCATATTCTTTTTGTGTCTCCACTTTCATAGTTGTTCAGGTAACTTTGCAGCTCTGCCTCCAATGCGGAATACTGGTCCTCGGCGGCAAGCATATCCGC
>CANRIU010000093.1 GCA_947630755.1 uncultured Oscillospiraceae bacterium | reverse complement strand
TTCTTTTCTCTCTTTTGACGGGTCAAAAGAGAGAAAACGAACATATCCCGTCCACCTCCCAAGGTGGACAAAAGCGCTCCGCCCTCCGGGCGGAAAATCCCGTCTTTTCAGACGATCCCCCGTCCACCTTCGGTGGACTTGCCCCGCCTGTCGGCGGGTCCTCCGGTCCCCTTTGTGGACCTCACCCTCCGCCCTCCGGGCGGAATATCCCCGCCTGACGGCGGACCCCCGGTCCCCTTCGGGGGCCTTTTAAAAGGCGAAGTTTCCTTCTTTGAATATCTCTATTTCTCTGCCGTCTTTTGTAAGACCAATTATACTCAGGTCCCTGGAACCAATCATGAAATCCTCGTGGGTTATGGAGGAGTT
This sequence comes from uncultured Oscillospiraceae bacterium, assembly GCA_947630755.1. Taxonomy (GTDB): domain Bacteria; phylum Bacillota; class Clostridia; order Oscillospirales; family Oscillospiraceae; genus RUG626. Next base: position 3,028 of record CANRIU010000093.1, on the reverse strand, counting down.
GAGCCCCGCCCTGAGGCGCTCCTCGCCGTTCATCCCGCTCCCGCCGCGAATTGTGGGGTAGCTTGCGCCGAAGGCCAGGTGGCAGCTGGCGTTCTCATCAAAGAGAGTGTGATAGAACAGCACATCCATGCGGCTGATGGGGGAGTCGTAGGGCACGAGCGCCGCTTCGCCCAGGTACGCCGCCCCCTCGTCTATGCTTATTTCCGCCTCAAGGAGCTCCCTGTGGCGGGCGCTGTCGGCCTCGACCTTCACGATTCTGCCCTTCTCAAAGGTAAAGGCAAAGCCGGGGATCATCTCCCCCGCGATAATGAAGGGCTTTGTGGAGACGGCCCGGCCGTTGACGCCGTCCCGCTTCGGGGCAGTGAAAATCTCCTCCGTGGGCATATTCGCGCTGAACGAGACGCCCCCCGGGGTGACGGCGCTGCCGCCCTCCCAGTAGTGCCCCTCGGGCAGCTCCACGGTGAGGTCGGTGCCGAGGGAGTTTATGTAGTGTATGGACCTGAAATCATACTCCGTGAGGAGGCGCTTGCGGGTGTTGAGGGCGTCGTTGTGACGGCGCCACTTCTCCACCGGGTCGTTTTCGGCGGTTATGCGCATCGTGGCGTAAATTGCCTCGGTGAGGCGGGAGAGGGCCTCATCCTCGGGAAGGCCGGGGAACATCTTCCTCGCCCATGCGCGGTTCGGGAGGGCCGCCACGCACCACTGGACCTGGTCGGACATCTGCTTTTCCCGGTACTCACGGATGGCGGGGCCAAAAGCGCGGCTCTGCCGGGTCATGCGTGAGTGGTCCACGCCCGTCATGCCGTCGGGGTCTGAGCTGTCCACGGAGAGGAATGCCGCCCCCTCCCGGGCGAGGGTGTTGAGCTGGTCGGCCTGCCAGGGGCGGAAGGTGTCAAAAATCTCGTCCGCGGCGTGAAGGTAGGTCTCGCGGCTTATGGTCTGGTCGCTCCAGCGCATTACCACCTCCCGGGCTCCGGCGGCGTAGGCCTCGCGGACAAGCATCCGGGCAAACTCCGCGCAGTCCACGGGGCAGTTAAGCACAAAAGTCTGTCCGGGCTGGACGTTTATGCCGATGTTTATAAGAAGCTTCGCGTATTTTTCAAGTCTCAGGTCCATTTTCGTTTTCCTCCATATTTTTTATTTCTTCATCGATCTCCGCAAGGAGCCTGCGCTCGGCCTTCGTGTCATCAAATTTCAGTTTTGCGTACATGTCCGGGCGGCGGAGGCGCGTGCGGATTATGGACTGTTTGCGCCGCCAGCGGGCAATTTCGGCGTGGTTGCCGGAGAGAAGCACCGGGGGGACGCGGCGCCCGTGCCACTCCTCGGGCCGTGAGTACTGTGGGTACTCAAGAAGCCCCGCCCAGTGGGACTCATTTTCAAAGCACTCCGGGTCCGGGAGGACACCGGGCACAAGGCGGCAAACCGCGTCGGCGACAGCCATCGCCGGGATCTCGCCGCCCGTGAGGACAAAGTCGCCAAGGGAGATTTCCTCATCCACGCACTCGTCAATGAAGCGCTGGTCCACGCCCTCGTAGTGACCGCAGACGAGGATGAGCTTGTCGTAGTCCGCGGCGAGGCGCCTGGCATCGGCCTGGGTGAAGGTGTGCCCGCAGGGGGATAAATATATCGTATGGACGCGCTCGCCGTGCATTTGGCAGATGTGCTCCCAGCAGTCGTGCAGGGGCTGGGCCTGCATCACGCACCCGCGCCCGCCGCCGTAGGGGTAGTCGTCCACCTGGCACTGCTTATTGGTGGTGTAGTCCCGTATCTGGTGGGTTTCTATGCGGATGTAGCCCCGGTCCTGGGCCCGGCCCAGAATGGACTCGTTCATCATGTCACCCACGGTGTCGGGAAAGAGGGTCATTATATCTATCCAGTAGTTCATATCACATACCCTCAATGAGCTTCAGGGTGACGGCCCCGGCTTCAAGGTCGATGTTCAGAACAAACTCGTCCACCAGGGGGACGAGTATCTCGCGTTTTCCGTGTATCTCCAGCACCTCGCCGCCGGGGAGGGTGAGTATCCCGTCGATTTTGCCAAGCTCCGCGCCGGACTCATCCACCGCGCGAAGGCCCACAAGGTCGGAAATGAGACAGGCGCCGTCGTCCAGGGGGAGGGAGGAGCGGGGAATGAAGAGAATTTTGTTTTTTAAAGCTTCGGCGGAGTCGATGGTGTCAATGCCCTTTAATTTTAGTATCACAAAGCCCTTCTGAACACGGGCCCTCTCTTTAATGTACTCTATATTGTCTATGAAAAAGTGCGGGAAGGTGCAGAATATCTCCGGAGAATCGGACCATTGCTCAACTTTAAGCTCGCCACGGAGACCGTGGGTGTTGACGATTTTTCCGGTTTCGATGAGCTCCAATTAAAAAACCACCTTTCAAAAAGCGAAATAATCCGATGTTTTTATTTTATCATACCCGGGGAGTGGATGCAATAGATTTGCGAAAAGACAGAAAAACCGACATTTGCGAAAAGACAGAAAAAACGGAAAAAAGAGAAAAAAGAGAATTTTACAGGTTAAATCAGGAAAAACTTCCAAAAATATGTTAAAAGATTAAAAAATTTTATAAAATTTACTAAAAATAAGCACCAAATATCAGTATTCTGAATTAAAAAATTTTCAAAAAAACAAATATAATGCTTGAATTATTTGCAAAAACAGTGTACAATAAAACTCAAAGAGCGCCTTTAATGCGACAGGATAAACGGCAATTTATCCTGCCGCATGGCTTGCCGAATTTTTTCTCGGTCCTGCGGGAATTTTTGGGGAATTTCCGGCGGCGTTACACGCCGAAGGCAGGACAGGAGAGAGAGGGAGGCGGGGGGCTCCTCTTTAATGAGGTGACTTTGACATTCTAAGTCGAAAGGAGAAAAAAGCATGAAGAAGAAACTGTTAACCCTGGTCTTGGCTCTGGCGATGGTCCTGAGCCTGGTCCCCGCGGCGCTGGCCGCGGAGTTCGACGACACCGAGGGCTACTACGGCGAGGAGGCCATCGACAGATGGGCCGAGTACGGAGTAGTTGA
>CANRIU010000092.1 GCA_947630755.1 uncultured Oscillospiraceae bacterium | reverse complement strand
CGTTCCTGGCGTCCGATGAGGCGAGCTACGTCAGCGGCGCTGTCTACGCCGTGGATGGCGGTCAGGGCGCGGCTTAAAAACGCAAAGCAAAATAAGGAGGGACGAATATGGAATACACAATACTCAATAACGGCGCGAAGATGCCCATGGAGGGCTTCGGGGTCTTTCAGGTGCGGGACACGGCGGTTTGTCAGCAGGCGGTGCGGGACGCCATCGACGTGGGCTATCGGCTCATCGACACGGCGGCGTCCTACGGGAATGAGGAGGCCGTTGGCGCGGCCATACGGGACTGCGGCGTTGCGAGAGAGAATTTGTTTATCACCACCAAGCTGTGGGTGGCGGATTCAAGCTATGACGGTGCCAAGCGGGCCTTTGAGGACTCCTGCCGGAAGCTGGGGCTTGAGTACCTGGACCTCTACCTCCTGCACCAGCCTATGGGCAACTACTACGGCGCGTGGAAAGCCTTAGAGGAGCTTTACAAGGAGGGGCGCATCCGGGCCATCGGCGTGTGCAACTTCTACCCCCACGTCCTGGCGGACTTCTGCGAAACGGTGGAGATCATGCCTGCGGTAAATCAGGTGGAGCTTCACCCCTTCTTCCAACAGCCAAAGGCGCTGGAGCTTATGAAGGAATACGAGGTCCAGCCGGAGGCCTGGGGTCCCTTCGCCGAGGGGAAGCACGGGATCTTCTCCCACCCGGTGCTGACAGAAATCGGAGCCAAGTACAGCAAATCCGCCGCCCAGGTGGCCCCTGCGGTGGAACGTCCAGCGGGGCGTTGCCGTGATCCCCAAATCCACCCACCGGGCGCGGATGGAGCAGAATCTGGACATCTGGGACTTCCGGCTCACGGACGAGGACATGGCGGCTATAGCGGCGCTCGACATCGGGCACAGTGAAATCGTCAACCATTTCGACCCCAACTTCGTCCGGGCGCTCCACGGGCGCTTCGCCAGATGAACATTTAAGGGAGGGCGGCACATGATCCTCTATTTTTCATCCACCGGCAACGGCAAGTACGCGGCGGAGCGGATCGCGGCCGGGACCGGGGACCGGGTGGTGTCCCTGGGGGACGCCTACAAAAGCGGCGATTTTGACCTCTCCCTGGACCCCGGTGAGTCCCTGGGCCTGATCCTGCCCACCTATTTCGGTGTTCTGCCGTCTGTTGTGGCGGATTTTCTGGAAAAGGCGGAGCTGAGGCTTACTGACAGCAACTACGTCTACACCGTGGACACCTACGGCTTCCATTACGGCAACGTGGCGGCGGAGCTGGCGAAGATCCTACGCCGCAAAACGGGCAGGGAGCAGGACGCGGACTTCCTTCTCCAGTCCGTGGACAACTGGGTGCCGAATCTCGACCTCACCGATGAGACCTATGTACAGTCGGCGCTGGACAAGACGGATGAGGCGCTTCCGGGCATCATCGAGGGTATCGTCCAAAAGAAGCGGGTCCGGGTCAAGGGCGAGTGGCCCGCGCCCATGCTCCTGATGATGAAAAAGGCGTATAAATCGGCGAGCCGGACGAAGAATTTCACCGTCAATGACAGTTGCGTGGGGTGCGGTCGGTGCGCGGCTCAATGTCCCACGAGGGCAATCACTATGACGGAGGGGCGGCCCCGTTGGACCAAGGCCAACTGCACGCTGTGTCTGGGCTGTCTGCACGTCTGCCCCAAGAATGCCATCGCCTACACAAAGGCCACCGTGGGCCACGGGCAGTACTATAATCCGAAAACCACACGATAAGGAGGAAACTATCGGAAAAAGGCCAAAAGCCTTTTTCCGACGCACATGTCGCCGGAAAAAATATTGAATTTGAGTTTTGACAAACTGATAAGGAGGATATAGATTATGGACAGCTTTACATACCGCTATCCCGTTACCGTCCATTTCGGGGAGAAGGCGGCGGAAAAGAACCTTCCAGCGGAACTGGCCCGTGTGGGGCAGAACGTGATGCTGGCCTACGGCGGCGGGTCAATTAAGCGAAACGGTGTCTACGATGAACTGATGAATCTTCTCAAGGCCGCCGGGAAGACCGTCACGGAGTTTTCCGGCATCATGTCAAACCCCACCTACGCCAAGGTGCAGGAGGGGGCGCGGCTGGCGAGGGAGAACAATATCGACTTCATCCTGGCCGTGGGCGGCGGCAGTGTCATTGACTGCTGCAAGGTGGTGTCCGCTCAAGCAAAGACCGACGAGGACCTTTGGGAGCTGGAGACGGTCCTGCACGGGTCGCCCACCGACTTTATTCCCATGGGCGCTGTGGTGACGGCCTTCGGCACCGGCGCGGAGATGAACAACGGCGCGGTGATCACAAATGAGACGAAGAAGGTCAAGGGCCCGCTGTGGGGCGCCTTTTACGACTTCGCCATTCTTGATCCGGCGTACACCATGACCATGCCAATGGGCCAGGTCATATCCGGCTCCTTTGACGCCCTCTCCCACTGCATGGAGACATATATGGGCGCTCCGAGAGAAACGAACCTCTCCGATGAGATCAATGAGGCCTGCCAGCGCAATATCATCCGCAACCTCCGGGTAACGCTGAAAAACCCGCAGGATATTAAGGCGCGGAGCGAGCTTGTGTGGGCGGCGGCCATGGGCGAGAACGGGATGCTGAAGATCGGCAAGGTCACGGACTTTCAGGCCCACATGCTGGAGCACCAGCTTGGCGCGTACACCGACTGCAACCACGGGCAGGGGCTGGCGGTGATCCACCCCGTCCTCTACCGCCATATGCTCCCGGAGGCCGCGCCGCAGTTTGCGCGCCTCGCCGTCAACGTCTGGGGCGTGGACCCGACTGGCAAGACGGAGACGGAGCTTGCAAACGCTTTTATTGACGCTCTTGCGGACTTCATCAGGGAGGCGGGCCTGCCCACCACCTTCACCGAGATGGGCATTCCGGCGGACACGGACTTCAAGGCCATCGCGGACACCACCGTCCTGACGGGCGGTTGCTGCAGGAAATTCACGAAGGACGAGCTGCTGGCGGTTCTTAATGAGTGCAGATAAGGAGGAAAGAATATGGCAAAGAAGCAAACGGCGGGGCGGGACGCGCTGGGCACGCTCGCTCCCAAATTCGCGGAACTGAATGACGATGTGCTGTTTGGAGAAGTGTGGTCGCGGGAGGATAAGCTCTCGCCCAGAGACAGGAGCATGGTCACCATTGCGGCGCTTTTTTCGGCGGGGCTTTACCCGCAGCTCAAAAGTCACCTCGTGTTGGGCCGGGAGCACGGCGTCACCAGAACCGAGGCGGTGGAGATTGTCACTCAGCTTGCCTTCTACTGCGGCTGGCCCAAGGCATGGAGTACGTTTCCCATGATCGCGGAGGTCTACGGCGAGGAGGAGGGTGCCCCGGCCAAGGACCTGTCGGTCTTCCCGGTGGGGCAGAAGAATGAGGCTTTCGCCCAATATTTCATAGGGCAGAGTTATCTGGCGCCCCCCTCCGTCTCCCAGGTGCCGGTGTTCAACGTGACCTTTGAGCCCGGGTGCCGCAATAACTGGCACATCCACCACGCCAAGACCGGCGGCGGGCAGATGCTGATCTGTGTGGCCGGCCGGGGCTGGTACCAGGAGGAAGGAAAAGAGGCGCA
>CANRIU010000091.1 GCA_947630755.1 uncultured Oscillospiraceae bacterium | reverse complement strand
CGGTGGTCAGCGTGCCCTTGAGGTCCGCCATGGTGACGCCCTTATCTATGACCATGCCCTCCACCTGGTGGAACATGGGGGAGTGGGTGGCGTCCACCTCGTCCTTCCGGTAGACCCGCCCCGGGGCGACCATGCGTATCGGCAGCGGCAGGCTGTCCATGGCCCGGACCTGCATGGGGGAGGTCTGGCTTCTCAGCATGACGCGGCTGTCCTCGTCAAAATAGAAGGTGTCGGACCAGTCCCGGGAGGGGTGGCCCTCCTCGGCGTTCAGGCGGTCGAAGTTGAGCCTGGCAAGCTCTATCTCCGGCCCGTCCACCACCATGAAGCCCATGCCGATGAATATCTCCTTCATCTCGTCAAGGGCGATGTACATTGGGTGGCGGTGGCCCACATTGACGCTCCTGCCGGGGACGGTGACATCCACTGCCTCGGCCCGGAGCCTGAGCTCCAGCGCCCGCGCCTCCACATTGGCCTTTGCCTCCGCAAGCTTTTCCTCGATGGCGGCGCGGACCTCGTTGGCGAGCTTTCCCATCTGGGGGCGCTCCCCGGCGGGGAGGGAGCCCATCTGCTTTAAAATGGCGGTCATCTCGCCCTTCTTGCCGAGGTAGCGCACGCGCAGCTCCTCAAGCTGGGCGGGGTCCGTCACGGCGGAGAGCCTCAACAGCGCCTCCTCGCGGATCTTTGCTAACTGTTCTCTCATCATATCACTCCTGTAAAATCTGTAAAATGTTATACTAATATATAATAGTTTTCTGCCGGACACGGCGGCTGCGCGTCAAAAAAGCTCCCCCGTCCCCATTGGGACGGAAGGAGCTTCCGCGGTACCACCCAAATTCGCGCCCGTGGCGCGCGCTTTGACGCCCTTAACGCGGGCTTGACGCCGGGGATTGGCCGGAGCTCCGGGGCGAACCAAGCGCCGCCGCGACCAGGCGGCTCTCAGCCGACGGCGCGCCCTCTCTTAAGGTGCGGTATGGCGCTATTTTCCCCATCAACGCAATAGCGGTGTTATTTTATCATACGAAAATGAAAAATACAAGAGCTTTAACAAGGTTTTTTAAGGTGACGGAAGGCGAGGCCGCGCCGCTCCGCGCGGTCTTTTTTCCGCCGCCTCAGTTCGGATCCCAGAGGGACACATCATAGGGGTACTCGAAAAACGGGACGTGGTCGGAGAACATCTGGCTGTTCCAGAAGTATCTGTACCTGTAGTTTTCCGTTCTGGACCACCTGTCCGCGTCCGCTCCGGAGCCGAAGCAGGTATTCTCAAAGTCCATGACGGCGGCCTCAAGGTTCGTGCCGCCCATCGTCGGGGTAAACTGGTCGCCCCAGGTGCTGTCGGTGTAGATGATATCGCCCTGCTCGTCCAGCTGTACGGACCAGATGTGGGTCTCCGCCGGGTCGTCCTGGCCGATGTACTCCCCCGTCACGCCCGTCTGGGCAAAGGTGGGCACCCCGGCAAGGCAGCACATCCTGTTGAATATGGCGGTGTAGCACTCGCACACGCCAAAGCGTGACTCCACCGCAATGCCGGGGTCGTGGATCGTCATGGGGTCGTCGTAATCGAGCCAGTAGACGCACCAGTCGTATATGACCCGGGAGCGCTGCTCATAGCTCATGCTCCGGCCTATCAGGAGGTTCTCGTTTAAAAGGCGCAGGGAGTCCTCGCAGAAGCGGTCGAAGGTGTCTATGTGCTGTTCTATCTCATCCATGGTGTAGCCCGTGCCATAGGAGATGTCAAATTCCAGCTTCGTCATGTGCCCGCCGGAGTACCACCAGCTCAGGCGGTGGGCGTAGAAGCCGCAGTACTCCCCCATTATGCAGTCGATGAGGGACCAGTTAGCGTCAATTATGGCGTTGAAGTTGTCGCCGAAGCTGTCGGGGACCTCCGTGCCCGGGGTCGGCTCAAGGTCTATCTTCTCTATGCCGTTGAGGTACATATAGATGAAGGTCCTGACGTAGTCGATGGCGGGTGTGTCGGTGGAGAAGCTGTCCATGTGGGGGTAGTCCATCACCACGCCGTCATAGTATCTTTCGTAGTCGAGGCTCTCCCGGTAGACGGCGTGGTCCCAGAGGAAGCTGCCAAATTCCGGGGCGGAGGCCTTCACGGCGCGAAGCTCGTCCCGGGCGGCGGCGAAATCCCCGGCGTCGAGGCGTGCGTTTATGGGCGCCATGACTCTGGCGCTCACGTCCTCAAGGAGGGTCTCCGTGTCGGAGTAGCCGTACTTCATTATGCCAAGGAGCAGCTCCCCGGCGCGCCACAGGTCCGCGCCGCTGCCGGAGCTGAGGCGCTGGGCCTCCCGGTAGTCGGACTCGATGCCGGGAAGCTCCCGGGCGTACTCCGCCATCTCCGGCGAGTCGCGAAAATCGCCGAGCTGCGAAAAGAGGGATGAGGCGCGGGAGTAGTCGCCGGAGTCGAGGCTGTCCAGGGCGGAGAGGTAGGTCTCGAGCTTATCAAGCTCCCGGAGCCTGTCCGGGGCGTCCCGGTAGCTGCCGAGGGCGGCGAGCTTCTCCCGGGCGAGGTCCAGGTCGCCGGAGGCCGTGAGCTCCAGCGCCTCGTCATACGCCAGGGCATTGCGAAGCTCCCGGGCGAGGGAGGGCGCGTCGAGGTAGCTGCCGGCGGCCTCGAAGGCGTCAGCCGCGCCGGACCTGTCGCCAGCCTCAAGAAGCTGCCCTCCGAGCTTATAGGACGCGGCGCTGCGGGCCTCCCGGGCGCGGGAGGGCGCGTCGCTGAAGTCGCCCAGGTCCTCGAAGAGCTCCGCCGCGGCGGAGTAGTCCCCGGCGTCCATGAGCTCCCCGGCGCGGGTGTAGGAGGCCATGTTTTTGGATTTGAGGACCAGGTCCTCGCTGTCGCGGTAGCGGCCCAGGTCGTCGAAGGCCTCCGCGGCCTCGGCGTAGCGCCCGGCGTCGTAGAGGTCCCGGGCGACATCGTATTCGGCGCTCCTGTCGGCTCCCGCCCCGCAGGAGGCGAGGGTGAGCGCCGTCAAAAGCGCGGTCAGGGCGAGAGCCCAGCGTTTTTTCATTTCTCCGTCCTCCTTCCCGGGCGCGGTCACGCCGCAGTTGATGGTATGTACGCCCCCCGTGCCGCTGTTATAACCGCGGAGGGAGGGGGCTGAAAGCATCATGGCAAAAACAATAAAGCAATAATATCACATTTAAAATAAACCTTCAACACAATTTCCAAAAATAAGCCGGGAGGGGGAGAGAAATAATGATCCATAAATCCCGATAGATCCGTCGAATTTGAGTTTTTTGCCAAACTAAAGCCCCGGAGCAGCGCTCCGGGGCTTTTTCGGGCTTTTGGGGTGCTCCCCTGCCCTTTTGTTTTCTATTGATACTTGATTACTTGAGCTCCCTGATAGCGGCCTGGGCGGCGGCGAGGCGGGCGATGGGAACGCGGAAGGGGGAGCAGGAGACGTAATCGAGGCCGATCTGGTGGCAGAACTCCACGCTGGAGGGGTCGCCGCCGTGCTCGCCGCAGATACCCACATGGAGGGCGGGATTCACGGGCTTGCCCAGCTCTATGGCCATCTTCATGAGCTTGCCCACGCCGACCTGGTCGAGCCTTGCGAACGGGTCGCTCTCGAAGATCTTGGCGTCGTAGTAAGCGCCGAGGAACTTGCCGGCGTCGTCACGGCTGAAGCCGTAGGTCATCTGGGTGAGGTCGTTGGTGCCGAAGCAGAAGAAGTC
>CANRIU010000090.1 GCA_947630755.1 uncultured Oscillospiraceae bacterium | reverse complement strand
CTCCGCCCCCCTGCGGAGTTTTTCTCCCTTTTTCAATTTTTTGCTACTTTTTTAAAAATTCTTCTTGACATTCACCATTTTCCCTTGAAATTCCACCGTTCCGGTCGTAAAATATCATAAAATAAATGGCCCAAGGAGGGACGGAAGATGGAAAACCGCGACTACAACAGGGAATTTGAGGCGCTCTGCGCCGCTCTCGGCCCCTCGCGCCCGAGGCTTCTTCTTCAGGTGTGCTGCGCGCCGTGCCTGAGCGCGGTGCTGGAGCGGGTCTGCCCCCATTTCGATGTGACGCTCTACTACTTCAACCCAAACACCCACCCGGAGGAGGAGTACGAGAAGCGCTACGCGGAGATACCGAAGCTCCTGCGCGCCTCCGGCCGGGAGGACGTGGCGCTTTTGCGCGGGGAGTACAGCCCGGAGGCGTTCTTCGCCGCCGCCAGGGGGCTTGAGAACGAGCCGGAGGGCGGCGGGCGTTGCCGGGAGTGCTTCCGGCTCAGGCTCTCCGCCACGGCGAGGGCGGCGTCTGAGATGGGCTGCGACTATTTCGGGACCACCCTCACCGTCAGCCCCCACAAAAATGCCCGGCTCATAAACTCCATCGGAGAGGAGCTCTCCGAAAGCTTCGGCTTAAAATGGCTCCCCTCGGACTTTAAAAAGCGGGACGGGTATTTAAGGTCCATACGTCTCTCACAGGAGTACGGCCTGTACAGGCAGTGCTGGTGCGGCTGCCGCTTCTCCCGGGGGGAGGATGCTTCCAGCATATTCAAATGAGTTTTTTGAATTAATTAATATTAATATTTTCCGCCCCTCTTGCGAATTTTTGGATAATATGCTAAGATACCCCCGACAGGTTTCCACACCCTGTCCAGCCGCGTGAAAAAAGCTCCTTCGCCGCGGCTTCTAAAAACAAAAAATGGAGGTAACTTAACAATGAAAAGCAAATTCCCTGTCCGCAGGCTGGCCCTTGCCGCCGTGGTGGCGGCGATGTATGTGTCGCTGAGCTATGTGTCCTACACCATGGATTCCGCCTTTGGCGGCATACAGTTTCGGGTGTCCGAGGCGCTGACGCTTCTGCCGTTCCTGTTCCCGGAGGCCGCATGGGGCCTCTTTGTGGGGTGCATACTCACAAATCTGCTGAGCCAGTTTGGGGCGGTGGACATAGTGTTCGGGTCGCTGGCGACGCTTCTGGCGGGCTTCTGGACAGCCAGGTGCAAAAATAAGTGGACCGCGGCAATACCCCCGGTGGTCTGCAACGGCCTCATCGTGGGCGCGGTCATTGCCTACGGCACCAACGGCCTTTCGTCGGCGTTCCTCCCGGCGTGGGGGATAAACATCATCACCGTGTCCGGCTCCGAGGCCGTGCTGTGCTTCGGACTGGGGGTCCTGCTGGTGAGCGCCCTGGAGAGGACCGGGGCCGCCGGAAGGCTCCGGGCAGACGCCTGATACTGTTCTCCAATAAAAGCGGACGTTTGAAAAACGTCTGCCTTTTAAGGAAAATCAGTGTGACACAAATATATTTTTTCTGATTATCAAGGGGTGTAAAGGATGAAAGTTCGGAAGGCGGTCATACCCGCCGCTGGCCTCGGGACGCGGATGCTCCCCGCCACAAAGACAGTTCCCAAGGAGATGCTGCCCCTGGTGGACAAGCCGGTCCTTCAGTACATTATCGAGGAGGCTGTGGCCTCGGGCATCGAGGACATCCTCATCGTGACGAACCGCTCCAAGTCCGCCATGGACGACTACTTTGACTACTTCCCGGAGCTCGAGCACAGGCTCTGCCGCTCCGGCAAGGAGGAGCAGGCAAAGCAGCTGCGCAAGGTCGCGGACATGGCGAATTTCTTCTACGTCCGCCAGCGGGAGACCCGGGGACTCGGTCACGCCATCGCCAGGGCAAGACATTTTATCGGCGACGAGCCCTTCGCGGTGCTCCTCGGCGACGACATCATGATGTCGGACAAGCCCGTGCTCAGGCAGCTCATCGACGCCGCGGAGAAGTACAGCTGCTCCTGCGTCGGCGGGCAGGCCGTCTCCGACGAGGCTCTCCCCTCCTACTGCACCACGGACCTCACCCATGTGGAGGGGCGGGTCTACGACGTGCACCACATCATTGAAAAGCCCCGTCCGGAGGAGAAGCTTTCAAACTTCGCCATCCTCGGCAGGTACGTTCTTACGCCGGACATCTTCGACATTCTGGACGCCACTCTCCCGGGACGGAACGGGGAGATACAGCTGACAGACGGCCTGGCGGAGCTGTGCCACCGGGAGCGCATGGTATATGTGGACTTTGAGGGCCGCCGCTATGACACCGGAAATCTCTGCGGGCTTCTTGAGGCGACGATCGATTTCGCCCTCAGACACCCGGAGACCGGGCCCTGGCTTCGGGATTTCATAAAGTCCAGGGCGGAGGAGATCTGAATGTTCCTTTACGATATGGCGAGGAAGCTGAATGCCCGGCGCAAGGCATTCTTCAAGGCCCAGGCCGGGAAGGTCCCATCCCCGGTCCGGAGGATAGAATTTGTCCGCCCGGTGCCCGGGCGGCGGGTGGTGGCAATGACCTTCGACGACGGCCCCGACGCCCTTGAGGTGGAGGGCCGCGATATGGGTCTCACCCGGGTGCTCCTTCAGGAGCTTGAGGAGTACGGCGCCCGGGTGACCTTTGACGTGATTGGCGACACCTCCCGAAACTACCCCGACGAGAAGGGGGAGCTGGGCACGTTCCTCTGGAGCGGAAAGGCCTACGACCACTACCCGCGCTTCGGCGACGATGCCCTTGGCGGGGCGAAAAACCACCCCGAGCTCATAAGGGCGATACTTGACGGGGGGCACGAGATCTCAAACCACGGCTCCACCCACCGTCTCTTCGGCCCCATGCGGGCCGTTTACGGCGCGAGACACCACTTTGAGACGCTGGACGAGGTGGTGGAGGACCTGCGGGACCTGCACTCATACCTCCAGCGGGAGTTTAACTACACCATGCGGCTGGGCCGCCCGGCCCACTACATCGACGCCATACCCGACGGCTCCAGCGCCTACGACGCCTACCGGGTCGTGGGCTACAACTACATGGCGGCGAGCTTTGACGGCGCGGGCTGGCAGCCCCTCCACGCCTATGAGGCGGAGGTCGGCGCAATGGTCAAGCCTCTGGAGGACGCCCTCCGGTCGGACCCTGAGGCGCTTAACGGAAAAATCATCTTCCAGAAGGACGGCTGCAATATGCGCGAGCGCACCCCCATTGCCGACGCCCTTCCGAAGCAGCTCAAGCTCCTGTATGACGCGGGCTACGCCGTGGTCCCGGTGTCGGAGCTTCTGGAGCTCTCGCCCTTTGAGGACCTGGACCCCGCAGCGCCGGAGGCGGAGAGCGTGAGGTACCTCCTCTCCATGGGAAGGTGCGTGGGCTACAAAAATAACACCTTCCACCCCGAGCGGCCCGTCACCGCGGCGGAGCTCAACCTCATGACCGCGCCGCCGGAGTCCCTGCGCCAGCGCCGCCACATGACATCGGAGGACCTGGCACAGGCGGCCTTCGACGCCTCCCCGGCCCACCTCAGGGAGGCCACGGGCAGGGCACTGCTGGACGCGGCGGAGCACCTGGGCGTTTCGGTGGATGAGAGCCTTTTCAAGGACAAAAAGAGCGTCACCCGCCAAAGCGCCGTGACACTCGCCGCCGGAATAGTCCGCGCGTCGGTGAAATAGAAATAAAATAGTAGTCACAACCTCCGGCTAAGCCGGAGGCTTGATTAGGCCCTATAAGGGCCTTTTACCGGCAGGCGTCTCAAGACGCA
>CANRIU010000089.1 GCA_947630755.1 uncultured Oscillospiraceae bacterium | reverse complement strand
TATCTCGTGGCCGTGCCCACCACCGCCGGGACGGGCAGCGAGGTGACCCTGGCCGCCGTCATCACCGACTCCGACACGGGCCGCAAGTTCCCGGTAAACGACTTCCCACTCATCCCCAAACTCGCCGTTCTGGACCCGGAGAACACAAAAAGCCTCCCCAAACACATGGTCTCCACCACCGGCATGGACGCCCTGACCCACGCGGTGGAGGCGTACATCGGCGGTTCCACCACCAAAGGCACGCGGACCGACGCCCTTGAAGCCGTGAGGCTCATATTTGCCGATCTGGAAAGGGCATACACCGATGGGGACGAGGAGTCCCGGCGGAATATGCTGACGGCCGCTTATCTGGCGGGGAGGGCGTTCTCCAAATCCTACGTGGGATACATCCACGCGGTGGCGCACTCATTGGGCGGGGCGTACAATATCCCCCACGGCCTTGCCAACGCCGTGCTGATGCCGATAGTTCTCGATTATTACGGCGAGGCCGCCCATAAGAAGCTCCACGAGCTGGCGATCGCCGCCGGGATCGCCGCGCCGGAGGAGCCGGACCGGGAAGCGGCGGAACGGTTCATCGCCGAGATACGCGGCATGAACGCGCGTATGGGCATTCCGGAGAAGCTGGAGGGAATTCGGGCGGAGGACGTGCCAAAGCTTGCCCGGAGGGCCGCAAAGGAGGCAAATCCTCTCTACCCCGTGCCGGTGCTGATGGACGCCGGGGAACTGGAAAAGATTTACTACAAGGCCATGGACAGGAGTGACAGCATGGACATAGAGACCCTATTGGAAAAGCAGCGCGTCTTCTTCGCCTCCGGGGCGACTCTGCCGGTGGAGTACCGTGTCGCGGCGCTCAAAAAGCTGCGCGAGGCGGTAAAGCGGCACGAGAAGGACATCGAGGAGGCGTTGAAGGCCGACCTTGGCAAGAGCGACTACGAGGGGTTCATGTGCGAGTCCGGCCTTGCGCTGACAGAGATAACGTGGATGATAAACCACGTCCGGGCGTTGAGCCGCGAAAAGACCGTCGCCACGCCGCTCGCGCAGTTTGCCTCCCGTAGCTACGTAAAGCCGGTGCCCCATGGGAATGTGCTGATCATGAGCCCGTGGAATTATCCGTTTTTGCTGACCGTCGACCCCCTGGCCGACGCCATCGCCGCGGGGAATACGGTGGTGTTAAAGCCCAGCGCCTACTCCCCCGCCACAAGCCGTGTGGTGGCGGAGCTGGTGTCCGAGTGCTTCCCGCCGGAGTATGTATCCGTAATTACCGGGGGCCGGGAGGAGAACAAGGCGCTTCTGGAGCAGAAATTCGACATGGTGTTCTTCACCGGAAGTCAGGCTGTGGGGCGTGAGGTCCTGCGCCACTGCGCCGAGCGCCTGACCCCGGCTGTCCTGGAGCTTGGCGGCAAGAGCCCCTGCATCGTGGACGCCACGGCGGATCTGAAGCTTGCCGCCCGCCGCATCGTCTTCGGCAAATACTTAAACTGCGGCCAGACCTGCGTGGCGCCGGACTACATTCTGTGCGACAGGCGCGTCAAGGACCGGCTCGTCAGCGCCATAAAGGCAGAAATCGTCAGGCAGTACGGCGAAAAGCCCCTCACAAATCCCGACTACGGGAAAATCGTCAACCAGAAGCACTTCGACCGCCTTCTGGGCCTCATCGACCAGTCAAAGGTGGAGCATGGCGGGGAGAGCGACCCGGAGACGCTTCAAATTGCCCCCACGGTCATGTGGAACGTCACGTGGGACGACGCTGTGATGGGGGAGGAGATCTTCGGCCCCATACTGCCGGTCCTTACTTATGACGATTTTGAGGACATCTTTGCCCTCCTCCGCGGCCGCCAGAAGCCCCTGGCGCTCTATATCTTCTCAAGGGACAGATCGCACATCTCCGCCGTCACCTCCCGTATCCCCTACGGCGGCGGGTGCGTCAACGACGTGGTGATCCACCTGGCCACCAGCGCCATGCCCTTCGGAGGCGTGGGCGAGAGCGGCATGGGCGCCTACCACGGTGTCCGGGGCTTTGAGGCCTTCTCCCATCGGAAGTCCATTGTGGACAAGAAGACCTGGATCGACCTCCCCATGCGCTACCAGCCCTACGCGAGAAAGCTCTACGGCCCGCTGCTGAGAATCTTCCTGAGATAACCCCTCATCCGGGATGCCCGCCTTGAAGTGACCGGATTCACCCTCGGAATCAGCCGGGATGATGGTAGCATCGGGAGATGGTTGGAGCAAATGAAAAAACTGCCCCGAATAAACAAAAAACACAGCCACTGGCCAAGCCGCAGACATCCCTTGGAAAAATCATCCCTTCTGCTTTTTCTTCTATAACGCAAACCGGCCACTCTGGAAATTACCCAGGGTCCAAAATCAGCCGGATTTCCTGCAAAAGTCGGGAAATCCGGTACTTTTTTGGCTGGTTTAGTTGACACGAATGTTTTCCTGACCCACTTCTGACCCCAACGGGAATCTGGAGCGGAAAGGATAGGATAGCATAAGGCCGTGGGATTTTGGGTCCCACGGCCTTTTTTAGATAGGGCTGGGTAGATTTTGCTCATACATTTGCCCCAATCAGCTTGCCCATCGTTGCGGCGGCTTCTTCTTGCATCTTTGTGGTGACGTGGGTGTAGGTACGGAGGGTGAAGCCGGCGTCATAATGGCCGAGGATGCTGGAGACCGTCTTTACGTCCACGCCGTTTTGGAGAGCCAGAGTTGCGAAGGTGTGGCGGAGATCGTGCAGATGGATGTGGGGGAGGCCGGCGCTTTTGAGGATTTTGTTGTGAACGGCTGTCACGGAGTCGGGGTAGTACATGCCGAGGGTGACTGGAGAGGGGAACATATATTCGATTTCCGGGTGCTTGGCGTGTTCCTTTTTGAGAATATCCACTGTTTCTTGGGATAGTGAAATCCTGCGAATGGAGGTTTCAGTTTTGGGGCGGGTAACTTTCACCCCTCCGCCTTTTACCCTGACAGCTTGCTTGCAGATGTTCAGGGTCATTGACTGCTCGTCGAGGTCAGACCACAGCAGGGCGACAATTTCTCCCTTGCGTAGGCCGGTGGTCAATTCGAGGAAGAACATTGCCAACATGCCGCGTTTCTCTGCTTCTTTGAGGTAGGCACTGATGTCCTCCGGGTGGAGAATGTGCATCTCCTTCTTCTCCAGCTTCGGCACAATGCAGTCCTCCGTTGGATTACGCAGGATCAACCTCTCTTTCACCGCCCGGTCCAGGCAGTTGTGGAGCATCATGTGCAGTCCTCGGACGTAGCTGGCGCTCATGCTGGTGTCTCCGTCCGCCTTTTTCTGATGCGGCCTTTAGCCTTGACTTCGTTATACATCTTTTGTATGTCCCGCCCGGTGAGCTTGGTCAGCTTGATGTTTCCAATCCTCGGCACGACGTGGTGTTCGATGTAGTCCTCGTAGAATTCCTGCGTACTTTCTCTGATGTGCGGTTTGGAATATGTTTCGTACCAAGTCCGTACCCAACTGCCCACCGTATATTCCTCGGCTTTCTCAATGTCGATTTCAGCGCATTCCCGGATGGCTTTCTTCAACTTCTCCTTGACCTCCGCCTGTGTTCTGCCAAGTACGTTCTTTCGGATAGCTTTTCCATTCTGATCGTGCCCTGCGATATACCGGCCTTCCCAACGACCGTCTGGCCGCTTTCGAATATTTCCTTCACCATTGGCCCTTCGTTTGCCCATGCCGTGCATCTCCTTTCTGCCCTTCGGCAAACACACAACATACCAGCTTTGCGGCCAAATAGCCAGAGCAAAATTGTGTACAAACGGATAATTTTTTGAGGGCTCACCGTT
>CANRIU010000088.1 GCA_947630755.1 uncultured Oscillospiraceae bacterium | reverse complement strand
CTGGGCGTGGAGTTCCCCAACGGCGAGGTCCACTACATCTCCGCCGCCTTCCCCTCCGCCTGCGGCAAGACCAACCTGGCCATGCTGATCCCCCCCGAGGGCTACCGTGCCAAGGGCTACAAGGTCTGGACCGTGGGCGACGACATCGCCTGGATCCGTCCGGGCCCGGACGGTCGTCTGTGGGCCGTGAACCCGGAGAACGGCTTCTTCGGCGTGGCCCCCGGCACCTCCATGAAGTCCAACCCCAACGCCATGCTGTCCACCAAGAAGAACACCATCTTCACGAACGTGGTCCTCAAGCCCGATGGGACCGTCTGGTGGGAGGGCATGGATAAGAATCCTCCCGAGGGCGCTCTCAACTGGAAGGGCGAGCCCTGGGACCCCTCCGACGGCTCCAAGGGCGCGCATCCCAACTCCCGCTTCACCGCCCCCGCCCGCAACTGCCCCTGCCTTTCCCCTGAGTTTGACAACCCCCAGGGCGTGCCTCTGGACGCCATGCTCTTCGGCGGGCGCCGGGCCAAGACCGCTCCCCTGGTCTATCAGTCCCGCGACTGGAACCACGGCGTGTTCCTGGGCGCCACCGTGGCCTCCGAGACCACTGCCGCCGCCACCGGCGCCGTGGGCGTGGTACGCCGCGACCCCATGTCCATGCGTCCCTTTATCGGCTACCACGTGGCCGACTACTGGCAGCACTGGATCGACATGGGCCGCGACCCCAGAGTCACCAAGCTTCCTAAGATCTTCCATGTCAACTGGTTCCGCACCGACGACGAGGGACACTTCCTCTGGCCGGGCTTCGGCGACAACATGCGCGTTCTGGAGTGGATCCTGAAGCGCTGCGCCGGCGAGGTGGACGCCGTGGAGACCCCCATCGGCTATATGCCCCGCCCCGAGGACATCAACCTCGAGGGCATCGAGGACGAAGTCAGCCCCGAGACTCTGAAGGAGCTGCTGACCATCGACAAGACGGTTTGGCAGGGCGAGGCCGCCGACATCCGCAGGTTCTTCGGTGAGGTCGGCGAGGGCAAGCTGCCCCGCGAGCTTGAGGAGAACCTCGAGACTCTGGAAAACAACCTCAAATAATTATTTGATGACAAAAAAAGGACCGCTGCGTGCGGTCCTTTTTTTCATCAGGAGGCTTTCAGCCTGGAAAAAACTCAAATTTGATATTTTTTCGGCGACATGTGCGTCGGAAAAATCCATTTTGCCGCCCAGGTGTCCAGTCCGCAGACTGGCCGCGCAGGGCGGCAGCAGGGGAATTACGCGTGAATTTTGCGAAATTCACGAGGTATTTCCCGCACGTCCCCCCTTGTCGGAAAAGCCCGAAGGGCTTTTTCGACAGTCTAGGCTTTAACTACCTCTCTCCGTAAAACAGCAGCGAGAGCATATCCGCCATCACGTCCCAGAAGCCCAGCCGCTCGACCCCCGTTTTTGTGATTATCGGCACCTCCCGGAGGGTATTGCCCCCCAGTGACACCGTCATGACGCCCACCACGCTCCCCGGCTCCACCGGGGCGGTGAGAGACTTCTCCAGCTCCACCGCCACCTCCAGTGACCCGGCGTCGGACTTCTTCACAAGGAGCTTCGGCTCCTCGTAAAGCTCCGGCTGGACCACCTTCGCCCTGCCCAGCTCAACGGGTATCGGCGGCAGCGCCTCCCCGGGCAGGGGTGAGGCCAGGGTGTACGCCCCGAAGGCGTAGCTCAAAAGCGTCTTTGCGCTCTCGAATCGATCCGCCGAGGAGGCGCAGTGGAGCACCACGGCGATGTACTCCACCCCGTCCCGCTCCGCCGTCGCGGCGAGACAGTGCCCGGCGGAGGAGGTGTAGCCCGTCTTGAGCCCCGTTGCCCCGTTATAGAAGCGTATCAGCTTATTCGTGTTCGACAGTCCGAACTGTCCATCCCGTATGGTGTCCATCCATATGGTGGTGTACTCTTTTATCCACTCGTGCTTTATAAGCTCCCGGCTCATTATCGCTATGTCCCGCGCCGTGGTCAGGTGCTCCGGATCGTCCATAAGCCCCGTACAATTCGTGAAGTGTGTGTTCGCCATGCCCAGGTCCGCCGCCCGGCTGTTCATCATTGCGGTGAAGGCCGACTCCGACCCCGCTATGTGCTCCGCCACGGCGCAGGCGGCGTCGTTTGCGGAGGAGACTACGATGCACTTGAGCATCTCACGCAGAGGCATCTGCTCCCCCTCCTCCAAAAACACCTGACTTCCGCCCATCCCGGCGGCGTAGGCGCTGCATGTGATGGTGTCGTCCAGAGACAGAGCCCCGGAGTCCACCGCCTCCACGATGAGAAGTATGGTCATGACCTTAGTAACGCTGGCGGGGCGCAGGCGCTCGTCGGCGTTCTTCTCATAGATCACCTGCCCCGTCTCCTTCTCGATGAGTATCGCCGACGGCGCAGGTATGTCCAGCCCCTCGGCGCTGGTGGGGATAGAGGACTCGTCAAATACCTCCTCACCCACCTCCTCCTCGGGCTCCGACTCCATCTCAAGCTCCCCCGCCCGGGCAGAGCCCGTCAGCAGTAAAATAACGGCAAGAAATCCCGCCAATCTTTTCATAACCCGTCCCTCCTTAAAAGCTAAGAAAGAATATGTCCCAAAAAAAATAAATATTCCTCTTGAAATTTCCGAGAAGATATGTTATAGTAATCCTCACGCGGATATAGTTCATCGGTAGAACGACGGCTTCCCAAGCCGTAGAGGTGGGTTCGATTCCCATTATCCGCTCCATTTTTTTACCCAAAAAACCAAATCCACCCCGAAAAATGAATTTTTTCAGCCTAAAAGCCCCGGAGCGTGATGCTCCGGGGCTTTTTTAGGGCTTTCTTAGGTTATCACTATCCCGTCCTTTGTCAGGCGAAAGTCCTCCAGAGGGCCTTCGCAGATTATCCCGGTCTCCCCGGTTTTCGTGTCAAGCTCCGTCAGGGCGCCGTCCGCGCTTATAAAGTAGATGCTCCGCCCGTCAAAGGCCACATTTTTGTTTGTGGGGATCTCCAATGCCTCCGCCCGCCCGGTGGTCATATCCACCCGGCGGACCCCGGAGCCAAGGATGTATAAATACTTATCGTCCAAGAAAAACCCGCCACCCGGCATAAGCTCCCTCTCATCCCCTGCGATGGGCAGGTCTATGCCCAGAACTGTATTTTCAATCACCCGCTCGTACACCACATCCGATGTAAACGTGTCGAGGCTCACCCGCAAAAGCGTCGTAATGTATGTCCTTCCGGTTTTTGAGGCCAGCTTCTGCCCGTAGCCCTCCGAATCCGTCCTCCAGATATAGACATACCCTCCCCCGGCGAAAAATCTGTCGGAATATACCGCCCCGTCGACGCTTCTAAGGGCGTCCCGGACAAGGCTCACCGCGCCGCCGCTCTCAAGCCGCGCCTCCGGCCCGTTCTCACCGGGCAGGACGGTGAGACCCTCGTACTCATAACGCATCTCGCCGCGGCTGTTGAAGATGACGTCCCCCGCCCCGCGCCCCTCCCCGCACCCGCAAAGGGCGAGGGTCAGCGCCAGAGCGGCCCACAGGGCGGCTCCCCTGCCGCGATGCCCGCCGGGGAGGGCCCCTCTGTATCTGTTTTTGACTATTGCGGCGCAGACCGCCGTCACCGCCAGCGCGCCGAGGACGATGAGCAAAAGCTCCCGCCACCCCGTCTCCCGGAATACGAGGGCGCTCTCCCCCGTCACCAGGTCCGGCTCATACTCGCTCCCCCGGAGAAATCCCACCGCGCCGATGAGGGAGGATGGCAGCGGCAGGGAGTATTGCTGCCCCTCTCCCAGCCCCAGCCAGGGCAGCATCACCGCCGCCGTCCCCAGGAA
>CANRIU010000087.1 GCA_947630755.1 uncultured Oscillospiraceae bacterium | reverse complement strand
CAGATCACTTTGGACGACATCACCGAGGGCGGCTACACCTGCGAGGTGACGTTCGACCTTGCGGGCGGGACGTCGGAGCAGATGCTGAACGCCGCGGCTCTGGCGCTCAAATCGCTGATGGGCCTTGTGTGCGACCCCGTGGGGGGACTTGTGGAGGTGCCGTGCGTTAAGCGCAACGCCGCCGGGGCGGTGAACGCCCTCGCCGCGGCGGAGATGAGCCTTGCGGGGATAAAGAGCCGCATCCCTCCGGACGAGGTTTTCGACGCCATGAGGGAGGTGGGCGAGCTCATGCCCCGGTCCCTGAGAGAGACGGGCGAGGGGGGACTTGCCGCCACGCCCACGGCGGTGAAGAGGACGGCAAAGGAAGAGAAGTGACCCCGCGCCGCTCCGGGCGGCGGAGGATTTTTGACATAATTCTGGACGAAGGAAAAGATACCCATGCCGAAGAAAAGACCGACTGACGAAAACGCCAAAAAGAACAACCCGAATGTGATGGGGCTCCACGCGGCGGTGGTGGATCAGGAGATCACCGACACGCTGGAGGTGAACTTCATGCCCTACGCCATGTCCGTCATAGTCTCCCGGGCCATACCGGAGATAGACGGCTTCAAGCCCGCCCACAGGAAGCTCCTCTACACCATGTACAAGATGGGGCTGCTCACGGGGGGGCGGACGAAGTCCGCGAACATCGTGGGGCAGACCATGCGCTTAAACCCCCACGGGGACGCGGCGATATATGAGACGATGGTGCGGCTTTCCAAGGGCTACGAGGCGCTGCTGACGCCCTTTGTGGACTCCAAGGGAAACTTCGGCAAGGTCTACTCCCGGGATCTGTCCTACGCCGCGTCCAGGTACACGGAGGCGAAGCTTGCGCCCATATGCGGGGAGCTTTTCCGGGACATCGACTCCGACACCGTGGATTTTGTGGACAACTACGACTCCACCATGCTGGAGCCCACGCTGCTGCCAACGACCTTTCCGAATGTGCTCGTCTCCGCCAACACGGGGATAGCCGTGGGAATGGCGTCGAATATATGCTCCTTCAATCTGGAGGAGGTGTGCCGGACGGAGATAGAGTACCTCTCGGACCCGGAGTGCGACATATACTCCACCCTCCGGGCGCCGGACTTCACCACCGGGGGAGAGGTCATATACGAGGCCGACGCCCTCCGGGAGGTATACGAGACGGGGCGGGGGAGCGTGAAGCTCCGTGCGAGATGGAGATACGACAAAAAGGAGAATCTCATCGAGATATATGAGATACCCTACACCACCACCGCCGAGGCGATAATGGACAAGGTGGCGGAGCTGGTGAAGGCCGGGAAGCTCCGGGAGATCTCCGACATGCGGGACGAGACGGACCTATCCGGGCTTAAGCTGACAATAGACTTAAAGCGGGGCACGGACCCGGAGAAGCTTATGGCGAAGCTGATGAAGCTGACGCCGTTGCAGGACGCCTTCGCCTGCAACTTCAACATTCTTGTCGCTGGGACGCCGAAGGCCATGGGGATAAGGGAGATACTGTCGGAGTGGACGGCCTGGCGGGTGGAGTGCGTCAGAAGGCGCGTCTACGCGGAGCTTACAAAGAAAAAGGACAGGCTGCACCTTCTGAGGGGCCTTGGGAAGATACTCCTCGACATAGACAAGGCCATTCGCATAATCCGTGAGACGGAGGAGGAGCGGGAGGTCGTGCCGAACCTGATGATTGGCTTTGGCATCGACGAGACACAGGCGGAATTCGTGGCGGAGATAAAGCTTCGCAACATAAACAAGGAGTATATCCTGAAGCGCCTCGAGGACATAGAGAGGCTGGAGCGGGAGATCGCGGACCTTGAGGATGTGCTGAAAAGCCGCCGCAGGGTGAAGGGGATCATCCGGCAGGAGCTGGAGAGCGTAATAAAAAAATACGGTCAGCCAAGGAAAACGGGGATAGTCTACCCCCACGAGATAGTGGAGGCGGAGGAGGAGCCGGGGGCCGACGACTACCAGGTGACGGTGTTCTTCTCCCGGGGAGGGTATCTCAAGAAGATAACGCCCCAGTCGCTGAGAATGAGCGGCGAGCAGAAATTCAAGGAGGGCGACGGGCTGCTGGCGAGCTTTGAGGCGAGAAACTCATCGGAGCTGCTTGTATTTACCGACAGGTACCAGTGCTACAAGACGCGGCTCTCGGACATACCCGACGCCAAGGCCTCGGCGCTGGGGGCGTATCTGCCCACGCAGCTTGCCATGGACGAGGGGGAGAACGCCATATACGTCTGCGACCCCCTGGACTACTCAGGGAGTATCCTGCTTCTCTATGAGAACGGCAAGGCGGCGAGGGTCGCCCTCTCGGGGTTTGAGACAAAGACAAACAGGAAAAAGCTCACAAGCGCCTACTGCGACAAGAGCCCCCTTGTGGGATTTCTGCCTGTGTACGAGGACTTTGAGGCGGCGGCGTACACCTCCGACGGGCGGTGCGTCGTCTTCTCCACGGCGCTTCTGGCGCCGAAGCCCACAAAGAACACCCAGGGTGTGGCTGTCCTGACGCTAAAACGCAACAAAACGGCGGTGAGGCTTGCAAGGCTTGAGGGTTCCGGAATAAAGAACGTGTCAAGGTATGCCGTCAGGACCCTCCCGGCGGCGGGGGCGCTCCTTAAGGAGGAGGACACCGGGGAGGAGCAGCTGAGCCTTCTTGGGGGTGATGACCATGCGTAAGGCCGCGGCGCTTATCGTGACCGCCGCGCTGGCGCTGGCCCTTTGCGGCTGCGCGGCGCTTTTGGAGGGGGAGCGGTCCACCTCACGGGAGCACCAGAGCATCGGCCTTGAGGACCCGGGAGAGGGGGAGGCGGTGCTGGACGCGGACAACTACGAGGAGCTTTTTGACGCGGTGAAGAGCCTCATCGAGATGGGCGCGGAGCGGGGCACCATCCGCATGGTGACCTACGACGGCGACATGGAGGAGGACCTTGCAGACGCGGTGATAACGGCCGCCAACGCCACCCCGGAGGGGGCGTACTGCGTCTACTATATCAATTACAGCCTGAACAGGCTGGTGACGGTGTACGAGGCGAGCCTGTCCATAATCTACCGCCACACACCCGAGGAGGCCGCCGCCGTGGAGACGGTGAGGGACTACGGGGAGCTTGAGAGCGTCCTCACCCGGGCGATGGAGGCGCGCTCCGACAATGTGACCGTCCGGGTCTCCGGCGGGGACACCGTGGAGGCGGACATCGAGCGGGCGGTGGAGCGGGGTTACTACTCAAACCCCGGGACGATACTGTATATCCCCACATACACCGTGACGGCCTACCCGGAGGGCGGGGATGAGCGGATAATCGAGGTAAATCTCAGCTACCCCTACGCCACCCAGACTGTGGAGGCCCGCCGCAGGAGCCTTGACAGCCGCGCGGAGGAGATACTCGCCTCCGTCCGGGGAGGCACAGCAGGGGAGAGGATATTGTCCCTGGGGGAAGTATTGACGAGGAACGTCACATATGACGACTCCGTGAACAGCTCGGACCTTGAGTCCCGGCGGTATAACGCCATGACCGCCTACGGGGCCATAGTGCAGGGCAGCGCCGTGGGCGAGGGCTACGCCATGGCGACGAAGCTCTTGTGCGACAAGCTGGGCGTGGAGTGCCATGTGGTCCGGGGGCGCTATAACAACATGGACCACGCATGGAACATCGTGCGGCTGGACGAGGGGCTTTACCACGTCGACATGAGCCGCTTTGACCCGGTGGGGATGGTGTTCCGCAACGACGAGCAGCAAATCGCCCTGAACTACTGGTGGGAAGAGGAGGAGTACCCGGAGTGTGCCGGAAGGTCGCTTTACGAGGTAAAGCCCGACGACGCCGACGCCGGGGAGAACCCGCCGGAGGACGAGGCGGGGGCATAAATTAAAAAAATCAAATTTTCCCTTGACAAACCGGGGCGGAGCGTATATAATTAACCACGCTCCGCAAAGTGCGGCCTTAGCTCATCTGGTAGAGCGCCACCTTGCCAAGGTGGAGGTAGCGAGTTCGAGCCCCGT
>CANRIU010000086.1 GCA_947630755.1 uncultured Oscillospiraceae bacterium | reverse complement strand
CACAGCGGCGTGGACAAGCAGACCGTAGCGGAGCTCGCCGGTCACGGCGACACGTCCTTCCTGGAGCGCACCTACTGTCATCCGCAGATGGAGCTCAAGCGCCACGCCGCGGAGGTCATGACGCAGAGTTTGTTGGCGTCGTAATGATGCAGAGCTTAATTACCCCTGTTGTTTATACTCAATCTGCTCGATCTCATATCCGCCCCGGCCGTCCAAGGTGATGAGCGTCCCGCCGCGCTGGGCAGTCTCGTGGGCGATGCCAGGGTAGGCGAGAAAGTCGATGGATTTGGAGTAGACGAGGTCCACGCCCTTATAATTGACGCCCAGGTTGTTTAAGTGGTCATGTCCCACGAAGACGGCCTGGGTGATCTTTTTTTCCAAAATGGCCTCGAAAAAGCCGCTGTCGTGGTCGGGACAGCTTACGCCCTCGCCGTTTTCCCCAAAGAGATACCGGGCCTCCGGGTCCCTGCGCTCCAGGGCGTCTGCGGCATCGGCAAAGGCGCGGAAGGGGATGTGCATGAAGACGAAGGAGGGCACGGTCCTGCCCTCCTCGCCCGCGAGGGCGTCCACCGTTTCGCAATACCAGTCGATCTGGTCGGCGTGGACGGAGTCGTAGTCGTTGACCTCGGAGCTGCCCGTCACGTAGTCGTTGGAGTCGATGAGAAAGCACACCCGCTCCAGGCTCCCGTCCGGGTTTTCAATGCGGAGGAGCTGGTTATACCGCCCATAGACGTCCGGCTGGGCGTCGGCGTAGAGCAGGGGACAGGCCGGGTCGTTTTTCATCTGCCGGAAGATGCCGTTCAGGGTCCTGACGTCGTATTTGGCAATGAGCTCGGTGTCGTGGTTTCCGTAGACCATGGCCCAGGGGATGCCAACGTTGTTCATGAACTCCGCCAGCTGCCACAAGGGTACCAGATTGTTGGTGCTGAAGCTCTGGAGGGGGATGGGGTAGACCAGGTCCCCGGTGATGATAATGAGGTCCGGCTGGGTGCGGCGGATGAGGTCGTAGCAGGCGTCAAAGGCTTGACGATCGAGGCCAATGGTGGTGACGCTCCCGCCGATGTGGGTGTCCGTGAGCTGGAGGATCTTGAACCCCTCATGGTCGGCCCGGAGGGTGTAGACGCCGGTATCCGGGTCGTAGGAGGCCGTGCTGTGATGCTCAAAGACCGAGTAGTCCATGGCGGCGATGTAATGTCCGTTGTAGTTGGTGCCGTCCAGAATGACGGAGAGGCCCGCCAACAGCAGGACCGCCAGGGATGCGAGGCTTGTAAGCCGCACCGTCAGCCGTTTGCGCTTGAGGGAGGCGTAGGGCCGGAAGGGAGGGTTGATGAGGATCCTCACGATGAAATATCCCGCCGCCAGCAGGAGAACGGGGAGGTAGAGGACGAGGCTTTTAAAAATGGCCGCGCTCGCCCCGTAGAGCGCCAGCACGACGGCCCAGTATATGGCCCAGCGCGTAAAAGCACGCCGCCGCTCCCGGAGGGGATCCGGGGCGTCCGAGTCGCCCCCGTCCGGCACAAGCTCCGGCTCCACGCGGGCGAGGCGAAGCCGTCCCAGGCCCCAGAACGCGGCCAAAAACGCCGCGGGGCAGGAAAGACCCAGCGCGATGACGGACGCCACCCGGTCCCCGGCCAGCAGCGCCGTCAGGAAGGACGCCGCCCAGACAATGCACGCCGTCAGGAACCTCCCACGGCTCAGGCGGGAGCGCTCGAAGCTCAAATAGTCCCATGCTGCGCGGGTGACCATGATCTTCCCCACAAAGGAGCAACGAAACCAGAGGACGGCAAAAAGCGCCGCAAAGACCGGGATGACCAGAAAGCCGCCGCTCACGAAAAACCGCAGGACCGGTTCAAGCTCCGTGACCATGCGCGCCTGCCGCGCGCTCACGGCCCAGGCGGTGACCAGCGCGGCCACGCCGCCCAGCGCCGCCCCGGCGTAAGAAACCCGGGCCAGCGCCTTTTCCATGCGTTTTAAATCGTAAACGTCCCGTTCCATCGAAGCTCTCACCGCCTTTGTCACCATTATACCGGGTTGTGCAATAAAATCAAGCTTGTGGATAGGCAGAAGGCGGGTTTTGTGGTATCATTGGGGAGAGAACAGGAGGGATATTCATGGGACATTGTGATTGGGCGCTTACGAACGATACGATGCGGGCCTACCACGACAACGAGTGGGGCGTGCCGGTGCATGACGACAGGCAGATGTTCGAACACCTGACGCTGGAGTGCCTCCAGTGTGGGTTGAGCTGGGGACTGATGATGAAGAAGCGGGAGATTTTCCGTAAATGCTTTGATAATTTCGAGTATGACAAGATCGCCGCCTACGGCGAGGAGGACGTACAGCGGATTTTGAACACGCCGGGAATGCTGAGGTCCGAGCGGAAGGTCCGGGCAGTCATCCACAATGCCCAGTGTTATCAGATAGTCCGGGCGGAGTTTGGCAGCTTCTGCGCGTACCTGTGGGGCTATACGGGCGGGAAAACCGTCCTCTACGACGGCCATGCGGAGAGCAAGATCCCCGTCAGCAACGGCCTTTCGGATGAGATCAGCCGGGACCTCAAAAAGCGTGGCTTCAAGTTTGTGGGGGCGGTGACCATCTACTCGCACCTCCAGGCCTGCGGCATCATCAACGACCACGCCTCCGACTGCCCATGTTATGTAAGGATCAACGACGCCAATCCCACAGTGAATTTGAAGCCTGACCGGGAAGTGGGTCAAACTTGAGGGTCAGCGTTGTTGGTTATGTAGAAAAGTAAAAAAGCAGTAGCTTTTCCGCGGCGTTTGGGGTATTGTGTGTTTGCCTCACGAGGGCAAATCACAAAAGGAGAGAGGGTTGCAGTATGGCAAGCATCAGAAAACGGGGCGGCGGGTACCTGATCATCGTGTCCATGGGCTACGACCACAACGGCAAACGCCGCCCACCCCAACAGAAGACCGTCCACCCGCCGGAGGGGTTGACCCAAAAGCAGACGGACAAGTGGCTACAGGAACAGGCTACGCTGTTCGAGATGGCCTGCAAGAACATCACGCCGAAAAGAAACCCGAACACAACTCTCGCGGAGTACACCGAGATCTGGCTCCGGGACATAGCGCCGACGAAGCTGGCGAAGTCCACTGTTATCCGGGAGCGTCAGGACACAGAACGTTTCCTCCCTGTCCTCGGTGGGTACAAGCTCACGGAGCTGACAGCCGACCACTTCCGCAAGCTCTACGCGGATATGCGACGCAAGAAAAACAGGAATACAGGAAAACCGCTCTCCGAGGCGACCATCGAGGGAGTCCACGCGTGCTTGTGTGGAATCCTCTCCGACGCCGTGGAGGGCGGTTTTATTGACAGGAACCCGGCTTGGAGGACGTTTAAATACGCCGGGAAGAAGTTCAAGCGGCCCGTCGCCGACGAGGAGACGGCGGCGCAGATCATCGCGGCCTTGGGACAGGAGGACATCAAGTACGAGACATACTTCAAGCTCGTCATCTCCACGGGAATGCGGCGTGGCGAGTGCTGCGGGCTCAAGTGGAGCGACTTCGACTACACTGACCATACCATCCATATCCACCGCAATGTGGTGAAGCTCACGGGGGAGGACATCATCGTAAAAGCGCCAAAAACCGCCGCCGGAGATAGATACGTCTACTTCTCCGCCGAGATGGAGTCTCTGCTGGAGGACTACCGCAAGTACTGCGAGGACGAGGCGGAGCAGTACGAGAAAAGGCAAATCACCGACGACGACTACCTCTTTCGCCGCAAGGGCACGAGCCTCCCCATGACGCCCACCTCCTTCACGTGGAGGTTCAAAAAAATCCTCCGCAAATACGGCCTCCCGGACAACCTCAACGTCCACAGCCTCCGACACACGGCGGCGAGCCTGATGATTGCGGGCGGCACCGACCCCGCCACCGTGGCCGGTCTCCTGGGCCACTCCCAGGTCAGCACGACACTGGACATCTACATCCACGCCTTCGACAAAAACAAACGCGCCGCCAGTGAAAAGCTTCAGGAAGCGTTGGAGGTGTGAGATGGACATACTCAAATCCCTCTTTGACGGCGACATCCGCCCCTTCGAGCAGTCCGGCAGGCTCACCCCGGAGGCAGTAGAGCTCATGAAAGAGGTGGTGACACAGGAGGAGCAGCTCCTGTCCCAACTGGACGAAAACACCGCAGAAACCCTCCGTACCTACCAAGCGGGCAGGGAGGAAGTCAATTACCTCGTCACATTGGAGCGTTTTAAAGACGCTTTCATCCTCGGCGCAAGAATGATGATGGAGATACTCACGGAGCGGTAAAAAACAGCGGCTGTCTACATGTGCAGGCAGCCGC
>CANRIU010000085.1 GCA_947630755.1 uncultured Oscillospiraceae bacterium | reverse complement strand
GGGGGCAAGGCAGTCGGCGGCGGCCACGGTCCTGCCGTCGTCGTTGAGGCGCATGTAGAAGGCCTTTATCTCCCTGGGGTAGTCGGTGACGAACACCGGTCGCTTGAACACCTGCTCGGTGAGATACCGCTCGTGCTCCGTCTGGAGGTCCGTGCCCCACTCCACCTTGTAGTCGAATTTGTCGTTGTTCTTTTTCAGTATCTCCACAGCCTCGGTATAGGTGACCCGGGCAAAGTCGCTCTCCGTAACATTGCGAAGCCTGTCTAAAAGTCCCCTGTCCACGAAGGAGTTGAAGAAGGCCATCTCGTCGGGGCACTTCTCAAGAACGGTGTTGATGATGAACTTCACCATCGCCTCCATGCACTCAAGGTCCCCGTCAAGGTCGCAGAAGGCCATCTCCGGCTCGATCATCCAGAACTCCGCAGCGTGGCGCTGGGTGTTGGAGTTTTCCGCCCGGAAGGTGGGGCCGAAGGTGTACACGTTTCCGAAGGCCATGGCAAAGTTTTCGGCGTTGAGCTGCCCGGAGACGGTGAGGTTCGCGGGCTTTCCGAAGAAGTCCCGGCTGTAATCCACCTCGCCGCTCTCCGTGCGGGGCGGGTCCGCCGGGTCAAGGGTCGTGACGCGGAACATCTCCCCCGCGCCCTCGCAGTCGGAGGCGGTGATTATCGGGGTGTGGATGTAGACAAATCCCCGCTCCTGAAAGAAGGTGTGTATGGCGTAGGCCGCCACGGACCTAACGCGGAACACGGCGGAGAAAAGGTTCGTGCGGGGTCTGAGATGCTGGATGGTCCGCAGATACTCCACGCTGTGGCGCTTCTTTTGGAGGGGATAGTCGGGGCTGGATACGCCCTCCACCACAATGGCGGCGGCCTTCAGCTCCAGAGGCTGCCTGGCGCCGGGAGTCAGGACCACGGTACCCACGACGCTGAGTGCCGCGCCCACGTTCTGGGCGGCGATCTCGGCGTAATTTTCCAGAGTCTCCCGCTCCATCACCACCTGGAGATTTTTAAAGCAGCTTCCGTCGTTGAGCTCGATGAAGCCGAAATTCTTCATGTCCCGGATGGTCCGTGCCCAGCCGGAGACGGAGATAAGCTTCCCGTCCAGGCTCTCGGCGTCGGCAAAGACGGCGGCGATTTTTCTGCGCTCTGCCTCATATACATCAGTCTTGATTTTCATAAAAATACCTCTTATTTTCTCACAACAATAAGTTGTGTTGAGTGCATATAGGGCGCTGAGTAGCCCACGGCGTCGTTGTCCGGGTCCAGCATGAGCCGCCCCACGGCGAAGGCCGTCTTGCCGCTCTCCGCCATATAGAGGAGCATCCCGGGCTGGGCGGTGACGAACTCCGGCTCCAGACCAAGCTGCCCGCAGACGGCCCAGACAAGGTCGATCTCTATCCCCGCCGGCTCCCCGTCTTCGCCAATAAAGGCATATGGGTAGAAGGTCGGGTCGATGGCGACGGTTATCCGCGTGCGGTCCGTGCCGCTCTCGTGCTCCTCCTCCCCGCCGCCGTCAAGCCAGGACTTCACGATGCTGTCCAGCTCCCCGGAGGCGTTCAGCGCCCTTATGGCGGAGTTTAAGTTGTCCAGAAGCTCCGTGTTCTCCACGGACACCGCCAGACGGTAGTCACAGTCCACAAATTTGTCGTCGATGGTCTCAAGGCTCAGCGAAAGCCTTGTCATGCGCTTCGCGGTGCTCTCGTCGGCGAGGGCGCAGTCCACGCTGCCCTTCCTCACCGCCGAGGCGAGCTCGTCGTCATCGTCATAATACTTTACCTCCACAGGCAGCTCGAACCTGGCGATATATCCCGCGGAGGCGGTGCCGGATATGACGCCCACCGTCTTCTCCGACATATCAAGCACGGAGTATACTTTGTTCTCCCCGCCGCAGGAGGCGAGGGTCAGGACTAATAATAAAGCGGACAGTGCCGCCGCCAATGCTCTTTTCATGTTCATGTTCCTTTTTTCCCGGGTACATACGCTCAATTTACTATTTTATTATATACCCGGCAATTTATCAACAATTTTTTCAAAAAATTAATCCTCTTGCCCCGCGCATCGGTGTGGTGTATAATGTGCTCAGCCATTTTCGGAGGGATATTATGCAGCTTTGCGATATAAACGAAATAAATGCCCTGCTCGCAGGACACGGCTTTCGGTTCCAGCGCTCCAAGGGCCAGAACTTCCTCATCGCCCCCTGGGTGCCGGAGCGCATAGCGGAGGGCTCCGGCGCGGACAAAAGCACGGGCGTGCTGGAGATTGGCCCAGGTATAGGGTGCCTGACGGCGGAGCTTGCAAAAAGGGCCGCCTGTGTCACGGCGGTGGAGCTGGACTCCCGGCTCATCCCGGTGCTCTCGGAGACGCTCTCGGGCCTTGACAATGTGACCGTGGTGAATGCAGATATTATGTCAACCGACCTTGAGGCCCTTGTCCGGGAGCGCTTTTCTGGGCTCACCCCTGCCGTGTGCGCGAATCTCCCCTACAACATAACCTCCCCGGTGCTGACAAAGCTCATAGATTCCGGGCTTTTCAGGACGATCACCGTCATGGTCCAGCGTGAGGTGGCTCGGCGTATCTGCGCCGCCCCCGGGACGGCGGACTACGGGGCGTTCGGGATTTATGTAAACTTCTACGCCCTGCCGGAGCTTTTGTTCGACGTGCCTCCCTCCTGCTTTGAGCCGAGGCCGAAGGTGACAAGCTCGGTCATAAGGCTCACCCTGCGCCCCGCCCCGGCGGAGGACGTGGACAAGGAGCTCTTCTTCCGGGTTGTCCGGAGCGCCTTCAACCAGCGGCGAAAGACCCTCGTGAACGCCCTCTCCGCGGGCTTTCCCCAGCTTAAGAAGGACGCCGTTACAAGGTGCGTCTCCGCCGCGAAGATTCCGGAGGGCGCCCGTGGGGAGACCCTGTCCATCCCGGACTTTGCCGCCCTGACCCGGGAGCTGGAGAGGAGGATAAGGGATGATAGTGCCTCTTGAATTTTACTCCCGGGACACCCTCACCGTGGCCCGGGAGCTTCTCGGCTGCCGCATAGTCTCCCGCGCGGGCGGAGAGGAGACCGGGGGGATAATTGTGGAGACGGAGGCCTACCGCGGCAGGTTCGACCCCGCCGCCCACTCCTATAAGGGCCGAACGGACCGGGTCCGGGCGCTCTATGAGGGGAAGGGCCTTGCGTACATCTACCTCATCTACGGGATCCACTGCTGCTTAAACTTCTCCTGCGGGCCGGAGGGCGAGCCGGAGTGCGTCCTCATCCGTGCGCTGGAGCCCTCGGCGGGGATCGATGTAATGTGCCGCCGCCGGGGCACGGACAGGCTTTTGAACCTGTGTTCTGGTCCGGGAAAGCTCTGCGCGGCCCTCGGGGTGGACAGGTCCCTCTACGCCGCCCGCCTCTGGGACCCGGAGTCGCCTCTGAGGGTGGAGTACGGCGGGACCCGCCCCGAGGCGGACGCGAGCCGGCGCGTAGGCATCGACTACGCGGGACCCGCCCGGGACTATCTGTGGAGATTCACCCTCCGGGGCAGTAAATTTGTGTCAAAAAGTCCCGGCAGCCATTAACATCCGCCTTCTTCCGGCGGTATATAGACCAATAAAAGCGATTTGGCGTGTTAAATTTTTGTCATTCCTGACGTTGAAAAAACAGCGCAATTTCGTGTAGAATGTTATACAGAGAAATTTGTACCTTAGTAAGGAGGCTAATCAATGTATACCAGCAACAAGGCAGTTTTGACCTGGATCGATGAGATGTCCGCCCTCACGAAGCCCGACAGGATAGTCTGGATCGACGGCAGTGAGGAGCAGCTTGAGTCGCTCCGTCAGGAGGGATATAAGACCGGAGAGCTCGTCAAGCTCAACGACCAGGAGCTCCCCGGCTGCGTTTACCACCGCAGCGCCGTCAACGACGTGGCCCGTGTGGAGGACCGCACCTTTATCTGCTGTGAGAAGAAGGAGGACGCCGGTCCCACCAACAACTGGATGGACCCCGTCGAGATGAAGAA
The DNA here is from genome assembly GCA_947630755.1 of uncultured Oscillospiraceae bacterium. Classification (GTDB taxonomy): domain Bacteria; phylum Bacillota; class Clostridia; order Oscillospirales; family Oscillospiraceae; genus RUG626. The sequence continues at coordinate 471 of CANRIU010000085.1, read as the reverse complement.
GATGCTCTACGGCATCTATGACGGCTCCATGGTGGGCCGGACCATGTACGTCATCCCCTACTCCATGTCCATCGTGGGCTCCCCCTTCGCCAAGTACGGCATCGAGCTCACCGACTCCATCTACGTCGTCATCTCCATGGCTATCATGACCCGCGTGGGTCTTGATGTCTACGATGCCCTGGGCGACAGCCCCGACTTCATCAAGGGTCTTCACGCCAAGGCCGACCTGGACCCCGAGAAGCGCTACATCGTCCACTTCCCCCAGGAGAACCTCATCATGTCCGTCAACTCCGGCTACGGTGGAAACGTGCTGCTGGGCAAGAAGTGCTTCGCCCTTCGCATAGCCTCGTGCCTGGGCCGTGACGAGGGCTGGATGGCCGAGCACATGCTCATTCTGGGCGTGGAGTTCCCCAACGGCGAGGTCCACTACATCTCCGCCGCCTTCCCCTCCGCCTGCGGCAAGACCAACCT
>CANRIU010000084.1 GCA_947630755.1 uncultured Oscillospiraceae bacterium | reverse complement strand
CGCGGTGGAGCAGGACGCCACGGGCGACGCTTGGGACATCGGCCTTGCCTATGCCGCCGGCATCGGCGGAGCCCGCGCCGGCGTGCTGGAGACCACCTTCCGGACTGAAACGGAGACGGACCTCTTCGGCGAGCAGGCTGTCCTTTGCGGCGGTGTCTGCGCCCTTATGCAGGCCGGCTTCGAGACCCTCTGCGAGGCGGGCTACGACCCCCGGAACGCCTACTTTGAGTGCATCCACGAGATGAAGCTCATCGTGGACCTCATCTATCAGTCCGGTTTTGCCGGGATGCGCTACTCCATCTCCAACACCGCCGAGTACGGCGACTATGTGACGGGACCCAAGCTCATCACCGCCGAGACGAAGGCCACCATGAAGAAGATACTCGCCGACATCCAGGACGGCACCTTCGCCAAGGAATTCCTCCTCGACATGTCCGACGCCGGAGCCCAGGTCCACTTCAACGCCATGCGCAAGAAGGCCGCCGAGCACCCCAGCGAGATCGTGGGCGCCGAGGTCCGCAAGCTCTACAGCTGGTCCGACGAGGATAAGCTTATCAACAACTAAACTGGCTTGAAAGGCCGCTTTGCGGTCTTTCAAGCCATAGGGAACGTGCGGTAAAATTTATCTGAATTTTGCGAAATTCAGATAAATTTTACCTGCTGTTTTGCTGCACGCACGGCCCGCAGGGCCGCACACTCCGCAAAACAAAAGGGATTTTTTCCGAGGCGCGTGTCCTCGGAAAAAATATTATAAATATTTAAAATTGGTACTGTCCAACGTTATTCTCCATTTTTCAAGGAGGAACCACAATGGTCAAAGATACAATCGTTAACGGCTTTGAAAACGCGCCGCACCGCTCACTCTACTACGCTCTGGGGCTCACCGACGAGGAGCTTGAGCGGCCGCTCATCGGCATCGTGAGCAGCTATAACGAGATCGTCCCCGGTCACATGAACCTTGACAAGATAACCGAGGCCGTGAAGCAGGGCGTCGCCATGGCCGGCGGCACGCCCATAGTTTTCCCCGCCATAGCCGTCTGCGACGGCATTGCCATGGGCCACGTCGGCATGAAGTACTCCCTCGTCACCCGGGACCTCATTGCCGACTCCACGGAGTGCATGGTCATGGCCCACGGCTTTGACGGCCTCGTGATGATACCCAACTGCGACAAGAACGTGCCCGGACTTCTCATGGCAGCGGCGCGGCTCAATCTGCCCACGGTGTTCGTCTCCGGCGGCCCCATGCTGGCGGGACGGGTGGACGGGCACAAGACGAGCCTTTCCAGTATGTTCGAGGCCGTGGGCGCCTACTCCGCCGGGAGGATAGACGACGCCAAGCTGCGGGAGTATGAGTGCAAGACCTGCCCCTCCTGCGGCTCCTGCTCCGGGATGTACACCGCAAATTCCATGAACTGCCTCACCGAGGTGCTGGGAATGGGCCTTCGGGGCAACGGCACCATCCCGGCGGCCTACTCCGCGAGGATTTCTCTTGCCAAGCGCGCGGGTATGCAGGTGATGGAGCTGGTGCGCAGGAACATCCGCGCCCGGGACATCATGACCGCCGCCGCCATCCGCAACGCCCTCACCGCCGACATGGCCCTGGGCTGCTCCACCAACTCCATGCTCCACCTGCCGGCCATAGCCAACGAGTGCGGCGTGGATTTTGATCTGAGGATGGCAAACGAGATAAGCGCCAGGACACCGAACCTCTGCCACCTTGCCCCGGCAGGCCCCACCTACATGGAGGACTTAAACGAGGCGGGCGGCGTCTACGCGGTGCTCAAGGAGCTTTCAAAGCGCGGCCTTATCGACACCTCGGTCATGACCTGCACCGGAAGGACCCTCGGGGAGAACATTGCCGAGGCAGAAAATCTCGACCCCACAGTTATCCGGCCCATCGACAACCCCTACTCCGAGACGGGCGGCATTGCGGTGTTGTTCGGGAACCTTGCTGAAAACGGCTGCGTGGTGAAGCGCTCCGCCGTGGCCCCGGAGATGCTGGCCCACGAGGGCCCCGCCCGGGTCTTCAACAGCGAGGAGGAGGCAATTAAGGTCATATACCAGGGCGGCATAAACCCCGGCGACGTGATAGTGATACGCTACGAGGGCCCCGCCGGAGGCCCGGGCATGAGGGAGATGCTCAACCCCACCTCCGCCATCGCCGGAGCGGGACTTGACAAGACGGTGGCCCTCATCACCGACGGGCGCTTCTCCGGCGCGACAAGGGGAGCATCCATCGGACACGTCAGCCCCGAGGCGGCCTCGGGCGGCCTTATCGCCTTTGTGCACGAGGGGGACATCATCTCCATCGACATCCCGGCCCACACCATAACCCTGAAGGTCCCGGATGAGGAGATCGCGAGGCGCCGCGCCTCGGAAAAGCCCCTCACGAAGGACAACATCACGGGCTATTTAAGACGCTACGCCCAGCAGGTCAGCTCCGCCGACAAGGGCGCCATTATAAACAAAAGGGTGTGATCCCATGGGAATGACAATGTCGCAGAAGATCCTCGCCGCCCACGCGGGACTTGACCGGGTGGAGGCGGGACAGCTCATACTCTGCTCGCTCGACCGTGTGCACGGCAACGACATCACCTCCCCGGTAGCCATCCGGGAGTTTAAGAGGATGGGCGCCGAACGGGTATTCGACCCGGAGAAGGTGACGCTCATCATGGACCACTTCGTCCCCAACAAGGACATAAAGGCGGCCCAGCAGTGCAGGTGCTGCCGGGAATTTGCCGGGGAGCAGGACCTTCCGGGCTTCTACGATGTGGGCCGCATGGGCATAGAGCACGCCCTCATCCCCGAGGAGGGACTGGTGGTCACCGGGGATGTGGCGATAGGCGCGGACTCCCACACCTGCACCTACGGGGCGCTGGGGGCATTCTCCACGGGCGTGGGCTCCACGGATATGGCCTTCGGCATGGCCACGGGCAAGGCCTGGTTCAAGGTCCCCTCCGCAATAAAATTCGTCCTCACCGGGCAGCTCCCCAAATACGTCTCCGGCAAGGACCTCATCTTACATATCATCGGCAAAATTGGCGTGGACGGGGCGCGCTACAAGTCCATGGAATTCACGGGCCCCGGCGCGCACTCCCTCTCCATGCCGGACAGGCTCACCGTCTGCAACATGGCCATCGAGGCCGGGGCGAAAAACGGCATCTTCGAGGTGGACGACGTGACCCTCGCCTACGAGGCCGAGCACGCAAAGCGCGAGCTGCGCGTTTTCCGCGCCGACGAGGACGCCGCCTACGACGCCGTCTATGAAATCGATCTCTCGGAGCTCCGCCCCACCGTGGCCTTCCCACACCTGCCGGAAAACACCCACACCGTGGATGAGATCGGCGAGGTGAAAATAGACCAGGTGGTCATCGGCTCCTGCACCAACGGACTTTTCAAGGACATGGCGGAGACGGCGGAGATACTCCGGGGCCGGAAGGTCGCCAAAAACGTCCGGGCCATCATCATCCCCGCGACGCAGGATATATATTTAAAGTGCCTTGAGGCGGGCTTCATCCGCGAATTCATCGAGGCCGGCTGCGTCGTCTCCACCCCCACTTGCGGACCCTGCCTTGGCGGGTACATGGGCATCCTCGCCGAGGGCGAGAGGTGCGTCTCCACCACCAACCGCAACTTCGTGGGCCGCATGGGCCACGTCAAAAGCGAGGTCTACCTTGCTTCTCCCGCCACCGCCGCCGCCAGCGCGGTCATGGGCAAAATCGCATCCGCCGAGGAGGTAATGAAATGAGATGTGTTGGCAAAGCCGTGAAATACGGCGACAATGTGGACACCGACGTCATAATCCCGGCACGGTATCTTAACACCAGCGACCCTAGGGAGCTTGCGGCCCACTGCATGGAGGACATCGACAGGTCCTTCCACGACAAAATTGAACCCGGCGACATACTGGTGGGCGGGGAGAACTTCGGCTGCGGCTCCTCCCGGGAGCACGCGCCCATCGCCATAAAGGAGAGCGGCATAAGCCTTGTGATAGCGAAAAGCTTCGCCAGGATATTCTACCGCAACGCCATAAACATCGGTCTTGCGATCGTCGAGTGCCCCGAGGCGGCGGAGGGCATCGAGGAGGGACATCGGGTGGAGGCGGATCTGGACGCCGGAGTTATCACCGATGTCACCACCGGGCAGAGCTTCAAAACCGAGCCGTTTCCCGAATTTATTCAGAACATAATCTCCGCGGGAGGGCTGGTAAATGCCGCCAGGGCGGGGATACGTCCCTGAAAGGGACGGTAATCCGCCGAAAGGCGGGGATTTTCCGCCCGGAGGGTGGAGGGAGTCAGGTTTCCGAAGGAAACCGGGAAAGCCGCCGTCAGGCGGAGCGAGTCCACCGAAGGTGGACGGGAGAAGGTCCCCGAAGGGGACGGGGGGACTGTCTTGACAAGACGGGTTTTTCCGCCCGAAGGGCGGAGCGCATATGTCCACCTTGGGAGGTGGACGGGAAATGTTCGTTTTCTCTCTTTTGACCCGTCAAAAGAGAGAAAAGAACC
>CANRIU010000083.1 GCA_947630755.1 uncultured Oscillospiraceae bacterium | reverse complement strand
TATCTCATCCCCCCGGAGGGTCCCGGAGCGGATGGCGTCGTCCACGTCGTGATTTATGTATGCCGTCTTGTCCGCGAGGCGCACCACCTGCCCCTCCAGCGTCTCTGACAGCGGGTCGCAGGTGTGGCGGAGGATGCCCTCCCGGGTCTCCATTGTCAGGTTCAGCCCCTCGCCGTCCTTCTCCAGCACGTCCACCACGCGAAGGCTCTGCTCGTAATGGCGAAAGCCGCCCCGGTCGGAGAGAAGCTCGTTTAGCGCCCGCTCCCCGGCGTGACCGAAGGGCGTGTGGCCCAGGTCGTGCCCGAGGCCGATGGCCTCCGTCAGGTCCTCATTGAGCATCAGTGCCCGGGAGATGGTGCGGGCTATGCGGGTGACCTCCAGCGTGTGGGTCAGGCGCGTGCGGTAGTGGTCGCCCTCCGGCTCCAGAAACACCTGAGTCTTCTGCTTTAAGCGGCGGAAGGCCTTGGAGTGGGTGATGCGGTCGATGTCCCGCTGAAAGCAGGTGCGGACGCCGTCCTCGCTCTCCGGGCGGAGACGGCCCTTTGAGTCCGCGGAGCGCACTCCGCGGGGGGAGATGAGGATTTTTTCCAGTTCTTCCCGGGTTTCTCTGATGTTCGGCAAAAGTGACCGCCTCCCTGACGGTTTTTGGGGGATTTGCGCCCCTCGGAGGACTTTTTGTCCCGCTTTTATTCTTATACGCCGCGAAGATAAAAAATCCTTTTATTTTTTTCAAAATTTTTGTCTCATATACCAACGGTATTTTTTCGCCGGAGGGCAAAAAAGTGTTGACTTACAGGGTTTTTTATGTTAAAATACCTGCTTGCGTGGGGTTTTTGCGCCCTTTTTGGGCATACTTAAACTCATGCGCGGCACTTATTTTTGAGAAAGGAGGAAGAAAATGCCGACAATAAATCAGCTCGTGAGGAAGGGACGTCAGACCAGCGTCTACAAGTCCACCTCTCCGGCTCTCCAGAAGGGTCTCAACACCCTGAAGAACCGCTCCACCGATTTAAGTTCCCCCCAGAAGCGCGGCGTGTGCACCGCGGTCAGGACCATGACCCCGAAGAAGCCCAACTCCGCTCTTCGTAAGATCGCCCGTGTCCGTCTTACCAACGGCTTCGAGGTGACGGCTTACATCCCCGGCGTGGGCCACAATCTTCAGGAGCACTCCGTCGTTATGATCCGCGGCGGCCGTGTCAAGGACCTCCCCGGCGTGCGTTACCACATCATCCGCGGCACCCTCGATACCCAGGGCGTCAACGGGCGTATGCAGGCGCGCTCCAAGTACGGCGCGAAGAGACCGAAGGCCGGAAAGAAGAAGTAAGCACCCCCAACAGCGCTTTCGTTGTTGTGTTTATATATACTTATATATTATATACTCACACCTCGGGGCGCAAACGGAACGTATTTACGTTTCGAGTACCGTTGACATCATTTTATAATGAAGGAGGGAAGCAAAGTGCCCAGAAGAGGTAACGTTCCCAAAAGAGAAATCTTGCCTGATCCTGTTTACAACTCCGTGCTCGTCACGAAGCTGGTAAACTCCATCATGCTGGACGGCAAGAAGGGCGTTGCTCAGAAGGTGGTCTACGGCGCCTTCGACATCGTCCGTGAAAAGACCGGCAAGGAGCCCCTTGAGGTCTTCCAGCAGGCTTTGGAAAACATCATGCCCAGCCTTGAGGTCAAGGCACGCCGGGTGGGCGGCGCCACATATCAGGTGCCTATCGAGGTCCGCCCCGCACGCCGTCAGACTCTCGGCCTTCGGTGGCTCACCACCTACACCCGCGCCCGGGGCGAGAAGACCATGAAGGAGAAGCTCGCCGGGGAGATAATGGACGCCGCCAACAACACCGGCTCGTCCGTGAAGAAGCGCGAGGAGACCCACCGCATGGCGGAGTCCAACAAGGCCTTCGCACACTTCCGCTGGTAATCGGCGGGGTACCCCATCCCACAGCATTGTAAGTTTGGCCCAGGGCCGCCGGAGCCCTCGGCGCATCAGGAGAAAGAATTTTTATGCCCAGACAATATTCCTTAGAGAGAACCAGAAACATCGGCATCATGGCCCACATCGACGCCGGAAAGACCACCACCACCGAGCGCATCCTCTTCTACACCGGACGCACCCACAAGCTGGGCGAGGTCCACGAGGGCGCGGCGACCATGGACTGGATGGTGCAGGAGCAGGAGCGGGGCATCACCATCACCTCCGCGGCTACCACCTGCTTCTGGAAGGGCACACGCATAAACATCATCGACACCCCGGGCCATGTGGACTTCACCGTTGAGGTGGAGCGGTCCCTGCGCGTCTTGGACGGTTCCGTTACGGTGATGTGCGCCAAGGGCGGCGTGGAGCCCCAGTCCGAGACGGTCTGGCGTCAGGCGGACAACTACCATGTGCCGAGGATGATCTACGTCAACAAGATGGACATCATGGGCGCGGACTTCTTCAACGTCATACAGATGGTCCACGACCGCCTGAAGGCAAACGCCGTCCCCATACAGCTTCCCATAGGCCGGGAGGCGGATTTCCGGGGTATCATCGACCTTGTGGAGATGAACGCCGACATCTACTACGATGAGCTCGGGCAGGATATGCGCGTGGAGCCCATCCCCGAGGATATGAGGGAGCTTGCCGAGGAGTACAGGATGAAGCTCCTTGAGGCAGTGTCCGATTTTGACGATGAGATCATGGAGAAGTACCTTGAGGGCGAGCCTGTGAGCTCCGACTCCATCAAGGCCGCCATCCGCCGGGCGACAATAGCCAACGAGATGGTGCCCGTGGTGTGCGGGACCTCCTACCGGAACAAGGGCGTGCAGAAGCTCATCGACGCCATTGTCGACTATATGCCCTCGCCCCTTGACATCCCGCCGATAAAGGGCGTGGACCCCAAGACCGGTGAGGAGGCCGAGCGGCCCGCCTCCGACGAGGCGCCCTTCTCCGCTCTCGCATTCAAGATAATGACCGACCCCTATGTGGGGCGTCTCAGCTTCTTCCGCGTGTACTCAGGCACCGCCGAGGCGGGCTCCACGGTTATTAACCCCGTGAAGCGCCAGCGCGAGCGCCTGGGGCGCATCCTTCAGATGCACGCAAACCACCGGGAGGACATCACCCAGGTCTACACCGGCGACATCGCCGCCGCCGTGGGTCTGAAGAACACCACCACCGGCGACACTCTGTGCGACGCCGACCACCAGATAGTCCTTGAGTCCATGGAGTTCCCCGAGCCCGTCATCAGGGTGGCCATCGAGCCGCGCACCAAGGCAGGCCAGGAGAAGATGGCCATCGCCCTCCAGAAGCTCGCCGATGAGGACCCGACCTTCAAGACCTACACCGATGAGGAGACAGGCCAGACGATAATCGCCGGCATGGGCGAGCTCCATCTGGAGATAATCGTGGATCGGCTTCTCCGTGAGTTCAGGGTTGAGGCCAACGTGGGCCGTCCCCAGGTCAGCTACAAGGAGACCATCAAAGGCACGGCGGATGTGGACTGCAAGTACGCCCGCCAATCCGGCGGAAAGGGCCAGTACGGACACGTCAAGATCCGCATCGAGCCCAACGAGTCCGGCAAGGGCTACGAGTTCCTGAACGAGATCACCGGAGGCGCCATACCCAAGGAGTTCATCCCCGCGGTAGACGCCGGTATCCAGGGCGCGATGCTCTCCGGAGTGTGCGCTGGGTACCCCGTGGTGGATGTTAAGGTCCATCTTTACGACGGCTCCTTCCATGAGGTGGACTCCTCCGAGATGGCCTTTAAAATCGCCGGGTCCATGGCCTTCAAGGAGGCCATGCAGAAGGCGAATCCCACTATCCTCGAGCCCATCATGAAGGTGACTGTCACCGGGCCCGACGAGTACATGGGGGACATCATCGGCGACCTCAACTCCCGCCGGGGCTCCGTAACGGGGACGGACATCCGCAACGGCACCGTGCAGGTGACCGCGGACGTGCCACTCAGCACCATGTTCGGCTATTCCACGGACCTTCGCAGCAAAACACAGGGCCGCGCTACCTACTCCATGGAGCCCAGCCACTTTGTGGAGCTGCCCAAAAACCTCCGCGAGGATATAGTTAAGAGCCACAGCGGAAGATAAGTCCGGAAAAGCCAAAAATAAACCACAAAACTGTTGCAAAACAGGCAGCTTTGTATTAGAATTACACTCAGAAAACAAAAACCCTTTTTTACTATAATTAAGGAGGATCACTACCAATGGCTAAGCAAAAATTCGAGCGCACCAAGCCCCATGTAAACATCGGCACCATCGGCCATATCGACCACGGCAAGACCACTCTTACCGCGGCTATCACCAAGGTCCTGAACATGGCTGACCCCACCGCCGCCACCTACACCGCTTACGACCAGATCGACAAGGCTCCCGAGGAGCGCGCCCGCGGCATCACGATCAACACCGCTCACGTCGAGTATCAGACCGCTTCCCGTCACTATGCCCACGTCGACTGCCCGGGCCACGCTGACTATATCAAGAACATGATCACCGGAGCCGCTCAGATGGACGGCGCCATCCTGGTCATCGCCGCCTCCGACGGCCCCATGGCCCAGACCCGCGAGCACCTTCTGCTTGCCCGTCAGGTGAA
>CANRIU010000082.1 GCA_947630755.1 uncultured Oscillospiraceae bacterium | reverse complement strand
TCGCTCTGGAACGGCCTCAAAACCCTTGCGGCGCAGGCGTTTTCGCTACTAATAGTAGTTTTAACCTGCAATTCTGGCGGAGAAGGAGGGATTCGAACCCTCGAGGAGCTTTTGACCCCTACACGATTTCCAATCGTGCGCGCTCGACCGGGCTACGCGACTTCTCCACGCCGATTGAGTTGAACCCTATTTTGTTCAAGCTTTGCTATTATAGAGTATTTTAGGGCGGTTGTCAAGTGCTTTTTTCGGATTTTTCCGATTCCCAACGCCTCATATATGCCAGCTTTGTAACGCCCTTGCGAAAAGCCCTCGGGCTTTTCGCAAGGGCGTTTCCCGCGTTTACCTTTGCCTGAAAAGGGCAAAGCCCTTTTTTGAAGGTCAGCAGAGCTTCGCTCCCGCGGGGATGGCGTCGTCCAGCATGAGAAGGTTCAGCTTCTCCTCGCCGTCCTCCTCCTTCACGGCGGAGATGAGCATCCCGCAGGACTCAAGGCCCATCATCTTCCGCGGCGGCAGATTCAATATGGCGGCAACGGTCTTGCCCACCAGCTCCTCGGGCTTGTAGAACTTGGCGATGCCGGAGAGTATCTGCCTCGGGGTGCCGGAGCCGTCGTCGAGAGTGAACTTCAAAAGCCGCTCGGACTTCTTCACGTTCTCGCATGTGAGGACCTTGCACACCCGCATATCGCACCTTGAAAAGTCGTCGATGGTCACATCCGGGAGCACCGGGTCGACCTTGGGCGCGGGGTTCCTGGCGGCGTAGAACGCCTCGATCTCCTGCGCCTTTTTTGCGGGGTCGATGCGGGCGAAGAGGATCTCGGGCTTTCCGATTTTGTGCCCCTCGGGTATGGCGCCGAAGCTCTGGAGGCTCTCCCAGTCGGAGGCGGGCAAATTGAGCTGCCTGTATATCCGCTCCGCCGTCTCCGGCAGGAAGGGGGAGAGGAGCGCCGCGGCGATGCGCAGGGACTCCAGAAGGTTGTAGAGCACCGCGGCGAGCCGGGGCTTTGTCTCCTCCGAGCGCCCCAGCACCCAGGGCTGGGTCTCGTCAATATACTTGTTCGCACGGCGCAGAAGGGCGAAGATCTCATCTATAGCGTCAGCCACATGGAGGGTGTCCATCCTCTCCTCGCACCGCCTGACGGCGGCAAGGGCCGTGTCGATGAACTCCTGATCCACGCTCTCGAAAGCGCGGCTGCCGCTCACCACGCCGTCAAAATACCTGTTCGTCATGGAGACGGTGCGGTTCACCAGGTTGCCAAGGATGTTGGCAAGGTCGGAGTTTATCCGCTCGATTATGAGGTCGTGGCTCATGGTGCCGTCGGAGGCGAAGGGCATCTCGTGGAGGACGTAGTATCGCACCGCGTCCACGCCGTAGAGCTCCACCAGATCGTCGGCGTAGAGCACATTGCCCTTTGACTTTGACATCTTCCCGTCGCTCATCAAAAGCCAGGGGTGGCCGAACACCTGCTTCGGCAGCGGCTCGCCCAATGACATGAGGAACGCCGGCCAGTAGAGGGTGTGGAAGCGCAGTATGTCCTTCCCGATGAGGTGCACGTCCGCGGGCCAGTACTTTTTGTAATTCTCCCCGTCCTCGCCGTTCGGCTCAAAGCCGGGGAAGGTCGCGTAGTTAAAGAGTGCGTCGAGCCACACATACACGACGTGCTTCGGGTCTGACTTCACGGGTATCCCCCAGCTGAAGCTGGTGCGGGAGACGCACAGGTCCTGAAGTCCGGGCTTGAGGAAGTTGTTTATCATTTCGTTTTTCCGGGCCTCCGGCTGGATGAAATCCGGGTGCTCCTCGATGTAGCGCATGAGGGGCTCGGTGTACTTGCTGAGCCTAAAGAAGTAAGCCTCCTCCTCGGCCCACTTCACCTCCCGGCCGCAGTCGGGGCACTTGTGGTCCACAAGCTGGCTCTCGGTCCAGAAGGACTCGCAGGGCGTGCAGTACCATCCCTCGTACTTGGACTTGTATATGTCCCCGGAGGCCACCATGCGCTCGAAGATCTCCTGAATCTTCCGCTCGTGGTCCGGGTCGGTTGTGCGGACAAAGCGGTCGTAGCTGGTGTTCATAAGGTCCCAGATCCGCTTTATCTCCCCGGCGGTGCCGTCGACGAACTGCTGGGGCGTGACCCCGGCGGCCTCGGCCTTCTCCTGTATCTTCTGACCGTGCTCGTCGGTACCCGTCTGGAAGTACACGTCATACCCCGACATTCGCTTAAAACGGCAGATGGCGTCGGCTAAGACGATCTCATAGGTGTTGCCGATGTGCGGCTTGCCGGATGCGTAGGCGATGGCGGTGGAAAGGTAGAATTTTCCTTTACTCATATGTGTACCTCCTGAAATGTTTATCTAATAATATAGCACAGTATGTGCGGAAATTGCAATCGATTTGTATTTTACAGCTTCAAAACCATCATGTACTCGTTGAGCATCGTCCCGTCCGGGAGACGTATGGCGTCGGGGAGCACGGCGCATATGCGAAAGCCCATTTTCTCATAGAGCGCCCGGGCCCGGGCGTTGCCCTCAAAGAAGTCAAGCTCCAGCTGCGTGACGCCCTCGCGGGCACGGGCCACGCCAATCATGGCCCGGAACATGGCGGTGCCGATGCCAAGACCCCAAAATCGGCGCTGAATTGCGATTCCGATGCCGCCCCGGTGGCGGGCTTTAAGATTTGTGTGAAAAATTATATCGCATGAGCCGACAATCTCCCCGTCCACGGAGCAGCACAGCAGCAGCTTGTCGGGGGACGAGCCGTAGCCCTCAATAAAGCGGCGCTCATCCTCAAGGGTGAAGCCGGAAACCTCCTCAGGGGTATAGTTAAGAAAGGCCGTCTCGCCCACGCAGACGCGGAAGCTCTCCAGAAACGCCGGAGCCTCCCCGGAGGTGGGACAGCGGAGCACCGCCTCCTGCCCGCCCTTCAGGCGGAAGGAAATGGGTTCAATGACCATAGCTTAAACCATCCCCTCGCGCATCTTCTTCCCACCCAGAATGTGGAAGTGCAGATGGGGCACCGTCTGCCCCGCGTCGGGGCCGCAGTTGGAGATGACCCGGTAGCCGTTCGTCAGGCCCTCGTCCGCCGCGATTTTGGCGATGACGGTGAAAATGTGGCCCACCAGGGCCTCGTTGTGCTTGTTGACCTCCGCCACGGACTGGATGTGCGCCTTTGGCACCACAAGGATGTGGGTGGGCGCCTGAGGATTAATGTCCCGGAAGGCGTAGCACAGGTCGTCCTCGTAGACCTTTGCGGAGGGTATATCGCCCTTTATTATTTTGCAAAAAAGGCAGTTTTCGTCGTAATTCAAAACGTCAGACATGGTAAATAACTCCTTTCCTTATGGTCTGGTCCTCAATTCAGTGATAAAAATATGCATTCCGCCCCCATAAATCACTTCACACCCACAATGGCGTACATCATCACGTCAAAATCCGGCGGGCAGGCGGTGGAGCTCTCCCGGAGAAACTCAAGTCCCGCCGAGGCGATCTCCCGCCGGAGGGCAGCAAAGTCCACGATCCGGCAGGTGGTGGCGGCCACAGTGACGGTTTTTCCGGTGGCCTCATGGACCCGCTGGACGCTGTCGAAGGCATGGGCGGGGTCGGTCGTTCGGGACACCGTGCCGTCGCCCATGGTGAGGACCAGGGCTGCTCCGGCGTCCGCCAGGTGCTCCCTGATAAACCGCCAGAAGGCCGCCCGGTCCGGGTCCTCCGTCAGCATGTGGAGCACAGCCACGGCGTAGATGAAGTCATATTTTCCGGGAAAATCGTCTCTCACGCAGTCCAGAACGGTAAAATGTCCGGCGTACTCCGGGTACCTTGATTTGCACCAGGCAACGGCCTCCGGGGAAATGTCCGTGGCAGTCACATCGTAACCGCGGCGCAGAAGCGCCGCCGCGTCCCGCCCCTCGCCGCAGCCAAGCTCCAAAATAGAGGCGGCAGGGGAGAGGGAGAGCTCCTCCGCGACCTTACACACAATGTCCGTAGGGACGTCGGAGGCCCATTGGAGCCCCAGCGCGTGGACGGCCCGGTAGCGGAGGTCGTAGGCCCGGTAGTAGTCGGTCATGCCCTGTGCTCCGGCACCACGGCGAAGAAGCGCAGGGGCAAGCCCGACTCGTTCCGGAGGCTGTGGGTGTGCCCCTCGGGGCAGTAGCTTACGTCGCCGGGCCGCAAAATCTCCCGTTCCCCGTCGCAGACCATGACGCCCTTGCCCTCCAGAATGTAGACGATCTCGCTGGACCCCTCGTGGGTGTGCATACCGATGTGCGCCCCGGGGGCGAGGACAGCGGTCATTATCCTGTTGTTCGCGTCGGTGAAAATCCGGGGCTCAAAGAGCCCCGCGCCGCCCTTAAAGCCGTCGATGTGCTGTCCCTCAATGAGGGAGAAGTCGAGTTTCATATGGACACCTCCATGGAGATGATTCCGCCCGGAGGGCGGAGGGAGAGGCCCCCAAGGGGACCGGGGGTAAGTCCGCCGGAGGCGGACGGGAAACCGCCGTCAGGCGGGGTAAGTCCACCGAAGGTGGACGGGGGATGGTCCCCGAAGGGGACCGAAAGCCGCCTTAATAAGGCGAGTTATTCCGCCCGGAGGGCGGAGGGTTTTGTCCACCTTGGGAGGTGGACGGGATATGTTCGTTTTCTCTCTTTTGACCCGTCAAAAGAGAGAAAAGAACCA
>CANRIU010000081.1 GCA_947630755.1 uncultured Oscillospiraceae bacterium | reverse complement strand
TGGCGACATAGCCAAGTGGTAAGGCAAGGGTCTGCAAAACCCTGATTCCCCAGTTCAAGTCTGGGTGTCGCCTCCAGGAAAGAGAAATCCCGTCCGTTTGGACGGGGTTTTTCTTTCCTGGAGTACGGACTTCGCGGAGCGAAGTCCGCCCCGCCGCGTTAGCGGCGGGGTTTCATTGAAACGTGAGGGGGGACCCTGACGGTCCCCCCTCACAATCCCCCTCCCTCCGAAGACATCAACCGCTGCAAAAATAGTGTTTTTAACCACTTATTCCATAAAAAAGCACCAGTCCGCGGACTGGTGCTTTTTTATGGAGCAATGATTTCAATTCGAGGCGGGACCCTGACGGTCCCCTCGAGCCCCCCTCTCTCCGAAGATCCGGGGAGCAGCGGATGCTGTAACCACCTGTTCAAGTCAGGACCTCCGGCTTGGCCGGAGGTCCTGACTTTACTTTTGTGTCACATGAACCCCCGGCTATGCCGGGGGGGCAAAATAGGCTTTAGCTAAAAGCATCGAGCGAAGCGAGCCGCTATAAAGCCAGACTACGAATACCGACACGTTGCAAACAAGCGGATAAACCCGTTTACGGGTCGTAGGGCAAGTGATGCAAGTGACGAATATTCGGTGCGTCTTGAGACGCTTGCCGGTAAAAGGCCCTTATAGGGCCTAATCAAGCCTCCGGCTTAGCCGGAGGTTGTGACTTAACGCCATGCGCGGCGGCGAAGGTAGACTACCGCCGCGGCGGCGATCTCCAGGCAGTAGAGCACATAGAACGCCCTGTCCAGAAGGTCCCGTTTTTCAAACGCCAGGTTGTCGCCCTCATGGGTGTAGACGGTTATTGGCAGTGTGTTTTCGCCGTAGGAGATGAGCGAGACGCTTTTATTGCGCCAGACATACTCGCACACCACGTTGCCATCGCTGTCTGTGATATGGCTGACGATCTCCTCGTCCTCACACGAGGGGCCGTCAACGGACTCGGCAGGTGGGGCGGGGGTTATGTAGGAACTGCCGTAATATTCCACGTCCTGCTCCATGAAATCCTTGAAGCTCTCATAGTCGTTGAACACGGTGCCCTTCCGGAAAAACTGTATCCCGTCGGTGAATGTGCTGTCCGCCACTACGGTAAGGACAAGCACCGCCGCCAGAACAATGGCGCACCTGCCAAGGAGCCTGTGATTTCGGCGGTAGACGCTTGTCTCCTCATCATTGAGGATAAACGCCCCGGACTTGATAAAGAGCGAAGTGAGAAAGTAGCACGCTGTCCCGAATACCGCCAGCGCAAGGCCCGCGAAGACAAAGCCCATCAGTGTCATGCCGGAGGTTATCCCCATGTTGGTGTCCATGGCCGTCAAAAGCGGGGCAGTGAAGCCGAATACAGCCGCCGTCAGCCCAAAGTCCAGCTTTGCGCCCCGGTAGACGCCGCGCCGAAAGTCCGAAAGCTCCCTTTGTGACAGCCCCGAGTCCTCAACGGAGGTGAGGGCGAGGTTTATGAACACCACCTGACACACAACGCTTGCGACCAGAAACGCCGCGCCGAGGTAAAACCCAAGCAGCGCCCTCAAAAAGGCAAAGTTGCAAATGAGCGCCGTGAGAAGCCCCGCGGCGCAGACGCCCATGGAGATGTAGGTCCTAATTTTATAGCGGGACAGGGCGGACTTTATAAGCCTTCTGCGCTCCCGCTCCCCCTTGGCGGAGGTGGCGTCCTCATCAGATGTCGCATCAAGCTGGGACGGGCTCCTGCGCTCGCCCCGGAGAAGCTCGTCACAGGTGACGCCGAATATCTCCGCTATCACGGGTATGAGGGAGAGGTCCGGTGCGCCGTCGTCCCGCTCCCAGCGGCTCACCGTCTTGTCGGAGACGTTGAGCCTGTCGGCAAGGTCTCTCTGGGTCATGCCGCTGGCCTTGCGAAGGGCGGCGATGAAGCCGCCGATGGTTTTCTTTTCCATAAAGATCCTCCTCAGGTGTTTATTCGGTCCGGACTATGCCCTGATTCTACGGTAATGACGGAGAGAATTCCACACCTGAGAGTCAGAATCACTCTCAAATTCCGAGAATCGGCCCGTTGGAGCCCTGAAAACGGGCCCAAACGACCTCACAGACGCCGGAGGATCTCGTCAAGTATCCTGTGGGCGGCCTCATCCTTTGTCATGAGGGGCAGGGCGGTGTCCCCGTCCCGGGTGATGATGGTGATGATGTTGGTGCCCGTGCCAAAGCCCGCGCCGTCCTGCCTGAGGGAGTTTGCGCAGATCATGTCGCAGTTTTTTGAGATGAGCTTTTTCCGGGAGTTCTCCAGAAGGTCCTCCGTCTCCATGGAGAACCCGCAGATGACCTGCCCCGGGCGCCTGTGCCCGCCGAGATATTTCAGTATGTCCGGGGTCCGCCGCAGCTCCAGAGTAAGGGTCCCGTCGGATTTTTTCATCTTTGAGCCGGAGACAGTAACCGGGGTGTAGTCGGAGACTGCGGCGGCCTTGATTATCACGTCCTGCTCGCCGGAGAGCTCCGTCACGGCGCTGAACATGTCCTCGGCGGACTCCACATTTATAATATCCACGAAGGGCGGGGGAGCGGCCTCGGTGTGGGCGGCGACAAGGGTGACACGGGCGCCACGGTACATGGCGGCCCGGGCGAGGGCAAAGCCCATCCTGCCGCTGGAGTGGTTTGAAATAAACCGCACGGGGTCTATGGCCTCCCGGGTCGCCCCGGCGGTGACCAGAACGCGACGGCCCTTCAGGTCGTGGGGGCAGGCGATCTCACGGAGGATGTGCTCAAAGAGCACGGACTCCTCCGGCATACGCCCGTCGCCGGAGTCGCCGTTTGCCAGCATCCCGTTGTCCGGCTCGATGACGGTGTATCCGAAGCGCCGGAGCTTTTCAAGGTTGTCCTGGACGATGGGGTTATGGTACATATTGTGGTTCATGGCCGGGGAGATGAGCTTTTTGCAGGGACAGGCCATGACGGTGGTTGTCAGCATGTCGTCGGCTATGCCGGAGGCTATTTTCCCTATTACGTTGGCGGAGGCAGGGGCCACGAGGACGATGTCCGCCTCCTTCGCAAGAGCGACGTGCTCCACGCTGTACTGGAAATTCCGGTCGAAGGTGTCGATGAGGCACCTGCGGGAGGTGAGGCTCTCAAAGGTTATGGGGTTTATGAAATTCGCGGCGTTTTTTGTCATGAGCACCTGGACGCTCGCCCCGGCCTTCAGGAGCATCCGCGCCAGATTAGGTATTTTATACGCGGCGATGCTGCCTGTGACAGCCAGCACCACGGTTTTGCCCTTGAGCATGGTAAGACCCTCCATAAGTATTTTTGCCTATCATAACACAAATACAAAAAAAGTGGTAGAATTTTTTAAGCCTGTCGGCAAAGGCCGCTGGCCTTTGCCGACAATTTTAAAAAAAGTGGTACACTTTTTTGATTCGCTGTGATATAATATCGCACTGAGCTGTATCCGCTTTGCGGAATGGCAACAAATTTATCAGGAGGAAGAAAAATGCAGACAAAAAAGGGAATGGGGCCGAGAGAGCTGGCGCTCCTTGGACTTCTGACCGGAATACTTCTGGTGCTGTATTTCACACCGCTGGGGTATTTGAACATCGGACCATTGGCAATGACAATGAACATGATCCCGGTGGCCATTGGCGCAATAGCCCTTGGGCCGTTGGGCGGCGCGGTGCTTGGAGGGGTGTTCGGCCTCACCAGCGTCCTTCAGGCCATGGGCATCGGGGGCGCGAGCCTCATGGGGCAGATGACATTCGCCATAAGCCCCGTCCTCACCATAATCCAGCGCTTCGCGGCGCGGGTGCTGGTGGGGCTGTGCGCCGGGTATATTTACAGGCTCCTCAAAAAGCCGCTCGGTGTGGTCTCATATTTTGTCACCGGCTTTTCCGCCGCGTTTCTCAACACCCTCTTCTTCATGGGCGCGCTCATACTCCTCTTCGGCAGGACCGACTACGTCCGGGAGCTCGCCGGGGGGCGAAACCTCATACTCTGGGCCTGCGGCTATGTGGGCGTGCAGGCGCTTTTTGAGATGGCACTGTCCACCGTCATCACCGGGGCCGTGGGCACAGCCCTGGGCAGGGCGAGGCTTCTGGAGCGGGAGTGATGGTATTAGCCGTTGACGTGGGCAACACGAACGTTGTCCTTGGCCTTATACGCGACGGGGAGATCTCGGATGTCCGGAGGCTCGCCACCAGGCGTGACGCCACGGGCTTTGAGTACGCCATGTCCGTTCGGGATGCCCTTGATGGCGTGGACCTTAAATCGGTGGAGGGGGGAATAGTGTCCTCGGTGGTACCTCCCGCCACGCCTGCTGTGCTTGAGGCGTTCAGGATGCTGACGGGGGCGGAGCCCCTGGTCGTGGGCCCGGGGATAAAGACCGGGCTTCCGGTCCTGACCGACGCCCCCGCGGCGGTGGGCGCGGACAGGATAGTTGACGCCGTCGCCGCGCTCAGGCTCCTGCCGCCGCCGATAATCGTCCTGGATATGGGCACCGCGAACACCTTTTCTGTGGTGGACAGGGACGGCGCCCTTGTGGGTGGGGTGATAATGCCGGGACTGCGCCTGAACATTGACGCGCTGACCCGGGGGACATCCCTGCTGCCACAGGTGAGCCTCGAAAAGTCCGCCCGCGTCATCGGGAGAAATACGGCGGAGAGCATGAGGAGCGGCCTCCTCTACGGCTGCGCCTCGGCGGTAGACGGGGTAATAGCCAGGATACGTCAGGAGGCAGGAGACGATTGCAAGGTCGTCGTTACCGGGGGACTGGCATCCCTCGTAATACCGTTTTGCCGGGAAAAGCTCCTGTATGAGCCAGACCTGCTGCTCCGTGGACTGGCGATTCTCTATGAGAAAAACGCCGAAAAATAAATATATCCGCCTGACCTGGACCGTATCCCGAAAAACAGACAATGAAAAAAGACACCCCCTGTTGTAGAATAAAAGGTACAACAGGGGGTGAA
>CANRIU010000080.1 GCA_947630755.1 uncultured Oscillospiraceae bacterium | reverse complement strand
TGACCATACACGGGCCGAAGCAGTGGATGTGCTTGCAGTCCATGGTGTCCATAGCGCACCCGTCGGAGTCCACGCAAACAAGATAGTCGTGACGCTTGACGAAATCCCCGAATCCTCTGAGCATACCGCAATTCACTTTACGATCTTCATAAGCTCGCCGTTGAGTTCCCGGAGATCCAATCCCTCCGGCGTCTCGCGGCTGAGTATGCTCTTCATCTCCAGCCCCAGTGGTATAACGCCGCGCTCCAATACAGGGCACAGGCCGGGGACGTATTTTTTCAAAACGGCGTAGGCTTCCGGAGAGTCCATTATCTCCTGTGCCGTGTCGTTGAGGGAGTAGTATACGTCGGTGTCTATGTCCTCGTCCAGGAACCAGTTCTTCACCGTCTGTCCAGCGCCGGAATCCGGGAGAACATAGCTCTCCTCGGGTTCGGACACCTTCTCGAAAGTGACGGAGTCCTCATAGTGCCGCCCTTCATATTCCGCCGTGACGGTGAAGGTGGTAATGCCCTCTGAAAGCTCCATGCCGGGGAACACCGCGCAGCCGTTGCCGCCTTTCTCCGCGAACACACGCGTTCTGTCCGGAAGCGTCAGCGCCACGCGGGGCAGGTTGGTATAGACCTTCACGTCCACACTGTCCCGACACCGCTTTACAAACCGCTTCTCTCGTATGTGCAAAAACGGCTCGTTTGACCATTTTGCCTTGTAGTAATAGAAGGCATCCTTCCTCGTTACCCGGTCGTGTGTCACAAGGCCCTTGGCGTTTATGTACTTCTGCCCGCCCTCGTTCCGGCGGGAGCTGGAGAAGTCGAACATGTTCCAGATGAAGCTCCCCCAGAGATACGGCTTGGAGTCGATGATGGGGTACACCGTCTCGTGCCACAGGGCCTGGAACTCCTCGGAGTAGTCCTTCACCAGCGGCGTCTCCGAGTGGAACCGCAGATTGCAGTCCACGCCGTACTCGCTGATGCCAAGGGCTGTCTCAGGCAGGTCCCGGTGCATGTTGTCCAGAAACGCGTCGTAGTCCCCCATCTTGCCGTAGTACCAGCCAAAGTAGATGTTGTAGCCCACCATCTCCGTCAGATGGTTGAGGCCGCTCTTGGATTTGACGGTGTTCAGATTGGCACAGGTGACGATCCTGCCGGGGTCCAGGGCATGGCAGACATTTACAAGCTCCTTGACCGCCTCGTGGATAGGCGGCGCGTCCCGGAACATGCCGATCTCGTTCTGCACGCCCCAGAAGCAGACGGAAGGCCGGTGGATATTCTGCAGGATGAGCTCCGTCAGCTGGCTCGCGGCGTTTTCCTGCAAGGCGGGGTCCTCGGTCATCTTCAGCATCGGTATCTCCGCCCAGACCACATACCCCCGCCTGTCACACTCATCGTAGGTGTACGCCGGGTGCTGGTAGTGGCTGAGTCTCAGGGCGTTTGCCCCGATCTCATCTATGAGCTCAAAATTGCGGTCGATCTCCCTCTTCGTCACGGCGGAGTAACAATCGGCGAAGTCCTGGTGGACGGCCACGCCGTTGATGCGAAGGTGCTTTCCATTGAGGAAAAAGCCATTGTTCGGGTCCATGCGGATAGAGCGGAAGCCGGTTTTCAGCTCCGTGGTGTCCACAAGCTCACCGTTTACCAGCAGCTCCGCCCGCAGTGTGTAGAGTGCCGGATCACTCCTGCCGTCCCAGAGGCGCGGGGAGGGGATCAGCCGCGTCTCCGGGGCATTGGCAGAGCCATCGAATATGGCCGTCTTCTGACCCTCGGGATCAAGAAGCGTGTATCTGACGGCGGCCTCTCCCGTGGCTGCCGCGTGGGGTTCAAGGTTCAATATTCCGTTTCCCGACTCATCCACCGACGTTCTGATCAGAACCCCATCGGTGGCGTGGTAGAGGTAGTCAAAGCGGCTCTCCCCGCAGGCGAGCAGACTGACGCCGCGGGTGAGTCCGCCGAATACGGTGAAATCCCCCGCCAGTGGCGACACGTCGGGGACGGCGGAGTTGTCCACGTGAAGCTCGAGCTCAATCGCGCCGTCCTTCACGCACTCACGGGGGATCTCAAACCGCACACGGGAGTACCCGCCCTTGTGGGTCCCCAGCTCCACGCCGTTGGCGTAAGCTTTCACCGTGTGGTCCGCCGCGCCAAGCTCCAGCATGAGGCACCCGCACTCCGGCGCCCTCACAGTCTTTTTGTACACCGCCTCTCCCCTGTACTGGTCCTCGTCGGTATACCAGGTGTGGGGCAGGTCCACGGTCACAGGAGCTGAGCCGCTCAGCTTTTGAAACGTCCAGCCCTGGTTTATTTCAATTCGTTTCATTGGATTACTCCTATTTGCAGATGTCCAGAAGCTCCGCAAAGCTCCCCATGTTCCAGTCCCCCGCCCCGGCGCTGGCCGCGTCGCCCACACAGGCCACCTTGAAGCCGCCCGCATGGCCGGCCTCGGCTCCCGACACGGCGTCCTCAACCACGAGACAATCCGCAGGCTCCATTCCGAGGAATTCCGCGGCCTTCAAAAACACCTCCGGGTCGGGCTTGGAACGGGTGATGTTGTTCCCGTCGGAGATCGCGTCAAAGAAGTCCCCGAGGCCGATTTGGCCCAAAATAAAGGGCGTATTTTTGCTGCTGGAGCCGATGGCCAGCTTGTAGCCGCGGTTTCGCAGCTCGATAAGCGCCGCCTTTGTCTCCGGGGCAAGATCAGCGGGGGACATATTTTTCAGGCTCTCCCGGTAGATGTCGTTCTTCTCGGCGGCGAAGGCGTCCTTCTGCGCCTGAGTGAAGGGCTCGCCCTGCCATTTTTCCAAAATGATCTCAAGGCTCGCCATGCGGGATACGCCTCTCAGACGGTTATTTATCTCCCTGTTGAATTCTATCCCCAGCCTGTCGGCAAGCTTCTTCCATGCCAGGTAGTGGTACTCGTCGGTGAAGCAGATAACACCGTCAAGATCAAATATGATGGCTTTCATTTGCGTTCCTCCTCATTTATTCCCGTAGGCAAGGGCGAGCTTCGCGAAAAGGTCCTCCAGCGCCATGCGCATATCGAGCCCCGTATAGACCCTTATCTCCTTGCCCCCCGGGCTGTCGTCATATGTAAGATCCCCGTTTATTTTCGGCGCGGGCCGCGTATACCAGTTGCCCCGAAAGCGGTTCATCAAAAACGCCGCCACCGTGGCGTTGTCCCCCGGCGTCCAGTTATCCCCGGCACGTAGAAGGAAGTCCGGGTCAAACTCCCTCAAGTTGTTCTCCTCCAGCTGACGACAGAGGTATTCCCCAATCTTTCCGCAGGGCCGGATGCGGGAAAACAGCTCCGCAAGCGTTACCTCAAAGGAGGCGTACACGTCCTGGGGGATCTGCCAGACCTGGGCGGAGCTCGAAAGCAGCGCCCGCGCGGCCCCCGGGTCCTGCATGACGTTAAATTCCGGCCTTCCCTCGGGGTATGGCCCGCCGCCATTCCACACGGCGGTTATTTTCTCCCCGATGTCCGGGACTGCCCGAAGGGCCGTTGCCAGATTGGCCGCCGCCCCCAGGATCGCCACGTAGAGCGGCCTTTGGTCCTCCCTTTGGGCCTCGTCTATCATGAACCTGGCGGCCTCGGAAAGCCCCGTGTCATCGGGCCCTTTTTGACCCCGGAGTGCCGGGACGTCCTCTATCTCCATAAGCTCCAGGAGCTTTTCGATCTCCTTAAAGCTCCGCTCCATGCTGTCCCCCGTGCCCGCCTTGCCCTCAAAGTGGGCGGCGGTGACGGCCCTTATGTCCATGGTGGGGGACAGGAGGAAGTGGGCGATAGCGTACTGGTCGTCGGCCTCGTTTTTGGCGTCGGTATCGACTATGACACGTATTTTCGCCGCCTCCGGCACGGTAAAGCCGAGCCGCGCCAGAATCTCCGCCCTTTTCATATGTAATCCTTCCCGCAGAGTGGGTCGATGGGGCTGACCCCCTTGAACTCGCTTCGGCCCATGAGCTTGTTCATCACGGACTCCGCTATGACAGGCGTGTTGGCAT
Source organism: uncultured Oscillospiraceae bacterium (assembly GCA_947630755.1). Taxonomy (GTDB): domain Bacteria; phylum Bacillota; class Clostridia; order Oscillospirales; family Oscillospiraceae; genus RUG626. Next base: position 1,364 of record CANRIU010000080.1, on the reverse strand, counting down.
AGGCGTTTATGTACGTCTCCACCATTGGCGCGTCAAATAGGTGATAGGGGCAGGCGGTGGAGATCATGAGGACCGGGATCTCGCTGGTCAGCCACGGCGCGTCGTCGCCAAGGCCGAAGGTCACGTTCCAGTTGAGGCGCAAGGTGGTGTTATTGGAGGCGTTCTGCATATTGCAGACGTAGACGTAGAGATCATAGCTGCGCTTCATTTCCTCCACGCTTCGGTACATCTCACCAAGCATCGCCTGCTTCTCCGGGGAAAGCTCCGGGTCGGAGAAGTCCGCGGGCTCGATGGTGGTCCGGCGGTCCCGGACCGTGACCTCGAAGCCCTCACGCTCAAAGAGCGCCTTCCACTGCTGTACCAACGGGTCCGCGGGGTCGGTATTCTTCTGGATAACGTTGAGGTAGACCCGTTTAAACTTAGCTGTGGACAGGGGCAGGAGGTTTTGTGTGTCCCGCACCAGCGTCACGGATCTGTCCGCGCACTCGTCGGCCCAGCGCTTATGCTCCTCACAGCCCACGACGGAAAGCGCCTCGGGACCGGGGACGATTGTCCCGGCGGCCTTCTTTTCAGGAAGCCGGAGAGAGGCTTTTGCTGCCAGTATCCGTGTCACAGCCTCGTCAAGACGTTCCTCACTGACGATCCCGGCCTCGATGCCGTCCAGAAGATACTGATAGTCCTCGTCCAAGCTCTTGTTGAAGAGGATCATGTCGCACCCGGAGGCGATGGCCGTGGGGACGGCCAGACGCCTCGGCATGGCGGAGGTGAAGCCCACCATGGGGGTGGCGTCGGTAGAGATGAGACCGTTGAAGCCCAGCTCGCCCCGCAAAAGCCCCTGTAAAATGGTGGGATTCAGAGTGGCGGGAAGAAGTGCTTCGCGTCTCGTGGCGTTGGGGTTTATCTTTTTCGTCCAGGCCGGCTGTGCGATGTGGCCCACCATCACGGTCTTAGCGCCCTTGTCGATGAGGGCCCTGTACACCTTGCCGTAGGTCTCCATCCACCTTTCAGCGGACAGGGAGTTTACGCTGGTCAGAATGTGCTGGTCCCGCTCGTCCACGCCGTCGCCGGGGAAGTGCTTGATGGAGACGGCCACGTTCTCCTCATCCGCCGCGTCCATGTACCGGCTGCCACAGGCGATGACCCGCTCCACATCGGAGCCGAAGGTCCGGGTGTTGGTGATGGGGTTGTGGAACTCCATGTCGATGTCCACGATGGGGGCAAAGGACCAGTTGAGACCCATGGCCGCACCCTCGGAGCAGGCAACCTTGCCCATTTTATATGCGTACTCCGGATCGTTCGTTGCCGCCACCGCCATGGGCGCGCCGAAGCTCACGCCATTAAACGCCAGGCCGTTGCCGCCGCAC
>CANRIU010000079.1 GCA_947630755.1 uncultured Oscillospiraceae bacterium | reverse complement strand
CTCTGGCATAGGATACAGCACACCGAGTACGTTTTTCTCTCTTTTGGGTGTCCACTAATCTTGACAAGTTTCACCGGCTCAGGGGGGATTTCGATTTTCCCCCCTGAGAACCCCCTTTTAAAAACGACCAGTCAGGGGGCCTGCGGGCCCCCTACTGGATGTACCCCCGGGGACGCGGGTCGGGGGTGTGTGCGATTTAAGCATTTAATTCTATTGCCTTACTGCCCCCAATGTTTTAAAGGAGGCCGAAATGAAGTTCGTTCTGAAAAATTCCAAGGTGTTTTACGGGGGAAAGTTTGTTCCCCTTGACATATTGATTTGTGATGGCAATGTTGCCGCCCTGGAGCGCGAGATCCCAGCGGGCGGTGACGCTGCCATTTTTGATTTTTCCGGCGCATACGTCCTTCCGGGACTTGTAGACCCCCACGTCCACCTGCGGGAGCCGGGGTTTGAGTACAAGGAGACGATAAGGACCGGAACGCTGGCAGCGGCGCGCGGGGGGTACACGGCCGTGTGCTCCATGCCGAATTTAAACCCCGTGCCCGACGACCTTCCAAATCTTCAACGGCAGCTTGAGATTATTGAGCGGGACGCCGCCGTGGACGTCCGCCCCTTCGGCGCCATAACCCGTGGGGAGCGGGGCGGGGAGCTTTCGGATATGGAGGCCCTGGCACCCCTCGTTGCCGGCTTTTCCGACGACGGGCGGGGCGTGCAGTCGGAGGACATGATGCGCCGGGCTATGGTTCTCGCCAAAGAGCTCCATAAGCCCATCTCCGCCCACGCCGAGGACGAGGGGCTTTTGAAAAAGGGCTGGGCCATGAACGACGGGCCCTGCGCCCGGGTCCGGGGGCTTGTGGGCAACCCGCCGGAGAGCGAGTGGCGGCAGGTGGAGCGGGACCTTCGGCTCGTCCGGGAGACGGGCTGCGCCTACCACGTCTGCCACGTCTCCACCGCAAGGACCTTGGAGCTCATAAGGCAGGCCAAGGCGGAGGGGCTTGACGTCACATGTGAGACGGGGCCACACTACCTCACCCTCACGGATGAGGAGCTTGAGGACTCGGGGCGCTTTCGCATGAATCCGCCCATACGCTCAGCCGCAGACAGGAAGGCCCTCATACTGGGGATAGTCGACGGGACCGTGGACATGATAGCCACGGACCACGCCCCCCACTCAGCACAGGAGAAGTCCGGCGGGCTTGCCGGGTCCCTCAACGGCATTGTGGGTCTGGAGTGCGCCTTCCCCGTGATGTACACCCGGTTTGTGAGGCGGGGCATCATAACCATGGAGCAGCTTTTGAATCTCATGAGCTTCGCCCCGGCGGCGCGATTCGGCATACCCCGTGCCGGCATAGCCCCGGGGGCAAGGGCGGACATCGCCGTATTCGACCTTGACGGCATGTTCAGGATAGACTCCTCCGAATTTCTCTCCATGGGCCATTCCACGCCCTTTGACGGGTGGAGCGTCTACGGCAGGTGCCTCATGACAATTTCCGGCGGGAAAATCGCCTGGAGGGCATAAAATGAAAATTGTAACATTTAAAACAGCGTCAAATGAGAAAATCGCGAGGAACACCTATGAGATGGTCCTCTCCGGCGACACCTCCGGCATTTCTCCGGGGCAGTTTGTAAATATCCGGCTTGACGGGTACTACCTGCGCCGACCCATCTCCGTGTGCGATTACGGTCCCGGGACCCTCACCATCATATACAAGGTGGTGGGCGGGGGCACGCAGTATATGTCCTCCCTCCGCCCCGGGGCGGAGCTCGACACCCTGACGGGTCTGGGAAACGGCTACGACACGAAAATATCAGGCGAAAGGCCCCTGCTGATTGGCGGCGGGGCGGGGGTGCCGCCCATGTACGCCCTGGCGAAAAGGCTTATCTCGGAGGGCAAACGTCCGGCGGTGATACTGGGCTTCAACAGCGCCGACGAGATATTTTATGAGGATAGATTTAAGGCTCTGGGTCTTGAGACTTACGTCACCACCGCAGACGGCTCCTGCGGGATACCCGGCTTTGTCACCGACGCCATGGACCTTGAATACACATATTTTTACACCTGCGGGCCCGAGCCCATGCTGAAGGCCGTCTACCAAAAATCTACCACCTCCGGGCAGTTCAGCTTCGAGGAGCGGATGGGCTGCGGCTTTGGGGCCTGCATGGGCTGCACCTGCGCCACAAAATACGGCAATAAGCGCATATGCAGGGACGGCCCGGTGCTTACAAAGGAGGAGATAATATGGTGAACACCAGCGTGACGCTCTCGGGGATTGAGCTCTCAAACCCCGTGATACCCGCCAGCGGGACCTTCGGCTACGGGTACGAGTTTGCGGAGATTTATGACATAAACATTCTCGGCTCCTTCTCCTTCAAGGGCACCACCCGGGAGCCCAGGTTCGGGAACCCGCCCCCGCGCATCGCGGAGACGGCCTCCGGGATGCTCAACGCCGTGGGGCTTCAAAATCCCGGCATCGACAAGGTGATTTCGGAAGAGCTGCCCCGGCTGCGGAAGGTTTTCCGCAAGCCCGTGGTCGCCAATATCTCCGGCTTCTCCATCGACGAGTACGCCGAGTGCTGCGAGCGCATCGATAAAGAGGACTGCGTCGGCCTCATCGAGGTAAATATAAGCTGCCCCAACGTACACTGCGGCGGCATGAGCTTCGGGACAAGCCCCGAGTCCGCGGCGCAGGTCACAAGGGCCGTCAAGGCCGTGACCACAAAGCCCGTCTACATGAAGCTCTCCCCCAACGTCACGGACATCGCCGCCATAGCCAGAGCCTGTGAGGAGGCGGGGGCGGACGGGATAAGCCTCATCAACACCCTCATGGGTATGAGGATTGACCTTCGCCGCCGTGCGCCCGTCATACGCAACGTCACCGGGGGCCTATCCGGTCCCGCGGTTTTCCCGGTGGCCCTTCGGATGGTGTGGCAGGTCTACGAGGCCGTCAAAATACCCATCATCGGCATGGGCGGGGTCTCCGGCGCGGAGGACATCATTGAGATGATGCTAGCGGGAGCCTCGGCGGTGGAGGTGGGAGCCGCGAATCTCGTGGACCCGCTGGCGTCAAAGAAGATAGTTGAAGCGCTGCCCGCCGTCTGCGAGCGGCTTCATATAGAAAACTTAAGTGACATCATAGGAGGAGCCCACCATGGGTAAAGACGTGATCGTAGCCTGCGATTTCGCAGACGCGGCAAAGACATTTGAATTTCTGGACAAATTTGGCTCGGCCCGGCCCTTCGTGAAGATTGGCATGGAGCTGTACTACGCCGAGGGCCCGGACATTGTGCGAAGGCTCAAGGAGCGGGGGCACAAAATATTTCTGGACCTCAAGCTCCACGACATTCCGAACACCGTGAAAAAGGCCATGGCGGTGCTCTCACATCTGGACGTGGACATGACGAACCTCCACGCCGGAGGGGGCGTTGAAATGATGAAATACGCCCTGAAGGGCCTGACCCGCCCCGACGGCACCCGGCCCATGCTGATTGCCGTCACAATGCTCACCAGCATCTCTCAGGACGTTATGACCGGGGAGCTGGGCATATCCGGCGCACTCCCCGACACCGTTATGCACTACGCCAAAAACGCCGCGGCGGCGGGGCTTGACGGGGTGGTCTGCTCGCCGCTGGAGGCGAAAATCGTCCACGAGAGCTGCGGCGCTGGCTTTGTCACCGTCACCCCCGGCGTGCGCTTTGCCGACGGGGACATCGGCGACCAGAAGCGGGTCATGACACCCGCCGAGGCGAAGAGGACAGGCTCCGACTACATCGTGGTGGGCCGTCCCATAACCGCCGCGCCCGACCCGGAGGCGGCGTATATGCGCTGTGTCGGGGAGTTTGTGGGCTGATGGGCCGCTATTTCGCCCTTTTCGATCTGGACGGCACGCTCACCGACCCCAGGGAGGGCATAACCCGCTCCGCCGCCCACGCCCTCCGGCATTTCGGCATCGAGGCGGACCCGGAGGAGCTGACCTTCTTCATCGGCCCGCCGCTGTACGAGAGCTTTGAGAGGTTTGCCATACCCGAGGAGCGCATGGAGGAGGCCGTCGCCGCGTTCCGGGAGTATTTCGAGCCCCTGGGGTGGCTGGAGAATGTGCCCTACCCCGGCATCGGAGAGACGCTGGAGCGGCTCCGCAAGGCGGGGATTTCCCTTATCCTTGCTACCTCCAAGCCGGAGGAATTTGCAGTCAGGATCATGGAGCGGTTTGACCTTGCAAAATACTTCACCCTTATGTGCGGCGCGCCCATGGACGAGCGCCGGGCCGGCAAGGCGGAGGTCGTCGCCCGGGCGGTAAAGGAGGCCCACATCACGGACACGTCCCGGGCGCTCATGGTGGGCGACCGTCGCCACGACGTGGAGGGGGCGAGGGCCAGCGGCCTTGATACTGTTGGTGTTCTGTGGGGCTACGGAACGAGAGCCGAGCTGGAAGCCGCGGGAGCGTGGGTCCTCGCCGAGGACCAAAAGGAGCTGGAGAAAATTCTCCTTGATTAAAGGAGGGAAAATCCGCCTGAAGGGCGGGGCGAGAGGTCCCCGAAGGGGACCGTGGGGAATCGCCGTCAGGCGGGGGTGATTCCGCCCGAAGGGCGGAGGGTTTTGTCCACCTTGGGAGGTGGACGGGAAATGTTCATTTTCTCTCTTTTGACCCGTCAAAAGAGAGAAAAGAACCAAAAGAGAGAAAATCGGCCCGGGGAGGGATTTCGATTTTCCCTCCCCGGGACCCTTCCTTTTAAAAACGACACAGTCAGGGGGCCTGCGGGCCCCCTACTGGATGTACCCCCGGGGTGCACGGCTTCGGTTTTTTTCTTTTCTCACTTTCCTTCGGCGCGCTTGGTGCGGTGCTTTTCGCAAAACCGGGGTTTGTGCTTTTTACGGCGGTTCGGCTTTCGCGGCGGTTGTCGGGGGCTTTGCCTCTCCGATTCCCGCGCGGTGCTTTGTCGAATTGACTTCAGCACCATCCCCGCTGCCGCTCCTTCTGTTGTGAACGTTAATCCGTAGTTCTACTCCGCCCCGCGCGGGGTGGGTTGAAGGCTGAATGTATTTTAATAGACCATTGAGCAGCAGCGGTAGTAGACGATGAGACAATTCGATTAAGGACCGCGCGGCGATGGAGGCTCGGGTAAGTCTCGACACGCGGGCGCGGGAGCTGGACTATCGAGATAACGCTGAAAGTCCGGTCTTTGCCATCCGCTTCAACTACTCAGGTATAATAGAAAGAAAAGCGTCTCGATGCGGGTCCCCGGGGAAATCCAAAGGGGATTTGCAAACCCCCTTTGTGTCGTTTTTAAAAGGGGGTTCTTAGGGGGGAAAATCGAAATCCCTCCCCGGGCCGTTGAAACTTGTCAAGATTAGTGGACACCCAAAAGAGAGAAAAACGTACT
>CANRIU010000078.1 GCA_947630755.1 uncultured Oscillospiraceae bacterium | reverse complement strand
GATGAGAAGCACCAGGACGTGCTCCTCTTCATCGACAACATCTTCCGCTTCACCCAGGCCGGGTCCGAGGTGTCGGCGCTTCTCGGCCGTATGCCCTCCGCCGTGGGCTATCAGCCCACGCTGGCTACGGAGATGGGCGCGCTGCAGGAGCGCATAACCTCCACCAAGCGCGGCTCCATCACCTCCGTGCAGGCGGTGTACGTCCCCGCGGACGACCTCACCGACCCCGCCCCTGCCACCACCTTCGCGCACCTTGACGCAACGACGGTCCTCGACAGGTCCATTGCATCCCTGGGCATATACCCCGCCGTGGACCCCCTGGACTCCACCAGCCGGATCCTGACGCCGGAGATAGTGGGTCAGGAGCACTATGAGGTCGCGAGGGCCGTGCAGCAGATGCTCCAGCGGTATAAGGAGCTTCAGGACATTATCGCCATCATGGGCATGGACGAGCTCTCCGAGGCAGACAAGCTCACCGTGGCGAGGGCGAGAAAGATCCAGCGCTTCCTCTCCCAGCCCTTCTCCGTGGCGGAGCAGTTCACGGGCATGGAGGGGCGCTATGTCCCCCTCTCCGAGACTATACGGGGATTTCGTGAGATCATCGAGGGCAAGCACGACGACCTTCCGGAGTCCGCCTTCCTCTTTGCCGGCTCCATCGACGACGTGGTGAAGAAGGCGAGGGGCTGATATGGCGACCTTCAAACTCCAGGTCGTCACCCCCGACGGCCTGATGTTCGACGGGGAGGCGGAGAGCCTCCTTGTCCGCACGGTGAACGGCGACGTGTGCATATTGCCGAACCACATAGACTACCTCACCGCCCTGGGCATGGGGGAGGCGAAAATCGTCTCCAACGGCGAGGTCCGCCGGGCGGCCTGCATCGGCGGGATGCTGTCCGTGCGGAGCAACAACGTGAAGCTCGTCCCCACGACCTTTGAGTGGGCGGAGAAAATCGACGCCGGCCGCGCCGACCGCGCCCGGGAGGAGGCGGAGGAGAGGCTATCCCATCGGGAAAAGCTCTCCGACCACGAGCTGGCGATTGCCGAGGCGAAGCTCAAAAGAGCCCTTGTCCGCCGAAGCGTCGCGGAGAGAAAATAAAAAAGCTGTCGGATGGCGAAGCCCCCCGGCAGCTAAAGCAAAAGCCGCCCCGAGAGGGCGGCTTTTCAATTTTTGTTGAAAATGCCGGATATGGCTTTTTCACTGTCTTTATACTAAAACCTGTTAAAAAGTGCAAAGCACTTTTTATAGCGCCGAAGGCGCGTCAGGTTTTGTATGAGACGTCATTTAAGCGCTTCCAGCGCTTAAATGGGCTGTGCGTAGCACGGCCTTCCCAGATAAAAATTGATATTTTTATCTGGGAATAGTATTAATTCTCCATCTGCTTTCCGAGGAACGCCGCCACGGTCTGGACCAGCTTGTGCTCCACCTCCGTGACGGAGCCGTCGCCCTCGGTAAAGAATAGGACGCAGCCCATCACATCGCCCTCGGTGATTATGGGCGCGGCGACAGTCACGGTGTACTTCTCGGCGCCCTCGGAGGGGGCCACGGCCTTCTCCCCCGGAGAGCGGCGGTAGACCTGGCGGCCCTCCATGACGGCCTCCAGCTCCTGAGAGACCTGACGGCCCAGAAGCTCGCGCTTCTGAACGCCGCAGACGGCTATGACGCTGTCCCGGTCAGTCACGGCGGCAGGCAGGCCAGTGGTCTTGCTCAGAGTCTCACACATCTGCCCGGCGAAGTCCGAGAGCTCGCCCATGGGCGAATACTTCTTGAAGATGACCTCCCCGTCCTTCTCCGTGTATATCTCCAGCGGGTCGCCGTCGCGGATGCGGAGGGTGCGGCGGATCTCCTTGGGGATGACGACGCGCCCCAGATCGTCGATCCTGCGAACGATACCAGTTGCCTTCATTTTGAAGTCCTCCTGTCTCTATTTGTTTCGACAGGAATTAGTATCCGCGTAATTTTCCTCAATATTCAGTTGGAGAGATTTGGTTAAATTTCCGCCGTCCCAAGCCTCACCAGAGCTTGAAATAAGGGTCAAGATACTCCCGGGTATTGCGGCACATCCGGGTGAACAGCTCCCTGGCGTCCCCCAGTGACAGCGTGGAGCACAGGGGCTGATTTGCGAAGGCGGCGAAGAGCTTGTCCATATCCCGCTCTGCTATGCCCTCGCAGGTGAGGTCCACATTGTCGTTTGCCCGGCGCACAAGGGCCAGCGCCGCGGATGGCAGCGGCCTTGACACCACGGGGACAACGCGGTCGTGGGTGAAAACGCAGTTCGTCTCCACGATGCTCCCCTCGGGAAGGCCGGGCATCTGCCCGTGGTTCGGCATATTCACGTTGGAGACCACCGTCTCAAGGCTCAGTATTCCCCGCATGAGCCGCACAAGCTCCTCGCCTGACCGGGCGAGGGGCACGTCCATGGTCCCCTCCGCCATGGCTATGGAGTCGGCTATCTGCCTCTCCTGCCGGGCCTCCCGGAAGTCCACCGTGGTGAGGGCGAATTTCCAGCGCTCCACCATCTCCGGGTCGCGCATGTACCAGGTGTTGTTCACAAACTCCGCAAGGTGCCTGTCCCCCGCGGCGCCCAGCGCCCCGCACCGCCGCCACAGGTCCATCTTCACACGGTTGGCGTAGGAAAATGTGTCCCGCTTATACCGCTCGGTGTCCCCGTCACGGCAGTAGCCGCTCTCATAATACTTCTCCACAAAGTCCGGCAGGAGGGCCATTATGTCGATGTCCCTGTAATGGGCGTCGGTTATCCATGTGAAGTGGTTGATGCCGGAGGCGTCGGTGTATATCTCCCGGCGGCCCACGTCAATGCCCGTGGCCTCCCGGAGAACGTCGCACAGCAGGTCCTGGGCGTGGAACACCTCGTGGCAGCAGCCAAAGGCCTTTATCTCCGGAAATACCTGATAGAGCACCTTGACGCAGGCGCTCATGGGATTTGTCAGGTTCAGCACCCACGCCCCCGGGCAGTTGTCCCGTATGGCCCGGGCAAAGCCCTCATAAATAGGCAGCGTGCGCATGGCCCGGAGCACACCGCCGGGTCCGGCGGTGTCGCCCACGGACTGGTATACGCCGTAACGCTCCGGCTCGTGGACATCGGAGCGCATCTCCCGGAAGGTGCCGGGGAGAATGGACATGAGCACGAAGTCTGCCCCCTGAAGGGCGTCCTCAAGGCGCTGGGCGACGGTGTAGACAAACCTCGACCGGGCCTCTGGCTTCCGGTGTATGCGGGTGCCGATTATCTGGTTGCGCTGGGCAGCGGGGATGTCGATGTCGTAGAGGGCGACCTCACCGTTAAGGTCCGGGTCAAGGGCCAGGTCCTGCATGAAGGACCGCGCCCAGAGCTTGGACCCGCCGCCGATATAGGCTATCTTTATCTGACGCATGGTTATCCTCCTTTTATATTAAAAGTGCTATATTAGTCAGGACCTCCGGCTAAGCCGGAGGCTTGATTTGGCCCTAAAAGGGCCTTTTATCGGCAAGCGTCTCAAGACGCGCTGAATTTCTGTCGCTTGCATCACTTGCCCTACGACCCGTAAACGGGTTTATCCGCTTGTTTGCAACGTGTCGGTATTCGTAGTCTGGCTTTATAGCGGCTCGCTTCGCTCGATGCTTTTAGCTAAAGCCTATTCTGCCCCCCGGCATAGCCGGGGGTTCATGTGACACAAAAGTGCCGAAGGCCGGGCCGGAATGCCGGGCCTTCGGCCTTATTATACCAGCCTGCGCGCCTGTTTGTCGAGTGCGTTTTGACGGCGCGCGTTTAAATTTTGTAAGTTATCGAAAAACGCCCCATCTATTTTTTATTATCCGAAAAATAGACCCGAAGGGCGGAGATAAGCTTGATTACCAGCGCCGTCTCCCGGCTGTCCATGCCCCGGAGGAGCGCCAGGGCCAAGTCCTCGGCCTCCCCCGGCTCACCGCCCCCGGCGGCGAGAAAATAGTCCATGGTAACGCCCAGCTCGTTTGCCAGCTTCACCAGCGTCTGGAGACTCGCCGCCATAAAGCCGTTCTCCAGCTTCGCCACCGCGTTCTCGGAGAGGTCTATCCTCTCCGCCAGCTGCCCCTGAGTGAGACCCATATTTCGCCGCGCCGCCTTTGCCCGCGCGCCAATCTCACGGTTGTCGATCACATACCGCTGTTCCATATCATCCCCTCCTTACAGTCAAGGATAACCCAGAAACAGGCCATTATAAATTGACTATTTATCAATATTGGTATTGACTTTTAGTCCATACTGTGGTAAACTTCGACTTAAGACCAATAAGGGAGGTTATTTTATGATAGTAGTATTGTACATCATCGTCCTTATCATCGCTGTTGTCGTCGACATCTATATTTCAAATTCCTTTGAGCAAATCGCCCAGGAAAAGGGCTACACAGGTTACTTCTGGTGGTGCTTCTTTTTAGGTCTTCCTGGGTGGATCATGGTCGCGGCCCTGCCCAACAAAAAAGCAAACCTGCCCGCATCCTCTGACCCCGTTCACAACTCATCGTCTGTCTCTAAGGTCGAGGAGCTCAACCGTCTCTCCGCGCTCCACGACAAGGGCGCTATCAGCGACGAGGAGTATGAAAAGCTGAAGGGCAATATCATGAGCAGGCCCTGAACGGCAGGAATGGAGAGTATAAGATGAAAAAGGATATTCTGAGAATAATCGCCGCCGCGCTTTTTTTAGCCGGCGCAGCCTTCGCCGCGAAGGATGCATTTGACAACTTAGGGACCATCGGCATTTTTATCCCAAAAGCGCTCTTTGTCTGTGCCATCGCCGCTCTTGCGGTATCCGTGTGGTTAAATAAGAGTATTGCGGTCAAGGCCAGCGCTCTGACGGCTGCGGCGGCTAAACTTATTGAGTTTGTCGAACCAATTTTTAGCGAAAACCAGAGCGCATTTTTCTCGATGTTTCGTTTAGATTCATTTTACTTTTCCTCTTTGATGGTCGCCCTTAGCTTACTTCTCCTGTTCATTGCAGCGTCCGTAAAAAATGGCTCTTTTGCAGTCTCCTGTTTTTCGGCGGGCTCAAGCATAATGGCGTTAGTAAGTACGTTCATGGTAAGATTCAGCGTTATTGTTGATATTTACGAACAAAGCTATCTTATAGGCAGCGGTTTCGGAGGACCCAGCGAGCAATTCAAAAGTACGTTGGAGATTTTAATAAAATATCACTGGGCCGAGGTCCTTCTCTATCTTCTCATGGCCCTCGCCATCCTCCTCTGGGGCATCAGCCAACGCCGGGCGAAGACGCCCGCGCTTTCCGCCGTGGTGTCCTCCGGGGACGCCATCTCGGCCCTTGAAAAGCTCGACGAGCTCCGGCAGGCAGGCGCCATAAGTCAGGAGGAGTACGAGTCCGAAAAGGCGGAGATCATGAAAATGCTGTGATCTCGGTAAAAATTCTGAATAAAACGCTAAAAACGGTGCGGACCTCCGCACCGTTTTTCATTTGTGTCACATGAACCCCCGGCTATGCCGGGGGGCAGAATAGGCTTTA
>CANRIU010000077.1 GCA_947630755.1 uncultured Oscillospiraceae bacterium | reverse complement strand
GGCCCAACGGCAGCCACTCCTACTATGGTGGGCGCCACGTTTATGTCCCCGGCGTCACCCTTGGCGGCACCGTGGAGACCACCGGCGCCGGCGACACCTTCTGCGCCTGCGTCCTGAATTTTGTCCTGGACCACGGCACCGAGGGGCTGACAGACGAGGACCTCACCGCCATGCTCCGCTTCGCCAATGCCGCCGCGTACCTGGTGACCACAAAAAAGGGCGCCATCCGCTCCATGCCGGAGCGCGGCGACGTGGAAACGGTCATAGAAAAAGCATACAAGTAGTACCGATGTTGAGTCATCACACAAGCATTTTTTCGCAAAGCAGCGCCGGGGCCAATGAAAACATTGGCCCCGGCGTTGTGCTTTGTTGAGTGTTTTGCTGCCGCTCTTTTTTGCGTATATGGCGCTTCTATTCCGAAGCTTTCCCAAAATTGTCGGGGACGGCTGATTCCGCGTCTGTGTCCTCCGCTGGCAGGAGGGTATCGAGGTCCTCCAGGAAAACGAGGTACTGCCTGGAGACGGTCTCGGCCCTGGCGTCCTGTGGGGTATCCGCGTCCTTCCTCGTGACGGTCAGGCGCAGGAGCTGCGCGGGGGACATCGCCGAGTCAAGCTCCGGGGGCAGGTCAAGGGTGGTGGAGACAGGGATGGGGCCTATGTCAAGGGTCTCTGTCATAAGCTTCACGCCGCCCATGTACCAGATCAGCTCGACACGAATTTTCTCCGGGTTTGAAAGCGTGGCCGAGGCGGTGAGGTTTTCGCCGGCCGTCAGGAATTTCGGCGGCTCAACTGAAAGCACAAGGTCGCCAAGGCCGCCGGGGTATTCCGCCTTTGTGCTTTTGGCTGTGACGGAGCAGGTGCTGTTCCTGGTGAGGAGGATGAGGTCCTCCACGGTCCCGCTGCCATCAATCAGGTTTTTATCGCCGTCAAGGACAGCGGACTTTACCCCGCCCGATACGGAGATGATGTTGCCGGAGCCCGCCACGCGGAGCTTTTCGATGCCATATGGCAGGGAGAGCACGTTATCTTCTGCCAAATCGGTCAGCGTCACCGTATCCGCGCCGCCATCTTCGGTGAAGGTCAGCGTACAGTCATCGCCCGATATTACTATGTCCCGGACAGGCGCGCCAACGGTGACGGCGGTGCTGTCGGCGGTGATCTCCAGCCGATCGGCTCCGCTGTCTATGAACACGCTTTCGGGGGCGCCGTGCGCCACACGGACAGTACCGAAGGAACCGTAGTACAGGGTCGATCCGGTGCCGCCGGCGATAACGAGGGTGTCGATCTTTGTGCTCTCGTCGGTTTTAAGGTCTGAGACCTGGGAGAGGAACACTACGGTATCGGCGGTGAGGCCGGAAAGGTCGCAATCCTCCGCGGAACCGGCAAGCCACAGTATATCGGAAAGGCTTCTGCCGGCGAGCCCGCCGCCGTGCTGTATGAGCGCGCCGCCGGAGAGGGTGTCGGGGACCCTGCCACCGGAGACGGTGTTCTCTACCAGGCTGAAGGTGAGGGTGAACAGCTCAGCTCTGGTAACTGTGCCCAGGGGATGGAGCATACCATTATGTCCCGTGACGTAGCCCAGGGATATGAGCGCCGCCGCAGCGTCCCGCTCCCGGCCGGAGAGAAGGTCCGCATCGGAAAACTCCTCCAGCACAGAATAATCTGGCTGTGCAGGTATGAGTCTGAAAGCATCGGCCATCAAAAGGAACAGCCTGCCCCGGGTGAACTCACCGTGGGTGAGGTACTGGGCGTCCACATTGGGAACCATAGACAATACGGATAAAACGGGCCGGGCGTACCAGGCACCCGGATCTATTCCAGTCTCCTCCACCGGAACGGACCGCGCCGGCATCAGAAGGCGCTGCAACAATACAAGCGTCTGGACAAGGTCCGCCTCACCGTCAGGCCGTAGCGTCCCGTCGCCATAGCCGCTGAGAAGCCCCTCGGACAGGCCGCGCAGCAGATATTCCTCCGCCCAGTGGCCGCTGACATCGGTGAACTCATCGGCCGACACGGCAAAAGCAGGCAGGGACAGCGCCATTGCGAAAACAAGTACAGTGGCAAGCGCCCTGAGAAAGCGCCGGAAAAGACGCATAGCTATCACCTCCGTAAGTTTATTCATTTATTTTAATAAAAAACCTTCCACAAGTCAACGGCAGTTTTGTTAATTTTTCCTGAATGTCAGAAAAAGGGACAGCAATGGCGGTTTTAAACAATTTGTAAATTCAGCGGAATTTTAACCAGCTTGTAACAATTATGTGTTTTAATTAAAATATGAAATAAGCTCAATGGGGGTTTCACATGAACATCGCGAAGATAATGGTCCCGAAGGCGCTGACGGTGTGCCTGAGCGCCAATGACACTGTTCGCAAGGGGGTGGAGGTCATGCGCCGGCACGGCTACACTGCAATACCTGTGCTGGACATGAACGTGAGATTCCTTGGCTGCGTCAACGACAGGGACTTCCTCAGATTCATCGTCACACAGGGGCACACGGACCCCGGCGAGCATGAGACGCACACGGTACGGGAGATAATGCGTCAGGACTTCTGCCCGCCTGTTGCGATCACTGACAGCGAGGATAAGCTTATCGACGCCGCCCTTCAACAGAATTTCGTCCCCGTGGTGGACGACCGGGGCGCCCTTTGTGGGATCGTCACTCGCAGGATGCTGATAGCGGAGCTCACGGGCAGGGAGCTTCCACCGCTGGACGGGGAGTTATTGGAGGATTAATACTAATATCTAATTAAAACAAGACATTCGCGCCGGCCTTTTTCGCGTCGTCGTCGCTCAGTGTCTACTTTTAAATAGATATTAGGCCTTGTTTGAAAAACGTCGACATGCCCAAAAGGCGGGTCTTTTCCGTCGAACTACGTTATTTTTTCTTGCAATACACAAAGTATTGCCGCGAAAAAATGCCTCGTCCGGCGAAAAAATCTCTCGTCCTTGGGCACATTGCCCATTTTTCAAACAAGGCCTAGTATAACATATACTCCGTCAATATTTGGGGCAAGCAAATGGACTGTGGAAACGGAGCCGTTTAAGGCTCATGTTCTCACAGTCCCACTGCTTTATTAAAGGGGCAATTTGTACGGGGACAACGAATTTGAGAAATGTGGGATAAGGCGGGACAGGATGGGAAGGGACGGGAAAAGGCGGTTTTTTCAAGGGAAAACGGAGCTTTTCGGGCGGGAAAGTATGGGATGGAGAGCAGGTTTTCTCAGATAAATTGAGCGTGGGGTGCAGACGCGGCCAACGCTCTTTTTATGTGTCCTATACTCTCTTAGAAGGGGATAGAAAAGGGTCAGGAGAACCACCACGGGACCGGGTGACCTCTGGGGTGGAAAAGGGGCAAAAAACTGACTCAGGGGGTCTGTAAGGGCACAAAAAGGGCCGCTCGGACCGTCCAGGAAGTCACAGCAGCAGACCCATGAGGACGGGCTTCGCAGCCCTTGAGGAGAGTATAGCAGAACGGGCCCCGGAAAGCAAGGGCCGAGGCCGTGCAAACGGGGCGTTAAACCGTGCAGGAATTAACGGCGAGAGGCCAAAAAACGGCGCGGCGGGCCGCTCATCGGCGGCGATCGGCGGGGCGCGGGGCGTTAAAAGCGTTACTTTTTGCCGTGCAGGACCGGGCCGGGCCGGGGGCGCTGGGCCCCGATTTTCGCGGCGGCGGCGGCCCTGGCAATTCTACATTTCCCCCGGGGGCGTGTAGAATTGTAGAATTGCCCGAAATGCAAGGGTTTTCCGGGGGTCGGCGCGTCGGCGCGGCCCTCTTTTCAATTCTACAGAAAATAGATTAAAAACTTAATCAAAGAGGCGCAAAAAATCAAGCGATTCCGCCCTGGGCTTCACCGCCCTCGGCGGGGTCGCTTTTTTGCTTTTCGCTCCCGCCGAAGTATGTCCAGTAAATAGACTCCCTCTTGCGTTCGACCCGGCGCTTGTACTTGAGATGGACGATGTCAAAGACGTCCTCCTTCTCCTCATCGGGCAGGAGCCGGAACATGGCAACAAGGTCAATCTCGAGGTCGTCCAGCGGTAGACCGTCGCAGGTGAGGCCCTGCTCCTCCTTGATGGCATCCAGATTGAGCAGTTCACCGTTACACGTTTTTACGGGAGACGCATCGAGCTCTAACAGATAATCGGCGGACACGTCAAAGACACGAGTCAGTGCAGCGAGGGCATTATAGCCAGGCTTACTTCTTCCAGTTTCCCAATCGCCCACGTTGCCAGGAGAAACTCCAACATTTTTTGCGAGAGCTGATTGAGAGAGTCCACTTTTTGTGCGAAGACTTTTAATTAGTTCCGAAAACATGATATTCCCCCCTCTTTTCGTAAATACGAAAATTTTCCCGTATTTACGCTTGACAATTACCGTAAATACGAGTATAGTATTAGGTGGTTAAATCCTTAATCACCAAACATCATATCACACCGGCAACCAAAAGGCAAGGAGGCAATCCATGAGAAACGGCAAGAAACCCACGCGGAAACAGAAGATCAGGCTTGGACAGGCGGGCCTCTCCCCGGAAAATTGGCTCGTCATAAGGCAGAAGCCAACCGGAGAGCTCATCATTCTCCACAAGTTCACCGACACAATCCGGGTCGTCCCCGCAGTGGGACAGTGACCCCCGATAAACAGGAAGGAGCAGCAGACAATGAACGAATACAAGATCACCTACCGCACCGTCGAGGGCAACGCCCAGCGGCTCATCGTGGAGCGCACCGAGGCGGCGGCCCGGAAGCAGCTCAAGGCCGACGTCGAGGGCGCGGAGATCACCGACGTCGAGCTCGTGGACGACAACGCGAACGCCACGAAGGCCCAGGAGCGGGCGACCCTGGCAAAGATCAAGGCGATGGTCGCGGAGCTGGGCCCGCAATCCTACATCGCGACGGCCTTCGAGGGGTGCTTCGAGATCGCCGAGGAGAACATCGACGACGACGCGGCCTACTCCATGAAGGGCCGGTTCGAGCTCGAGGCCCAGCGGGCAATCGAGCGGGGCTACGAGGTCGACCGTCTCAAGGCCGAGGTCAAGCGGCTCAACAGCGGCATCGACGAGCTCGTCCAGAAGGACGACGAGCGGAAGGCCGCCCTCGAGCGGCTCGGGCGGAAGGCGCTCTCCGACGAGCTCTACACCGCAATCCGGGACCTCGCCCAGGAGGACCGCACCGCCGCCCGGCAGCGGATGGAGGAGAGCGCCGAGACGATGGCGGCCCTCGCCGAGACGCCGCAGGACATCGCCTTCACCGCCGCCGTGACCGGCTACCGGGAGGCGAAGAAGCGCCGGGCCCTCTGCGAGGGCATCCTCACCGGCCTCGAGAACATGAGCGAAGAATGAGCCGAAACGCCCCGACCGGGGCGTCATCCGGGGGCCGCCCGCCCCGGGTCCGAAGATGGCAGGGCAGGAAGGAGCAGCAGACCATGAGAAAGGTCAAGAAAATCAACGGCTACCTCGTCGTCCGCTTCAATGAGCGGGAGAAGGCGGAGAACCCCGGCCTCGGGTCCTTCGGGGTCATCGACGCGGAGGTCTACACCGGGGACCTGGACTTCGACAGGAGCGAGATGGAGTACGACGACGCGGACTCCCTCGAGGTCGCGGTCGAGCTTTGGCTGCGGGCGGTCGTTCTCCTCATGATAGTATATAAACTTCTTGGGCGCGG
>CANRIU010000076.1 GCA_947630755.1 uncultured Oscillospiraceae bacterium | reverse complement strand
GCTAAAGAGACGTTTCGCTTCGCCATGGAAAACATCTAGGCTGTCCATCGGGCGAGCGGGGGATTGCAGTGCGGCCTCAGTGGCGATCGGGTGACTGAGCAGGCAACGCTCAGAACGGAGCTTTAATGGGAAACCGCCCTCACGGCAACGGAGAGCAGCTCCGGGGGAAAGCCTACCCGACCTAAGCCGCAAGATTTATCCTGTTCGCCGCCGCCTCCCCGCTGTCAGAATCAGGTTCTGACGGCGGGGAGGCGGCAAATTTCTTTATTGCGGAAAGGTCGTTTTCTGGTCTGACATATGAAACGAAAAGCAAATGTAAAGTGGATAGTTGAGATAGTCATTATCTCGGTGGTGATGTCGGTGGTATTCTCCTTCGCCTCCTCGGAGGTGCTGGACGGCGCCGGGTATTTTGTGGCCTTCGTGCTGCTTCTGGCCTTCGTGTCGCTGGGCGTGGTGTTCGACATAATCGGCGTCGCCGTCACCAGCGCCGGGGAGACGCCCTTCCACGCCATGGCCTCCCACAAGGAGCGGGGCGCCCGGGAGGCGCTGAGGCTCCTGCGCAAGTCCGAGCGTGTGGCCAGCATCTGCAACGACGTGGTGGGCGACATCTCCGGCATCATCTCCGGCGCCACCGCGGCGGCTATCGCCGGGAGGCTCAGCGCTGACCTGGGCGCGGGGAGCATATTGATGAGCCTTCTGGTCACGGGCCTTGTCTCCGGCCTCACCATCGGCGGCAAGGCGGTGGGAAAGACCGTTGCCATCAACAGGGACACGGAGATCGTCCTGCTGGTAGGAAAATTTATGGCGCTTTTGCCCCATTTTAAGAAGAAATAGTTATGTTCTGAGGTTCGCTGTGGGTATTTTGGACACACTGTCATACGACGATATAAAGAAAATGGACGAGGCGGAGCTGGGCGCGCTCTGCGCGGAGCTTCGCCAGGTGGTAGTGGAGACAACAGCCAGAACCGGGGGTCATCTGTCCTCAAACCTTGGTGTGGTGGAGCTCACCGTGGCTGTCCACCGGGTATTTGACACCCGCCGGGACAGGCTCCTTTTCGACGTGGGCCACCAGAGCTACATCCACAAGCTCCTCACCGGGCGGTATAAGGACTTTGACACCCTGCGCTCCTTTGGCGGAGTGGCGGGATTCCCCAAGCCCTCGGAGTCGGAGCACGACGCGTTTGTGGCGGGGCACGCGTCCTCCGCCATCTCCACCGCCCTCGGCATGGCCCGGGCAAGGACGCTTCTGGGGGAGGACTACTCCGTTATCGCCCTTGTGGGCGATGGGGCGCTGACCGGGGGCCTCGCCTACGAGGGGCTCTGCGACGCCGGGGCCAGCCCCGAGCCGATAATTGTCATCCTCAACGACAACGGGATGTCCATTAATAAGAACGTTGGCGGCATGGCCCGGTATTTGAGCCGCCAGCGGCTGAAGCCCGGGTATATAGCCTTCAAAAACTTCTACCGCCGGGCGATGAATCGCTTCCCCGGGGGGAAGTGGATATACTCCATGACCCACCGGATAAAGCAGACGGTGAAGGAGGCAATATTCCACTGCTCCATATTCGAGGACATGGGCTTCACATACCTCGGCCCTGTGGACGGGCACAACATAAAGGCCCTGACCGCCGCCCTGAAGATAGCCCGGGACGCCATGTCCCCGGTGCTTGTCCACGTCATAACGAAAAAGGGCAGGGGATACCAGTACGCCGAGGCAAACCCCGACGCCTTCCATGGCGTTCGGTGCTTTGACCCGCTCTCCGGGGACATCCCCGGCGCCGGGGAGAGCTTCTCCTCCGTGTTCGGCAGGGAGCTTGTGGAGCTCGCGTCCTCTGACAGGCGCGTGGCGGCGATAACCGCCGCGATGCCCTCCGGCACGGGGCTTTCGGACTTCGCCAAAAGCTTCCCGGAGCGGTTTTTTGACGTGGGCATTGCCGAGGGCCACGCCGTCTCCATGGCGGGCGGCGCGGCAAGGCAGGGGCTCATCCCCGTTTTCGCGGTGTACTCCACCTTCCTCCAGCGCAGCTATGATATGCTCCTCCAGGACGTGTGCATGGGCGGCGAGCACGCCGTCATCGCCGTGGACCGGGCGGGCCTCTCCGGCGAGGACGGGGAGACACACCAGGGCGCCATGGACGTGAGCTTTTTGACGAGTATGCCCAACATGACCGTCTGGTCCCCGGCGAGCTTCGCGGAGCTGCGGGACATGCTCCGCTTCGCCGTCCTCAGTGAGAGCGGCCCCGTGGCCGTGCGCTACCCGAAGGGCGCGGAGGGCAGGTACACCTTCGGCGGCGCGGAGCCGGTGAAAAAGCTCCGGGAGGGGCGGGACATCACCATCCTCACCTACGGCATAAGCGTGAACACCGCCCTTGAGGCGGGGGAGATGCTGGAGAAGCGCGGCATTTTGGTTGACATAATCAAGCTTGGGCGGATAAAGCCCATTGATTTCGGCCCGATAGAGGAGTCGGTCCGCCGCACCGGGCGGCTTCTGGTGCTGGAGGAGGCGGTCTGCGCCGGGTCCATCGGGCAGCAGGCGGCGGCGGAGCTTGTGTCCCGGGGAGTGTGCCCGGTGACGCTCATCCTCAAAAATCTTGGTGACAGGTTCATAACCCACGGCAGGGTGGATGAGCTTCGGCGGATGTGCGGCATCGATGCCGTAAGCGTCGCGGACGCGGTGGCGGCGGAGCTGGGACGTGATTTTAAGCTGGGGGACGCGGATGGCAAAGACGAGACTTGACGTGCTTCTTGTGGAGCGTGGATTATTTGACTCCCGGGAGCGGGCGAGGGCCGTAATAATGGCGGGGGACGTGTATGTGAACGGACAGCGTTGCGACAAGCCCGGCACGGCCTTCCCCGGGGACGCCGGGATAGAGGTCCGGGGGGAGACGCTGAAATATGTCTCCCGGGGCGGGCTTAAGCTGGAGCGGGCGCTGGACTATTTCGGAGGCAGCCCCGAGGGCAGGGTGTGCATCGACTGCGGCGCCTCCACCGGGGGCTTTACGGACCTGATGCTCCAGCGCGGCGCGGTGAAGGTCTACTCCGTGGATGTGGGCTACGGGCAGCTCGCCTGGCAGCTGCGTCAGGACCCGAGGGTCGTGGTCATGGAGCGGACCAACGCAAGGGAGCTTAAGCCGGACATGTTCCCGGAGCCGCCGGAGCTTGCGGCGATGGACGTGTCCTTCATATCCATATCCAA
Source organism: uncultured Oscillospiraceae bacterium (assembly GCA_947630755.1). Lineage (GTDB taxonomy): Bacteria > Bacillota > Clostridia > Oscillospirales > Oscillospiraceae > RUG626. Next base: position 3,515 of record CANRIU010000076.1, on the reverse strand, counting down.
GATCCTCCCCGCCCTGAGGGGCGTGCTCACACCGGAGGGCGAGGTTTTCTGCCTCATAAAGCCCCAGTTTGAGGCCGGGCGGGAGAAGGTCGGCAAAAACGGCGTGGTCCGGGACGTGGGCGTCCATGAGGAGGTCCTCCGGTCGTTTCTGGAGTACGGCAGGAGCGCCGGATTTTATGTGGAGAACATCACCTGGTCGCCAATAAAGGGCCCGGCTGGAAATATAGAATATCTGGGACATCTTGTGAGCGAGCCCGTGGAGCGGGAATTTGACCTGCGGGCCATAGTTGAGCTCTCCCACAGGGTGCTTAACGGTGAAAAGCATGGATAAAACCGAAGGCCGCCCCGTGCTCCTGTGCGCAAACCCCGGGAAGGACCCGGGGCTTTCAAGGCTGCGGGAGGTTCGGGGGATACTTGATGAGATGGGCATAGGGTATGAGATCTGCTCCGACCCCGTGCAGCTGCGGGAGAGATCCGTCGGCGCCGGGATGGCTGTTACCTTCGGCGGCGACGGGGCGATACTCCGCGCGGCGAGGGCCCTCGCCGGACGGGGCGTGCCCATACTCGGCATAAATCTTGGTCACAAGGGCTTTATGGCGGAGCTGGAGGCGTCGGAGACGCCGCTGGTGCGCCGGGCCTTTGAAGGCAGATACACCATCGAGGAGCGCATGATGGCCGACGTCACTGTCCTGCGGGGCGGTGAGGCGGTATACCGGGACTTTGCCCTGAATGAGGCGGTCCTGGGGGGCGTTGCGCGGGTCATCGGCGTCGCGGTATACGGCGACGGACGGAGGATAACGGACTTCACCGGGGATGGCGTCATAGCCTGCACCCCCACCGGCTCCACGGCCTATTCCCTCTCGGCCGGGGGCCCGATAGTCGAGCCTGCCGCCCGGAGCATAATCGTCACGCCAGTGTGTCCGCATATGCTCTCTGCGCGCAGCTATGTGCTCTCGCCGGACAGGACGGTGACCATGGAGCTCACCCGGTCAAAGGGCGGCGGCGCGTACCTGTCCGTGGACGGCGGGGAGGTAGTGAAGCTTGAGCTCTCCGACCGGGTGGAGGTCCGGCGCTCGCCGCTGGTGACGGGGCTCGTGCGCTTCACGGGCGTGAGCTTCTACGAGAAGGTAAACAGCAAGTTAGGTGATATGAGGAGGAATAGCGGAGATGACTAACGAGAGACAGCAGAAGATCCTTGAGCTCGTGCAGAGCTGTGAGATCGAGACTCAGTCTGAGCTGGCAAAACGCCTCGCGGCAACGGGGATACAGGCAACTCAGGCGACGCTGTCAAGAGACATCAGAAAGCTCGGACTGACAAAGGAGCCCGCCGGGGGAGGACATCAGCACTATGTCCTGCCGAAGGTCATTGCGGTGGACGCCCAGACGCGGCTCAGGACCATATTCCGCGAGAGTGTGGTCAGCGTCACCCGGGCACAGAATCTTGTGATAATCAAGACCCTGCCGGGCCTTGCCCCGGCGGCATGCGCGGCGATAGACAAGATGGAGATACAGGGCCTTGCCGGGAGCATCGCCGGGGACGACACGGCGTTTCTCGCGCTGGTGGACGACGACTGCGCCGAGGTGCTGTGCAGGACCATGAAAAAGGCCCTCTGAGGCGGTCCTCTTCGGAGTAAAGGAGGCGGAAGAATGCTCACAGTGCTCCACATCGAGAATATAGCTGTGGTCGAGCGGGCGGACATTGAATTTTCCCCGGGCCTCAACGTGCTCACCGGAGAGACCGGCGCGGGCAAATCCATAGTCATCGACGCCCTGGAGGCGTCCCTCGGCTGGCGGACAAGCCGTGAGATAGTCCGCACAGGCGCAAAAAGCGCCCTTGTCACCGCCACCTTCACAGGCGCGGAGGCGGAGAGCTTCTGCGCCGGGGCGGGGATAGAGTACGATGGGGAGCTTGTCCTCACCCGCCGCATACTCGAGGACGGCAGGAGCTCCTGCCGGGTGAACGGCGTCCCCGTGCCCGCGTCACAGCTGAGGGAGCTGGGACTGCGGCTCATTGACATCCACGGTCAGGGGGATGGACAGCGCCTGACGAACGAGCGCTGGCACCTGGGGTACCTGGACGGCTATATCGGCGGCGGGGAGAAGCTTGAGGAGTACCGGGCGGCATACCGTGAGTACGTCGGCATAAAAAAGGAGCTGGACAGCCTCGCCATGGACGAGGGCGAGCGGGAGAGAAGGGTGGACATCCTCTCCTTCCAGATAAAGGAGCTGGAGCGGGCAAAGCTCGTTCCGGGTGAGTACGAGGAGAAGCTCCGCCGCCGGGATTTCATGAAGAGCGCCGGGCGGCTCTCCGAGGCCGTCCGGGACGCGGCGTCCTGCCTTCTGGGCTCGGAGCGCTCCGACGGGGCGGTGAGCCTCATCGAGGCGGCGGCGGGCAGCGTGAACCACGCCCTCCGCTGGTCCGAGGAGCTGGCGGGGCTGGCCCAGAGGCTGACGGAGCTTAAATACACTGCCGCGGACGTGGCGGAGGAGCTCCGGGACATGGAGGCCCGCCTTGACTTCTCCTCGGAGGAGCTGGACGAGCTGGACTCCCGGCTCGACACCATAAAGCGTGCGATGCGCAAGTACGGCGGCAGCGAGGAGGCCGCGCTGGAGACTCTTGAGCGCTCGAAAAGGGAGCTTGAGGAGATAGGCTCCTCCGACGAGCGCATAAAGAAGCTGGAGGTGAAGCTTGCCTCCGCAAAGCACCGCGCCCAGAAGCTGGCGGGGGAGCTCACTGAGATAAGAAAGGCCGGCGCCGTGAGGCTTTCGCAGGAGATAGACCGGGAGCTTGCGGGGCTCTCAATGCCCGGCGCGGCATTTGAGGTGGAGACAGCTCCGGCGGAGCTGGGCCCTGACGGCGGGGACGCGGTGCGGTTCCTGATTGCCGCCAACGCCGGGGAGGCCCCGGGCAGGATAGCGAAGGTCGCCTCGGGGGGCGAGCTGTCCCGGATAATGCTGGCGATGAAGACGGTCCTCTCCCGTGCGGACAGCGTGGAGGCCATGGTCTTTGACGAGATAGACACAGGCGTCTCCGGCATAGCCGCCCAGAGGGTGGCGGAGCACCTTGCCGAAATAGGCGCGGGAAAGCAGGTGATCTGCGTCACCCATCTTCCGCAGATAGCGGCGATGGCGGACTGGCAGTTCTCCATAGAGAAGCGCGTAGAGGGCGGGAGGACCCGCACCAGCGTCACGCTCCTCGACGACGGGGGGCGTGAGCGGGAGCTCGCGCGGCTCACTGGCGGCGACAACATCACGGAAACGACGCTGCTTGCGGCGAGAGAGCAGCTGGAAGCCGCAAGGAGCTATAAAGCCCGAAGGGCAAAGCGGCAGGCCCCCGAAGGGGACCGGGGGTAAGTCCGCCGGAGGCGGAGCGAGTCCACCGAAGGTGGACGGGAGAAGGCCCCCGAAGGGGACAGGGAAAATCGCCTTGAAAAGGCGGGGGATATTCCGCCCGAAGGGCGGAGCGGTTTTGTCCACCTTGGGAGGTGGACGGGAAATGTTCGTTTTCTCTCTTT
>CANRIU010000075.1 GCA_947630755.1 uncultured Oscillospiraceae bacterium | reverse complement strand
CCTTTTAAAAACGACACAGAGAGGGGCCTGCGGGCCCCCCTCTGGATTTCCCCCGGGGTGCCCGGCTATGGTTCTCTCTTTTCTCACTTTCCTTCGGCGCACTTGGTGCGGCGGTTTTTCGCAAAACCGGGGTTTGCGCTTTTTACGGCGGTTCGGCTTTCGCGGCGGTTATCGGGGGATTTTTCGCCCTAAATTCCGCGCGGTGCTTTGTCGAATTGACTTCAGCGCCATCCCCGCTGCCGCTCCGCTGTTTGGTAACGGTAGTCTGTGGTTCTACTCTACCCCGCGCGGAGAGGATGGGGACCGGGGGCCCGCCGTCAGGCGTGGATGAGTTCGCCGGAGGCGGACGGTGGGCCGTCTGACAAGACGGGTTTTTCCGCCCGAAGGGCGGGGCGATATGTCCACCTTGGGAGGTGGAGTGCATATGTCCACCTTGGGAGGTGGACGGGAAATGTTCGTTTTCTCTCTTTTGACCCGTCAAAAGAGAGAAAAGAACCAAAAGAGAGAAAAACGGCCCGGGGAGGGATTTCGATTTTCCCTCCCCGGGACCCTTCCTTTTAAAAACGACTCAGAGAGGGGCCTGCGGGCCCCCCCTCTGGATTTCCCCCGGGGTGCCCGGCTTCGGTTCTCCTCTTTTCTCGCTCTACTTCGGCGCGTTTGGTGCGGTGATTTTTTGCAAAACCGGGGTTTGCGCTTTTCACGGCGGTTCGGCTTTCGCGGCGGTTGTTGGGGTTTTTTACTCCATATTCCGCGCGGTGCTTTCTCGAATTGACTTCAGCACCATCCCCGCTGCCGCTCCATATTTTGTTGACGGTAGTTTGTAGTTCTACTCCACCCCGCGCGGGGTGGGATGAAAGCTGAATGTATTTTAATAGACCATTAAGCAGCAGCGGTAGTAGACGCTGAGACAATTCGATGTAGGACCGCGCGGCGATTGGTGCAACGGTAAGTCTCAATATGCGGGCGCGGGAGCTGGACTATCGTAACAACGCTGAAATTCAAGTCTTTGCCCTCCGCTTCAACTACTCAGGTATAATAGAAAGAAAAACGTCTCGATGCGGGTCCCCGGGGAAATCCAAAGGGGGTTCGCAGGCCCCTCTCTGTGTCGTTTTTAAAAGGAAGGGTCCCGGGGAAGGCAAAGGGAGCCGCGCAGCGGCGGAAGTGCCGCTTGACGGCAAAATCGAAATCCCTCCCCGGGCCGTTTTTCTCTCTTTTGGTTCTTTTCTCTCTTTTGACGGGTCAAAAGAGAGAAAACGAACATATCCCGTCCACCTCCCAAGGTGGACAAAAGCGCACCGCCCTTCGGGCGGAAAAACCCGTCTTTTCAGACGGCCCGTCCACCTTCGGTGGACTTACCCCGCCTGTCGGCGGCCCCGTCGGTCCCCTTTGGGGACCTCTCGCTTCGCCCTCCGGGCGGAATTCTTCCCATGTTTCACATGAAACATTCTTTTTCAAAAAACATTTTCCGCCTTCGGCGCGGGACGGCTTACCTTCAATGTTTCATGTGAAACATCGCATTGTTCATATAATTTTTATTGAAAAATTATATGAAATGGATTATAATAGACGGGCTTTATGATGGGAGGGAGAACATGGGAAAGATAATCGCTGTGGCGAACCAGAAGGGCGGCGTGGGGAAAACAACAACCGCCGTCAACCTCACCCACGCCCTCACCATGCAGGGAAAAAAGACGCTGTTGGTGGACGAGGACCCTCAGGGGAACGCTACTACCGCCATGGGCGTGGACAAGGGGAAGGTCAGGAGCGGGACCTACGGCGTGCTGATTGGCGCGGTGAAGCCCGGGGAGGCGGTGGTCCGGACAAAGTACGGGGACCTTCTGCCGTCAAACAAGTCACTGTCCGGGGCGCTTATCGAGCTTGTGGGACTTTCGGAGAGGGAATACATACTGAAAAAGGCGCTGGAGGAGCTGCGGGATGGGTATGACTACATTATTATCGACTGCCCGCCGTCGCTGGAGCTCCTGACGCTGAATGCCCTCGTGGCGGCGGACACAGTGCTGGTGCCCGTGCAGTGCGAATACTTCGCTCTGGAGGGGCTTTCGGACCTTACGAAAACCATACGGCTCATAAAACGGAAGCTGAATCCGGCCCTTGAGATAGAGGGCGTGGTGCTGACCATGTTCGACAACAGGACGAACCTGAGTATGCAGGTGGCGGCGGAGGTGAAGAAGTACTTCCGGGACAAGGTCATGAGGACGATGATACCGAGAAATGTGCGGCTCTCCGAGGCACCGAGCCACGGAAAGCCGGTGATCGCATATGAATATGCCTCAAGGGGCTCTCAGGCGTACCTGACGCTGGCGAAGGAGCTCATCGAGAGAAATGAGAGGAGGAGGGGCTGATGGCAAAGGGCTTGGGAAGCGGCCTGGGGGCGCTTTTCGGGGACGACTCCCTGGAGGAGAGGTCCCGGGTGGAGCTGCTGCCCATCGGGCGGATAGAGCCGAGGATGGACCAGCCCAGGTCCGCCTTTGACGAGGAGAAGCTGGCGGAGCTGAGCCAGTCGATCAGGGAGCACGGGCTGATACAGCCCGTGGCGGTGCGGTCCATGGGGGACGGGTACTACCAGATAATCGCCGGGGAGCGGCGCTGGCGGGCGGCCCGGGACGCGGGACTGACGGAGATCCCCGCGAATATTATCGAGGCGGACGAACAGAAAACTGCGGAGCTGGCGCTTATAGAGAACCTCCAGCGGGAGGATCTGACGCCCATGGAGGAGGCCCGGGGCTACGAGGGGCTGATAAGGCAGTACGGGCTGACTCAGGAGCAGGTGGCGGACAGGATAGGCAAGTCACGGCCCGTGATAACAAATTCGTTAAGGCTGCTGCGGCTGCCGCCGGAGGTGCAGGAGCTTGTGGAGGAGAGGAAGCTGTCCCTCTCCCACGCCAGAGCGCTTTTGGAGCTGGACGACCCGGAGCTTCAGAAAAAGGCCGCGGCAAGGGCCGTGAGCGAGGGACTTTCGGTGAAGGCGACAACGGCGCTGGTGAAGAGACTGGCGCTGGAGAAGACGAGACCGCCAAGGGAGAAGAAAAATCCGCGGCTGGGGCCCGACGGGGTGGACTATGTGGCGGAGATGGAGCAGGAGCTGAGCCGGCTCCTTGACAGGAAGGTTCGGATAGAGGGGACGGCCCGGGGAGGAGTTATTAAGCTCCAGTTCACCGGGGAGGAGGACCTGAACGGACTTTACGACGCGATAAGGAGGTGGGCGAGGTGAAGCTCGAGAAGCGGGACGAGGCCCCGTCGGAGGCCGCGCCCCAGATCAAAAAGGAGGACCCGGCGGAGAGATACTCAAAAAAGCGGGAGATTTCGGTCATTATTTACACGCTTGTGCTTTTCGTGGTGGCGATGGGGCTCATTGCCCTGAGCTGGGCGATACAGGAGAGGTCAAACAACACCATAAACGATCTGGCTGACAAGCACGACAGGATACAAAGTCAGGCGATGCAGAATATCGAGGACCTTCAGAGGGAAAATTCGGAGCTCCAGAACAAGCTGGACGCGGCGGAGCTGCTGGCACAGCTTCTGGACACCGAGGACCCGGAGACGCGGGAGGCGCTGAAAAAGAGGCTCGAACCGCTGAAGGAGTATCTTGACGAGCCGTATCTGGAGATTTATAATAAATATATTGAGAACACGAAATAAGAGGGCCGAAAAATGATAGATATTAAGCTTATCCGCGAAAATCCGGAGCTTGTACGGGAAAATATAAGGAAGAAATTCCAGGATGAGAAGCTGCCCCTGGTGGACAGGGCGGCGGAGCTTGACAGGGCCAACCGCGCCGCCATAAACGAGGCCAGCGAGCTGAGAGCGAAGAGGAATCAGCTCTCGAAGAAAATCGGGATGCTCATGGGGCAGGCGAAGAAGGACCCGTCGAAGCTCGCCGAGGCGGAGGAGATAAAGGCCGAGGTCAAGGCAGACGGGGAGAGGCTCGGGGAGCTGGAGGCGCTGGAGACGAAATACGAGGCGGAGCTCCGCGAGGTGATGATGAAGATCCCCCAGATCATCGACCCCAGCGTGCCCATCGGGCCGGACGACAGCCACAACGTGGAGGTGCAGAGGTTCGGCGAGCCGAAGGTGCCGGATTTCCCCATACCCTACCACACGGAGATCATGGAGTCCTTCAACGGCATAGACCTGGACGGGGCGAGAAGGGTCGCAGGGAACGGGTTTTATTACCTGGTGGGCGACATCGCGCGGCTCCACGAGGCGGTGCTGGCATACGCAAGGGACTTTATGATTAATAAGGGCTTCACCTACATGATACCGCCCTACATGATGCACGGGGCCATCGTGGAGGGGGTCATGAGCCAGTCCGACATGGACGCCATGATGTATAAGATCGAGGGGGAGGACCTGTACCTCATCGGGACAAGCGAGCACTCCATGATAGGAAGGTACATCGACCAGATAATCCCGGCGTCCACGCTGCCCCACACCCTCACCAGCTACTCGCCCTGCTTCCGGAAGGAGAAGGGCGCCCACGGGGTGGAGGAGCGGGGAGTTTACCGCATCCACCAGTTCGAGAAGCAGGAGATGATCGTGGTCTGCCGACCCGAGGAGTCCATGGAGTGGTATGAGAAGCTATGGCGGTACTCCGTGGAGCTGTTCAGGAGCCTGGATATACCCGTGCGGCAGCTGGAGTGCTGCTCCGGGGACCTGGCGGACCTGAAGGTGAAGTCCTGCGACATCGAGGCGTGGAGCCCCAGACAGCAGAAATATTTTGAGGTCTGCTCCTGCTCGAATCTGGGGGACGCACAGGCGAGGCGGCTGAAAATAAGGATAAAGGACGAGAACGGGAAGATATTCCTGGCACACACGCTCAACAACACCTGCGTGGCGCCGCCGAGGATGCTCATCGCCCTTCTGGAGAACAACCTCTCCGCCGACGGCTCCGTGCGCATACCCGAGGTCCTTCGGCCCTACATGGGCGGGAAGGCGGAGCTTACTAAAGCGCCGAATGTAATCTAAAGCGGGAAAATGCGGCGAAATCCGGCAGGAAGTAATAAGTTTTGCAATAAAATAAATAATATAATTTAAGGAGGCAAATTATTATGAAAACAGTATGGAGGGTTATTCTCGGTGTCACCGCTGCCGCGGCCTTCGTGCCCTACAAGGTGAAGAAGGACGAGGAGACCGGAGCTACACAGGTCAAGGCCGCGCTTTGGAATCTGACCTACACCCCCGGCGCCGACGGGAAGAATACGATCAATGTCCGTCTGCTCCCGGGCCTTGCCAAAAAGGACGAGTGCCAGTGCGAGGACGAGTGCTGCTGTGACGAGGCCGAGGAGCCCGAGGAGGACGGCATCACCATCGACGTCACCGAGGAGAGCACCGAGCCTGCCGAGCCCGCAGAGCCCGCCCACGAGGCGTGACTGGAATAAAATACCGTCTTAAGGAGTACTTATGAAAAAGTTCCTAAATGAGTTCAAGGCCTTCGCCATGCGCGGAAACGTGATGGACCTGGCGGTGGGCGTTATCGTGGGCGGGGCGTTTTCAAGCATTACCACCTCCCTTATCAACGACATAATCATGCCCATCATCGGCATTTTCATAGGCGAGGCGACATTTGCCTCACTGAGCTTCAACATAGGCTCGGCGACCATAATGCTGGGCAATTTCATTCAGGCCATTGTCAACTTTATCATTCTGGCCTTTGTGGTGTTCTGCATGGTCAAGGCGATAAACAGTCTCCACCGGAAAAAGGAAGAGGAGCCCCCCGCGCCCCCGGCGCCGCCGGAGCCGTCAAACGAGGAGAAGCTTCTCACGGAGATCCGGGATCTGCTGAAAAAGTAAGGAAAAATGTTGGAGGAAATATTAGCCGGGGGCGCCAGCGCCCTCGGCATATCCCTGCCTGAGGGGGCCGAGGGGCTTTACCGCAGGTATTACGAGTGCCTTAATGAGGCAAATCGGCGCTTTAACCTCACCGCCATCGAGGGCGAGGACGGGGCGGCGAGGCTCCACTTCCTCGACAGCATTGCGGTGCTGAGATACGCGGACCTTGAGGGGCGGAGCGTCATTGACGTGGGCACCGGAGGCGGACTTCCGGGGCTTGCGCTCAAAATAGCGGTCCCGTCGATGGAGCTTACGCTGCTGGATGCCACCGAGAAGAAGGTGGAATTTCTCCGGGAGCTCACTGCGAGCCTGGGGCTTGAGTGCCGCTGCCTGTGCGGCAGGGCGGAGGAGCTGGGCCGGGAGCCTGAGTGCCGGGAGAGATTCGACTTTGCCGTGGCGAGGGCGGTGGCGGAGCTGCGGGTGCTGGCGGAGATGTGCCTGCCGTTTGTGCGGGTCGGCGGGAGGTTTTTGGCGCTGAAGGCCGCGGGCTCTGACGGAGAGATCGCCGAGGCGCAGGCCGCCATACGGACGCTTGGCGGGAGCGTTTCGGACATTCGCGAATATGCCATTCCGGGGACGGACATTGTCCGCCGGGTGGTGGTCGTGGAGAAGGTGTCGGAGACGCCGGGGAGATTTCCCAGACGCTGGGCGGCGATACAAAAAAGGGCGTTGTGAAACGCCGGAGGGCCGCCGTCAGGCGGGGTGAGTCCGCCCGGAGGCGGACGGAGGCCGTCTGAAAAGACGGGGTATTCCGCCCGGAGGGCGGAGGGAAAGGTCCCCGGAGGAAACCGGGGACCCGCCGTCAGGCGGGGTGAGTCCACCGAAGGTGGACGGTGGGACTGTCTTGAAAAGACGGGTTTTTCCGCCCGGAGGGCGGAGCGTTTTGTCCACCTTGGGAGGTGGACGGGGAAATGCTCGTTTTCTCTCTTTTGACCCGTCAAAAGAGAGAAAAGAACCAAAAGAGAGAAAACCGGGTCAAGGGGGATTTCGAT
>CANRIU010000074.1 GCA_947630755.1 uncultured Oscillospiraceae bacterium | reverse complement strand
GGTGTGGCTCGTGCGGGACAACAAGCGGCCCACGGGCAGTGACTTTATCAGGAACATCTTTCAGGGCTTCATGGAGCTCCACGGGGACCGGCGCTTCGGGGACGACCCGGCTGTGGTGGGGGGCCTCGCCAGGCTCGGGAGCCAGCCCGTCACCGTGATTGCCATCGAAAAGGGCCACACCGCCAAGGAGCGCACCAGGCGCAATTTTGGGATGCCCCAGCCGGAGGGCTACCGCAAGGCCCTGCGCCTCATGAAGCAGGCGGAGAAGTTCGGCCGTCCCGTGGTCAGCTTCGTGGACACCGCCGGGGCGTACTGCGGCATCGACGCCGAGGAACGGGGCCAGGGGGAGGCCATCGCGGAGAACCTGCTGGAGATGTCCACCCTGTGCGTGCCCATCATCTCCGTCCTCATCGGCGAGGGCGGCAGCGGCGGCGCCCTGGCCCTGGCCATGGCGGACAGGGTCTGGATGTTGGAAAACGCCGTCTATTCCGTCATCTCCCCGGAGGGATGCGCCAGCATCCTCTGGAAGGACCCCGGCAAGGCCCCCGAGGCCGCCTCCAGCCTCAAGATGACCGCCGAGGACGCCAAGAGCCTGGGCGTCATCGACCGTATCCTCTCCGAGAACAATATGGGCACCGAGGTATTTTACGCCCGGATCCGCGCCCTCCTGACGGAGGAGCTCCGGGAGCTTGCAAAGGACCCGGAGCTGACGCAAAACCGCTATAACAGATTCCGCGCCCTGGGCACGGCCGCGGTGGGAAAGGCACAGGCATGAGCGTATATCAGGAATATTGCGAAGAGTCCTTTGATGAAAAGGGCCGTCTCACAAAATTTACACTAAAGTACCCGGACAACTTCAACTTCGGATACGATGTGGTGGACAAGATCGCCGACAGGACGCCAGACAAGCGGGCCCTGGTGTGGTGCAACGTCCAGGGGGAGGAGCACACCTTCTCCTTTGGGGACATCAAAAGGGCCAGCAATCAGATGGCCAATGTGTTCCGCGCCTCTGGCATCCGCCGGGGCGACCGGGTGATGCTGATCCTGAAACGCCACTATGAATACTGGTTCGCTGTGGTGGCCCTGCACAAGCTGGGGGCCGTGGCCATTCCCGCGACCCATATGCTGACCGTCAGCGACCTTGCGTACCGGCTGGAGACCTCCAAGGCCCGGGCCGTGGTCTGCACCACCCAGAACGGCGTCCCCGCCAAGGTCACCGCCGCGCTCAGTAAGACTGGCGGGCAGGCGCTTCTCTGGACCGTCCACGGGGAGGCGGAGGGCTTTGAAAACCTCTCTGAGGCCATGGAGGACGCCTCCGGGGACCTTGACAGGGTGGAGACATCCGTCTCCGACCCCATGATCCTCTATTTCACCTCCGGCACCACGGGCTTCCCCAAGGGTGTGATCCACGACCACTCCTATCCCCTGGCCCACATCGTGACGGCAAAATACTGGCACGGGGCGGAGGACAATGGCCTCCACTTCACCGTGGCGGAAACGGGATGGGCCAAAGCCTCCTGGGGGAAAATCTACGGCCAGTGGCTGGTGGGCAGCGCCGTCATGGTCTACGATTTCGACAACTTCGAGCCGAAGCAGCTGACCGCCGTCATCAACCGCTGCGGCGTCACCTCCTTCTGCGCTCCTCCCACGGTCTACCGCTATCTGGTCCGCAAGGGCATCCCCCCGATGCCCACCCTCCGGCACACCACCACCGCCGGGGAGCTGCTGTCCCCGGAGGTGTCCCGCAAGTTCACAGAGCTCACCGGCCTTCCCCTGCGGGAGGGATACGGGCAGACGGAGACGGCCCTTCTCATGGCCAATTTCCTGGGCGACGAGGCTGTGCCCGGCTCCATGGGGACGCCCTCGCCCTTCTACCGCATCGAGCTCCGGGGAAAAAGCGGACAGATCGTGGATGTGGGTGAGGTGGGCGAGGTGGTCATCGTCCCCGAAAAGCCCGGCCGGCAGCCGTGGGTGTTCGCGGCGTACCTCAACCAGGACCAGCAGTACCGCGCGGTCTGGCGGGACGGCGTCTACCACACCGGGGACGCGGCCATACGGGATGAGACCGGCCACTATTGGTTCCAGGGCCGTTTCGACGACATCATCAAGACCGGCGGCTTCCGGGTGGGACCCTGTGAGGTGGAGAACGTCCTGATGGAGCACCCGGCCGTGGTGGAGTGCAGTGTGATTGGCGTGCCTGACCCTCTCCGGGGGCAGGCCATCAAGGCCGTGGCGGTCCTGGGCGCGGGCTATACGCCCACCCCGGAGCTGGAGCTGGAGATCAAGACCTTCTGCAATCAAAAGCTGGCGGAGTACAAATGGATCCGCTGCCTGGAATTCGTACCCGAAATGCCCAAGACCATCAGCGGCAAGATCCAAAAGACCGTCCTGCGCGGCGAGAAATAGCTGTACATTTCAAGAAGGTTGTACTATAATGAGCGGTACACGATTCCCTGAAGCGCAAAAGGAGAGCCCATGAACGACGCGACGAACAACATAGAGGATATCCTTGACAGCCAGGTCTGCGGCTTCCATCAGGTCATCCTGACGCCGCCTGTGCGCCTCGGCTTCGTAAGCTCCAATCTCTGTGCCCTTCTGGGCCTTCAGAAGGACGAGCTCACGGACGGCCGAGAGGACCGCTACGCCCAGCTTGTCCACCCCGGGGACAGGCAGAAGTACAGCGATTTTCTCCGGGCGGTCGCCGAGCAGGAGCAGTCCCTCACCTGTGATTACCGGCTCCTCAAGAAGGACGGCGCCGTGATCTGCGTCCGGGACACCCTGACCCCCCGGCGCCTCCCGGACGGGACCCTGACCGCCTCCTCGGTTTTGACGGACATCACCGACGTGAAAAGCGACGAACAGCGGTTTTTGAACGACTCCATCCCCTGCGGGTTTTTGAAATACACCTGTGAAAAACAGCCGAAAATCACCTACATCAACCAAAAGATGATCGAGCTCATGCGCTTCCCGAAGGTGAAGGACGGCGAGATCGACTACCTGGAGATGTACAAAAACGACATCTTCCTGATGGTCCCCATGGAGGAGCGCCGCCGGTTCTCAAAATATCTCAACCGCGTCTACTCCGCCGACGCCCCCATCGCCGGGGAGATGACCCTTCTGCGCTGTGACGGCACCCGGGCCCACATTCTGGGCTGGGTCACAAAAAGCGTCAATGAGCAGGGCCAGGCGGAGTTCCAGAGCGTCTGCATGGACATCACCGATCGGTATCTGGCCAGGAAGCAGGGTGAGAACAGGCGCTATCTCCGGGCCCTCTCGGATGTCTATGACAGCATCTTTGAGTTCAACCTGGACGCCGACACCGTGAAGTGCCTCCACAGCCGGGATTTCTCCTCCTTCAAGCGCTTTGAAAACATAGCCATGCAGATTGAGGACGCCCTGGAGCGGTGGCTCATCGTCTCTGTCTCCCCGGAGGAGCAGGAGTCCGTCCGGCGGTTTTTCCTGAATTATTGCCAGAAAAAGCCTCGGAGCGACGACGGAAAGCCCGCGAAGATCACCTATTCCGCCCTGTCCTCCGAGGGCACCGTGCGGCAGTACACGGGGGTCTTTATCAAGGTGGACGAATCCCTGAGCCTCTATTGCTGCCGCGCCGTCAGGGAGCCAGACAGCAGCGCGACCCTCCTTTCGGAGAACACACGGCTCAAGGAGAAAATGCGGGACCTGGTGATGCAGTTCTCCGACGGCCTCGCGGCCTTTGAGGTGACGCCGGACAGGCTGGTCAAGCCCCTGTACGCCAGCGAAAATGTCTGCGGGTTCTTCGGCTACACCCCGGAGGAGTGGTTAGCGCTCACCGAGCGGTACACCCCCTTGGAGCGGTTCGTGGCGTACAGCGAGGCCTCCTATGACGATTTCGAGGAGCTGTGGAAGCGAGGCGAGGCGGAGTTTACCTATTTCGACCACCGGACCGAGACCGAGCGGAAGATCAAGGCCATCTGCTCCGAGAAGGAGCCGGATGCCGCCTCCTCCCGGTTCGTGATGCTCTACTCCATGGAGGGGAACAGCGCGGAGGAGAAGTCGGCCCTGCCCGGAGACCGCAAGGTATCCATCCGCACCTTCGGCTATTTTGACGTGTTCGTAGGCGGCAGTCCCATGGTGTTCCGCAATAAGAAATCCAAGGAGCTGCTGGCACTTTTAGTGGACCGCCAGGGCGGCTATGTGACCCCGGAGGAGGCCGTCAGCTTCCTGTGGGAGGACGAACCGGCCAATACCCTGACTCTGTCCCGCTACCGCAAAGTGGCCCTCCGCCTGAAAAACACCTTGGAGGAGTACGGCATCTCCGGTATCGTCGAATCCGTCAACGGTAAGCGCCGCCTGATCCCGGAAAAGGTGGATTGCGATCTCTATAACTACCTCTCCGGCAAAGAGGAATACGCCCGGCTTTTCAAAGGGAGCTACATGACCAATTACAGCTGGGGAGAGACCACCTTGGGCGAGCTCGTCTCCAGCCAGGGATAAGGCCCGCTGCGCCGGGATCGACATCAAAGGAAAAAGCAATCTTTCCGCTCTTACCATCACTGGCGGGGAAATAACCATCACCGATGAAAATGACAGGAACGGAAAAGATATAATAACCGTAAATCATTTTTGACGAGATAAGCCGGACGTTCAACGCAGGGCTTCGCCAAAGGAAGTGAGACGATTATGGCAGAAAGCCAGAGAAAATCCGTCTGGATCAACTGCCCTATCTGCGGCGGCAGGACCCGGACGAAGGTATATGAGGATACGGTACTTGTCAATTTCCCTCTCTACTGCCCAAGGTGTAAAAAAGAAATCCGTGTAGACGTAGCACAGTTGAAAATGGTCAAAAGCAAATGAGCCGGACGCTATAAGCGCAGAGCCTGCTTCCCCTTTTGGGGGACGCAGGCTCCTTTTGTTTTATGTACCTATTCTTCTACGGTGGTGTAGTCGCTGGTCCTCATGATATGAAGGACCGCCTCCAAAACGGGTATCAGCTTCTCGGCTTCCTTGTCGGTGCAGCCGTCAATGAGAGTGCGGAGATGATGGATGCTTGGCCCCTCCCTGGTCATCTCCGGGTAGAAAATCTCCCGTGGGTCGATTTTAAGGAAGCGGACAAGCGGGAACAGCACCTTCATTTCCGGGTTCGCCCGATAGTTTTCTATGTTTGAGATCGTGCGAATATCCGTTTCTACTCCAGCCGCCACTTCACTTTGGGTGTAATCCAATCTGCCACGGGCTCTCTTTGCCACGTCCCCCAATGGGCGGGAGAAATCAGGCATTATATTCCCCTCCTTGATAGATATATAATACCTATTCATTTTACAACAGGAACCGTTTCCCATGTACTAAATGGATTCCCTAACTTATAGGTAATATAATTCCT
The DNA here is from genome assembly GCA_947630755.1 of uncultured Oscillospiraceae bacterium. Lineage (GTDB taxonomy): Bacteria > Bacillota > Clostridia > Oscillospirales > Oscillospiraceae > RUG626. The sequence continues at coordinate 1,549 of CANRIU010000074.1, read as the reverse complement.
ACCAATATGGAAAGGAGCTTGTATGTCAACTGCTGATAGGCAAGTTGAATATGGAACGCCAATGCGTTTCATTTCCACCGGCCCGAGAGGTACGCCTACTCAGCGGAAATAAAATTCATATTTTTCCAATTCAGCGGATTTGCCGCTGCTTTTGGAAAAGCCTCCGCGCTCCTGCGGAGGTACATCGGCAGAAAAGGGCGGCCGCCGTAGTCTCCCTCGTTTTCCCACCCGAAAACGAGAAAGGAGATTACATTGTGAAACCGCCAAAAACGCCGGAGGATTTTGATTATGACCTCTGGACTACCGAGGATGGCAAGTGTATGGTGCGGATCAAGCGCACCGGCGAGGTGCGCGAGGTTGACCGGGACACCTTCCGGCTCCTGCGCGCCGAGGAAAAGCGGCTGCGCCGGTCGAAGGCCGGGGTCGTTACCCCGAACCACCCTTCCGAGCGAAGCGCCTTGCTCTCCACGGACTACATAAGCCTCGACAACTCTGACGATATGCAGGCCACATGGCTCATTGACCCCATGAATATGGAGGACTCCCTTGCCGCACAAATGGACACAGACGCCTTCATCAAGACCTTAACGCCCTATCAGCGGGATGTCTTTGAAAAGTGTTTGCTTGGCACCATGAGCCTGGCGGAATACGCGGCGTCCCATGGTGTGAGCTATCAGGCCATACAGAATATCGCAGCCAAGCTCCGGGAGAAAGCAAAAAAATATTTTGATTAGGGGGTTGTGGTTTACCCTCTATACGTCCGTTGTAAGGTGAAAGGGCAAAAAAGCTCTTTCACCCTACAACTGAATAAGTCACTCATCAGATACGTTCCTGCATGAGCAAGCCAAGGCGGGCGGAGCGCCGTGACCTCGTTGGAGCAAGTTTTCTTGGGGTCCCCGAGAGAGCGATACATCCGTACCCGCGTGAGCCGGATTGCGACCGGCTCGGCCAGGACCTTTGCAGGGATAATGTACTTTGCGTAATTCGCGGCCCGGCCATGATGAAGGCGGGGAGGTTAGAACCCTATGGAGCGGTCAGCAAGCCGCCGTCTGATGTTTCCCAACCGGGGGTGCCGAGGGCAAATGCGGTAACAATGATGTGAGGCCGGGCTGTGTCCCACGGTCCGGCTTACATAGGAGCAAGAAAATGAACATCAGAATTGAACCTGAGTTTGAAAACAAAATTCCTTCTCTGACGGAAGATGAGTACCGTCAGCTCGAAGAAAACATTCGGGCTGACGGTGTAATCATAAACCCCATCATCACCTGGAACGGCGCTATCGTGGACGGACACAACCGTTTCCGCATCGCCCAGGCCCACCCGGAGATTCGCTACACCACCTTTGACAAGTCCTTCCCCGACGCCGAGGCCGCCGTCGCCTGGATATGCAAACATCAGCTCGGGCGGCGGAACCTGACGCCGGAACAGCGGAAGTATCTCATCGGCAAGCAGTACGAGTCGGAGAAGGCGTCCCACGGCGGGGACAGGGGCAACCAATACACAAAAGCGGCAAGTCCCCAAAATGGGAACTTGCCAAAGTCCGAGAAAG
>CANRIU010000073.1 GCA_947630755.1 uncultured Oscillospiraceae bacterium | reverse complement strand
TTCACCCCCTGTTGTACCTTTTATTCTACAACAGGGGGTGTCTTTTTTCATTGTCTGTTTTTCGGGATACGGTCCACTGGCGGCCTCCGGGGGTCATTTTTTGGCCCCAGGGCTTTAGCGTATTGTCTATTTTCCGCCCCCGGCGCGGGGCGGGTTTCGTCAAGCGTCCGAATCGCCGAAAGGCACTTGAAATCGCCGCAAAAAGTGCTACAATCGCTTATGACCACAGGGTCAATTATCTTGAAAGCGGGCGGGATCCAATGAAAAAGCGCGGGGAGCTTGAAATGCTTGAGGGCTGCATCTGGGACAAAATCGTACTTTTCGCACTGCCTCTGGCGTGCACCGGAATAATCCAGCAGCTCTTTAACGCCGCCGACGTCGCGGTAGTCGGAAAGCTCGCCGGAAGCGCCGCCCAGGCTGCGGTGGGCAGCAACGGCCCGGTGATTGGCCTCGTCGTCAACCTGTTCGTGGGCCTCTCCCTGGGCACGAACGTCATAATCTCCCAGCTTCTCGGCTCCGGCGACCACGACGGCGTCCGCAGGACGGTCCACACCTCCATCCTCGTCTCCATCCTCGGCGGAATTATCCTCGCGATACTCGGTCAATTCGTCTCCGGCCCCATAGTCCGTCTCCTCGACGTCCCCGCCGACGTGGAGGAAATGGCGGAGCTCTACCTTCGCATCTACATGATGGGTATGCCCGTCATACTCCTCTATAACTTTGAGTCCGCCATATTCCGCAGCCAGGGCGACACCAGGACCCCCCTCATCGTCCTCACCGTCTCCGGCGTTGTGAACATCGCCCTCAATCTCCTCTTTGTCATTAAGCTCCACCGAACGGTGGACGGCGTGGCCTACGCCACCGTGATTTCCAATATCCTCTCCTCGGGGATACTCCTTGTGCTCCTCTGCCGCAGCAAAACGGAGCTTCGCGTGGACCTCAAAAAGCTCTCCATACACCTGCCCACTCTAAGGCGCGTCCTGCGGGTGGGCATCCCCGCGGGGATACAGGGAATGGTATTCTCCCTTGCCAACATCTGCGTCCAGTCCGCGGTAAACTCCCTCGGCACGGTGGTGATGGCCGCCTCCTCCGCCGCGGGCTACCTTGAGACCTTCACCTACTCCATCTTAAACTCCTTCGGTCAGGCCTGCACCACCTTCGTCGGGCAGAACTACGGCGCCGGCAACATGGACCGCTGCCGCCGCGCCCTTCGCGTCACCTTCCTCACGGGCTACGGCACGCTCATAACCGTTGGCGGCATAGTCCTCATCTTCGCCTCCAGGCTCCTTTGGGTATTCAACAACGACCCCCAGGTCATCGCCTCCGGCCTTATACGGGTGAGATACATGTTCCTGGGCCACATCTTCTCCCTGATGGTGGAGGTCCTGTCCGGCTACCTCCGGGGCTTCGGGATGAGCCTCGCCCCGGCGCTGGTGGCCCTCATCTGCATCTGCGGCATACGCTTCTTCTGGGTCTACGCCGTATTCCCCAGCCACCACACCTTCGGCGCCCTCATGCTCGTCTACCCCGTGAGCCTCAGTGTCACGGCGGCGATAATCGCCTGCACCGTCATCGTAATGTCCCGAAAACCCGTCCCCCCGGCTGTCGGCGACAATTCGCCGAGCAAATAATTTCCCGTCAATAATTAATTCAAATATGGGAGGTAGTCTATGTTAGTCCCCGGCTTTCACACGATTTACACCTGCTTTCCCGGCGGAAAGCACAAGGTATTGACCATGAGCTACGACGACGGCAAGGAGGAGGACCGCCGCCTTGTGGAGATTTTCAACAAAAACGGCATAAAGGGCACCTTCAACTTAAACTCCGGCCTTTTTGACGACCCCCGGCGCATACCCCCGGAGGAGTACGCCTCCCTCTACGCCGGGCATGAGATAGCCTGCCACACCTACACCCACCCCACTATCGAGAGATGCCCCCCGGAGCTCACCGCCCGCCAGATCCTTCAGGACAGATTTGAGCTTGAGAGCATAATCGGCGCCCCCGTCAGGGGCCTTGCCTACCCCAACGGCTCATATTCCCGGGAGATCATGGCGCTTCTCCCCATGCTGGGCATAAAATACGCCCGGGTGGTGGAGACCACCGGGGGCTTTAAGATGCCGGAGGACTTTCTCGCCTGGCGTGGCACCTGCCACCACCGGGACAGGCTCCTCGAGCGCGGGGAGGAGTTTACAAAGCTCTTCAAGACCCAGTACCTCTACATGATGTACGTCTGGGGCCACAGCTACGAGTTCTCAAACGACAACAGCTGGAATGTGATGGAGGACTTCTGCGCCCTGGTGGGCGGCCGGGACGACATCTGGTACGCCACAAATATTGAGATTGTGGACTACATGGACGCGGCAAAGCGCCTCCGGTTCACCGCCGCAGGCGACAGGGTCTACAACCCCTCCGCCGACAGCGTCTGGCTCCAGGTCGACGGGGAGAAGGTCGAGATCCCCGGCGGCAGGCTCGTAAGCCTCTGATAAGGATTTCACAGCAAAATAAGCCGGAAAAGGCCGCAGGGCCTTTTCCGGCTTATTTTAATTATACTGTTTTTCCATAAAAAGTCTAAATGTTTACAGGAGAGCAGTATTAAAAAGGCTCCTGACGCTCTCCACCTCTCCCCGGCGGGTGAGCTCATCCGGACTTTCAAAGGGCCTTCCCCGCCTGTCCGGAACGCTCCACATAGCGGCCTCCAGGGCGTTTTGGAATATAAGCTCCACCTCCAGCGGCTTTGGCAGGGTAAAAATTGGGACCCTCGCCCCCTCCCTCGCCGCGGCGAGGACGGTATCATATATCTCCTGACAGACCGCCGCCGGGTGACGGCTCAGTGCGCTGGTCCTTGAGAGGGCCTTCTTCGTCTCCACCGCCGCCACGTCGCCCAAAAGCTCCCGAGCCTCCCTGAGTAGCACGTCGTCCCCGGAGCAGAAGAGGACAGGCACCCCCGCCTCCCCGGCAACGGCGGCGTCAACAGCCAGCTCCCCCATGGGCCTTCCGTCCAGCTTGTAGCGCCGAAAGGCCTTTGAGCTGTATGTGTGGGACAGCACCCCCTCGGACCCCGCCATGGCGTGGTATCCGATGAGCAGCACTCCGGCAAAGTCCGGCTCCAGCCCCACGAATCTCCCCCTGTGCCCCGCGCCCAGAAGTATCTCGCAGCGGGGGTCCATGAGATCGTATTCGAGGTTCACCCCGGCGCCGTGGCTGTCCCAGACTATCACCCGCTCCGCCCCGGCGTCAAAAAGGGCCTTCGCAGCGGCCGACGCCTCCAGCGACGCCTGACGGCAGGCATATCTCCAGGCGTCACCCCGGCCAAGCCCCGTCTCCCCGGGCGTTCCCACAACGCAGGCCGCCCCCTCGCAGTCAACGGAAATGTAGTATTTACCTCCCATCTCCCGCTCACCTCCCGGGACGTAAGTTTAAATCAAACTCAATGTGCTTTTCGCTCACCCGGTATCTCTCTTCAAGCTCCGGCCCGCAGGAATTTGACCCCAGCCCCGAGACGGCGAAATCCGTGCGCAGGTGCGTGTATTTCCCGTCCTTTGGCAGCTCATCCGAGTGGGCCGCGGCGCAGAGCTCCTCCGGCGAGAAGGCGGAGACGTTTATTGCGAAGGGCTTTTCGGATGAGAAGCACAGCCCGTCAATATTTATCTCCCTCACCCCCATGTGGTTTCCGTGCTCCTGGGGGCGGACGTAGTCCACATACTCCCTCTCCGCGCTGCTCTCATAAAGCCCCGTCCGCGCAAAGTGGCACATATCCGGGTAGTTCTCCTCCGGCCCCATGCCGTAGTAGGTGAAGGGCCCGCACTTTTTGTCAAGGGTCCAGTCCAGGCCGAGCCTCGGAAGCCACGGCGCCTTCTCGTCCACCCGGCAGTCGAAGTGCACCTCCACCGCCCCGTCGGCAAAAAAGCTCCAGCGGGAGGTGTACCTGACGGCGGGCCTGCGGGCAGGCCCCGCGAGGGACCCGGTGACGGTTATCTCGTTCCCCCTGACCTCGGTGCCGTAGGTCTTTATAAATGACTTGTTCCAGTTCTCCCCCTGCCACTCGTCCTCGTCTGTCCACAGCCGCCGGACGTTCCGCTCGTTGTCCGTGGGGGCGCGGAAAACCCCCAGCCTCACCGGGGCAAGAAGCCTCTGCTTCCCCCCGGTCTCCGCCCCGGTCAATGTCCCGAGGCGCTTTGAGAACACATACTCAAACCCCTCGCCCCGGGCGATAATACTGTCCCCCTCCTCATAAAGCTCACATGGCTGCCCCCGCTCCGGCGCCGTCCGCCTTCCCGGAAGCTCCTTTTCGGCGTAGGCGCGCACATCTCCCCTGTCGTCCACAAGCATCGCCCTTAAATGCGCGCCGAGCCGGAAGCTCTCAGGAAACTCCGGGTATCCCGCCGCCTTAACGGTCCCGTGTGGCGGAACGCTCACCCTCGTCTCACGTCTGTCAACAACTGCGCCGTCCGCCTCCGTCTCCAGCACAAGCTTAAATCTGTCAAGGTCCGTGAAGTCCAGCCTGTTGCGCAATGCCACCCCGTCCGCCTCAAAGGTGAACTCAGCGGGCTGATAGGCCGCCTTTATCTCCAGCGTCCCGGCCTTAAAGCTCCTGTCGGCAAAGACCATGCCATCGCAGCAGAAATTGCCGCTGTTCACAAGCTCCCCCGGGAAGTCCCCGCCGTAGCGCCTCCCCTCCGGCGTCATAGCCACATGGTCCGCCCACTCCCAGACGCACCCGCCGATGAGCTTCGGGTAACTGTCAAAAAGCCTGTTGTACTCCCACACGTCCCCGGGGCCGTTGCCCATGGCGTGGGAGTATTCGCACAGGAATATGGGCTTTTTTATCTCCGGGTCCTCCGCCGCCGCCCGGACCTTTTTAAGGCTCGGGTACATCCATGACACCACGTCCAGCAGCTCTGTTTCCGCCGCAGCGTCCCCCGCGCCCTCGTAGTGGCTGAGCCGGGTGGGCTCCCTGGTGTAGAGGTATCTCAGAAGCCACCTGTGGTTCTCCCCGAAGCCGCTCTCGTTCCCCAGAGACCACATAATAACCGAGGGACAGTTTTTGTTCGTCTCCACCGTCCGCTCCATCCGGGAGAGAAATTCCCCCCTCCACATGATGCTCGTGGCGGGCCACTCATCCGGGGTGTTGTCGTAGCCTTCTGAGGCCGCGCCGTTTCTTGAGGCAAAGCCGTGGGTCTCCAGGTCATTTTCCAGCACCACATATAACCCCAGCTCATCGCACATCCTGACGAACCTCGGGTGGGGCGGGTAGTGGGAGGTCCTGACGCAGTTTATGTTCAGGCTCTTCATCAGCTCAAGGTCGCGCCTCATCTCCTCCGGGCTCTGGCACCAGCCCCGGAACATGCTCGTGTCGTGGTGGTTCACCCCCCGGAGCTTCACCGCCACGCCGTTTATCAAAAGCTCTCCCCTCTCGGAGATCTCCATCTGCCGAAAACCGATTTTGATTCTAATGACCTCCCCCGCCCGGGAGAGCTCCAGCGTATAAAGGTGCGGCGTCTCCGCGCTCCACATTTTCGGCTCGGGTATCTTTATGAGCGACTCCTCGGTCAATACCTCCTGGGAGTAGATGAGCTCCTCTCCGTCAAATACCCTCGCCCCGGCCGCCCCTGAAAGCTTAATATGCAAGGAGCTGCCGTTCGGTATGACCTCCACATCCGCGATGTGTCCCTCAGGGCGCTGGAGTATGTATGTGTCCCGGAATATCCCGCTGTAACGGAAGGCGTCCTGGTCCTCAAGGTAGCTTCCGCAGCACCACTTGAGCACATATACCCTCACGGTATTGAGCCCCTCCCGGACAAGGTCGGTTATGTCAAACTCCGCCATAAGGTGGCTCCCCTGAGTGAACCCGGCGTACCGCCCGTTTATGGTGAGAAAGGCACAGGAGCTAACGCCCTCAAAAACATAGTACACCCTGCCCCACCTGCGCTCCAGGACAAAGTCCCGCTCGTATACCCCGCAGGGGTTGTCGTCCGGGACATAGGGCATGTCCACCGGGAAGGGATAATTTATATTCGTGTAGTTCGGCGCCTCCCAGCCCTCCGTCTGCCAGCAGGAGGGCACGGGTATGCTGTCCCACCCGGTTATGGGATCCCGGGCGTCGACGTCCCGCTCAAAAAATTTGAACCTCCACTGCCCGCAAAGGTCTGTCTGCTCGCTGACGCCCTCGGGAATATACCAGCTTCTGGCTGGAAGCCTTCTGTCGGAGGTCTTACCCGGGTCTTCATAAATACGCATGGCTCTTCTCCTTTTTTCATAATGTTCTGTGCAAAAGCAAACTCCCGTCCCCGGACGGGTATCGATACTGTCAGGCCGCAAAATCATATGGGGCATTGAGATCCGCCGAAAAACGGGAAATCGTCATTCATCAAAGCGCTCTCCGCAATATCGGCAATACTCCCCATCGTTTCTCCCCAAAAGCGTCCCGCAATGAGAACAACATAATATACCATATCACTTTAACCGCCGCTCCGTCAAGTCCCAAGGTGACGGAAGCCGCCGTAAGGCGGAGCAAGTCCACCGAAGGTGGACAGGGACCCGCCGACAGGCGGGAGGTATCCCGCCCGAAGGGCGGAGGGTTTTGTCCACCTTGGGAGGTGGACGGGACATGTTCGTTTTCTCTCTTTTGACCCGTCAAAAGAGAGAAAAGAACCAAAAGAGAGAAAACCGGCTCAGGGGGGATTTCAATTTGCCGTCAAGCGGCACTTCCGCCGCTGCGCGGCTCCCTTTGCTCCCTCTGGACACCCCCTTTTAAAAACGACACAGAGAGGGGCCTGCGGGCCCCCCTCTGGATTTCCCCCCGGGGTGCCCGGCTTCGGTTCTCTCTTTTCTCGCTTTACTTCGGCGCATTTGGATTGTGCCGTTTCGCAGACCAGGGTTTTCGCTTTTTACGGCGGGACGGCTTTCGCGGCGGTTGTCGGGGGCTTTGTCGCCCCAAATTTCGCGCGGTGCTTTGTCGAATTGACTTCAGCACCATCCCCGTTGCCGCTCCTTCTGTTGTGAACGTTAATCCGTAGTTCTACTCCGCCCCGCGCGGGGTGGGTTGAAGGCTGAATGTAT
>CANRIU010000072.1 GCA_947630755.1 uncultured Oscillospiraceae bacterium | reverse complement strand
AAAGCCTATTTTGCCCCCCCGGCATAGCCGGGGGTTCATGTGACACAACAGAATGAGCCGTCTGTTCGTGGCAGACGGCTCACTTCTTTTTCCTGTCGTGCAGATACAGCACTAAGGAAACAATGCTGGCCACGGCGCCGAACGCGCCAAGTATCTCCAACACCACCAAAGTGATATGTACCATCCTTTCGCGAGATTTCCCGCGCAAGCCTGATACACGCCTCCATTCCGCTCACGCGGGATGTCAGGCACCGCCTTTTACCGTTTCCACGGTTGTCTCCAGGCCGGGTGCTCCCGGCCCCTCCCCTTTCGGGAAAGCCCATGCCGATATTATACGGCATGGGTCGTTTTTTGTCAATCCGCTGCCTCTATGAACTTGTCAATGTGCTCCCCCGAGGGGGGCTTTTTTGTCCCCGCCGGGATCAAGGGCTGCTTTATCATCCCCGCACCTCATTCCACTCCAATAACCTGAAACGTCAGGGTGTTGGAGAGGTACAGGTATTCCGTCCTCTCATAATTCCGATTGCCGTCTGCGTAATCCGTCCAGCTGAAATTGAACGTATAATCTCCGTAGGGCAGCCAGTCTATCACGGTCTTCTCGTTGAATCGGCCCTGAAACGACCTTGAGAACGCCGGGGTATTGCTCCGGTTTGTCACCGTACAGTAAAACGGGGATATTTCTCCCGGACCCCGGTTCGTCGTCGGAGAGATTATCACGGTCGGAAATTCGCTCCCGCCGGAGCCGCCTGTTTGCTTTATCATTCCTTCCACCTCACACATTCTGTATTCCCACGTCAACGGTGATGTCCGCCGTGGGCGCGGATTTTCCTGTGAACGTAATCCTGTTCGCAGCGTCCACCGAGGCGAAGAACCCCGCCGCGCAGTATGCGTCAAAGTCCGCCTTAGACCTGGGGCAGATGCTTATTATCTGCGCCAGCGGGTCTACTACCGTCCCGGCGCAGTCCAGCGTCTGTGCCGCCCCGCCGCTCGCTTTGAGCGTCAGGGTGACAGTGGTGGGCTTTGCCGCCCTGGCGTTGACCTGCGCCACAGTGGCATAGTCCGTCCCGGCAGCTGCCGCCGCCACCGTCTTGCCGTCGCCCTTGAGTATCCCGGTTATGTTGGTGGAGGTGCTGGTGGAGACGGTGTTCGGTCCCGCCGGACCCTGCGGTCCTGTGGCCCCGGCGGCCCCCGCAGCGCCGTCCTTTCCGGGAGCGCCGTCGTCTCCCTTTTCACCCTGCGGACCCCTGATGTTCACTGTCGCCGGGGGCTGTGTCCCGGCGTTTTTTGCCCACGTCACGTTGCCTTCCGCGTCTATCGCGGGGACCCACACGTCCCCCGCGTCGCCCTTCTCGCCTCTTGCTCCTGTCTCGCCTGTGGGCCCCACAACCTTGCCCAGATCTATTTTCGGCACTGTTATTCCTCCTCCAAATTCAAGTAAAGATGACCGTCCTCCGCGCTGAGTGTGAAGGCGGGAGCCGTATCGCCGGTGTAGACGAGATACAAATGCCCCTCCGACACCATAAAGCCGTATGTCCCGGCGGTCTCCACGACCACCCCAGTGGCGCCCTGCGGTCCCTCCGGTCCCCTCTCGCCCTGAGGTCCCGTCTCACCCTGTATCCCCTGCGGGATGCCGAAATCAAAACGCCACGCGCCGTTCTCCAGCGTCTTTTCCACCGTGGCGGCGCTCCCCGCCTCCAGCGTCTTTGCCGAAACGGTCATGTCCGCTATAGCTTTGGCGCTCTCCGCAGCAGCGTCCTCGCTGGCCTTCGCCTCTCCGGCGCTCGCCGCAGCTTCAGCGGCGGATGCCTCCGCCAGCTCCCGGGCGCTCCCGGCCTCCGCAGCCGACCCCGCTGCCGCCGTCTCGGATTTCCCCGCCGCCGTCTCGCTGGCCTTTGCACCTGCGGCGGCGTCAGTGGCCTCCGTGGCCTTCTTCTCCGCTATGCCCTGCGCCGTCTCTGCGGCGGTCCGGGACGCCTCTGCGTTGTCGGCGGCGGTCTTTGCCGCCTCCGCCTTCTCGCTTGCCACGGCGGCGCTCTCAGATGCCGACTGCGCCTGTTCGGTGGCGTCGTCCCTCAAGCCCTCCGCCTCCGTCCGGGCCATCTCCGCCCCGGTCTTAGCCGTCTCCGCCGCCGCCGCGCTCCCGGCGGCGCTGTCTCTCGCGCCCTCCGCCGCCTCCTGTGCCTCCACGGCCCCCGCTTTCGCGGCATCGGCGCTCACGGCGTCAGATGCTGCGGAAGCGGCGCTCTTCGCCGCGGCCCGGGCGCTGGTCCCGGCGTTCTCCGCGCTCTCCCCGGCCTCCCGGCTGGAGGACGCGGCGGCGTTCTCGCTGGCCTTCGCCGCCTCGGCGCTGGCCTGCGCCTTCCTCATGGGGTCTATCCCCGCGTTGAATACCTCGAACTCATAATATCTCCCGTCCGTCAGCTCCACCTTCAGCGTGTCGTAGGGGGAGACATCGTAATCGCCCTGGATCATCTCCACATTCTCCACGCCCACGCCGTCCTCGCCTCTCAGGGCCCCGGTGGTGTAGCTCGACCCGTCCTCAAATTTAAGCGTCAGCGTGTAGTCCGGGTTCAATACCGCCGATTCTATCCCGTACCCTCTGGGTCCCCGCTCTCCGGTGTCCCCCTTCGGTCCCGGAATGAGCCTGAATTCCCCCAGGTCTACCTCCACCGCGCCCGGAATAAGTATCTCCGCTTCAATCGCCATAAACTGTCCTCCCAAAAATCTCTCTCGCAACAACTCGCATGTTCCCCCGTCCCGCGCACCCCGGGTGTTACACGGGGACGGTTCTTCCGGTTTTTTCCGGTGTTACGCCCGCACCGCAATATTGACATCGGTGTTACATGGGGACGGTTCTTTGGTTCCACCAGTGTGCGCACTGGTGTTACAAAAGAACGCGTCCCCTTTGTACCACCTCCCGGCAGCTGTGCGGGACATGCAGGTATCATAAACCGCTCCGCACCCCGACACGCGAAACCCCGGGGGGTACATCCAGTAGGGGGGCCGCAGCCCCCCTGACTGGTCGTTTTTAAAAGGGGAGTCCAGAGGGGGAAAATCGAAATCCCCCTCTGGTTGTTTTTCTCCTCTTTGTTACTTTCTTCCTCTTTTGTCAACACAAAAGAGGAGAAAGTAAATGCCCCGTCCACCTCCCAGGTGGACAAAAGCGCACCGCCCTTCGGGCGGAATCACCCCCGCCTGACGGCGGGCCTCCCCTCAGATTACCTCCTCGCTGAGCGCGTCAACGCTTATGAACACCGTCACCTTCTGCGTCCCGATGACGGCCCCGCCACGGAACTTCACCCTCACGTCAAACTGCACGGAATCGTCCGCCGGAAACGTGAAGGTGTCCTCCTGCATGAGCCTCATGCGGAACATCCGGCTCTCCCCGTCGTAGTCCACATCCTCAGGGTAGAGCTTTCGCACCTCCCCGGAGCGGAACTCCACCGCCTCCACCTCGCTTATGGGGATCGGCTCCCCGTTTATCTTTATCCGCACCGGAATGACGCACTCGTCTCCCTGCTTTATCTTAAAGCTCATCTTCTACCTCCCTGCTTCCCGGCGGGCCGGGGTGTCCCTGGCCCGCCGCCGCAGCTCATTCCGCGGTGGACTTCGCCGCGTAGATGCCCTCCTTGACCGCCTCCAGCACGAAGCAGTCATGGAGAAGCCGTCCCTGCACCACCGCGCCGTCGATGTCCGGGTGCTCCTCCAGCACGCGGTAAGTCTCGATTTTCTTGGGTGCCACGGCGCAGCCCTTGTGGACAATCATGAACACCACGTTCTCCGGCATGTAGTCGTCGGGCACGACCCTGACCTGCATACCGTCGATGGTCCCGCAGACTCCCGCCACCAGCGCCTCCTCGACCTGCCTGTCCACGCCGAGGACCAGCTTCTGGAGCTTCACCTTAATGGCGTTCGTCTCGCCGATGTAAATGACCCTGTCCTCCCGGGGCACCTTGGCGTTGCTCATCTCCGCCCCGGCCTTCATGATGACCTCCAGGGCGTTCTCGTCGGTGAGGGTCACGTTTGTGCCCGTGAGCCCCGCCCCCTCGGCGAGCTTCTTAAGGCGGTACTTGTCCACATAGGGGATTATCACCTCGTCCGTCTGGCGTCTCAGCACGCTGGACGCGGACTTTATCATCATCTGCGCCGTGTTGTTGCCCTTGTCGATGGAGCCGTTGAAGGCCTTGTCGTCCCCCACGGTGAGCTCCTGGACCGTATCCCCCAGCTCGGTGAGCGTCCCGAAGCGGCTCCCGTCAGCCTTCGCCTTGTCGTAGTCCTGGAGGGGCAGCCTGTCCACGCTGAACACCTGCACCGTCGCAACGCCCGTCCACTTGTACCGCGTGGAGAATATCCCCTCGGTGCAGGAGCCGAGCCTGAACCTCTCCACTACCTTGTCCGATGCCCTCTTTGCCAGATTGATTGCCATAAATTCTTTCTCCCTTCATTTTTTAAATATTCTCTCCGCCGCGTCAGGCCCGGGGGTCCCGGCGGCCCGGCGTTTTTTTACTGTTTTTCCATAAAATGCGGGCTTTCCAGGCATCCGCATTTTACCGGAGAACGGTATTATACATCCCAGTCCCATCCGTCGTCGAAGGGGTCTCTCTCGCCCCCGCCGACGCCCGTCTGGCTTCCGGCGGACCTGCGCCCCAGCTCCCGGCGGCGCTCCCGCTTGTCTCTCTCGGTCCTCAGAGCCTCGTTCTCCCGGCGAAGCCTGTCCATCTCATAGCGGCTGTATGCGTCCGTCAGGCTCTCCCCCTGGTGGACGCGCATCCACACCTCGTCGGGCACATCCCCGGGGCGGACGCCGGGGAACTGCCTCACAAAGCGCATGATCTCCTGCCGCTTCTCCTCCTTCTCTCCGTCTGTCATCTCCCTCGCCTCTCCGGGGAGATTCTCGCTCATCCTCTCGTCGGGGACTATTCCCCCGGCCTCGTCCTCAAAGCCCTCGGAAAAAATGTCCCTCTCCTGAACGTCATTTCTGTTTTTCATCAGCGCTCTCCTCCTTCTGTCGGCGCAGCTCCGCCACGAGCCCGCGCCTGTCTGTAATGTACCCGTCGGGTATTCTCTCAAGATACTGAATAATGTCTATTCTCCCCTGGCTGAGCAGGTTGTCCAGCGTCTGTATGGACGCTATCTCCGAGTAGTAGGCGCTGGCCCCCACGTCTATCTTCAGCTTCAGCGGCAGGTCCCTGAATATCCCAAAGTCAAAATCCGCTGTCACCGTGTCCGGGACCTCCACTCCCGCGAGCCTCCCGGCCTGCCTCTGGGCCGCCGTGGTCTCCACGTCCACCTGCCTCACGCCGTAAAACGCCCCGATGAACTCAAGGTAAATGCGCGCCAGGTCCTCCACGCACAGCCGCAGGTTCTGCTTCGTTATCTCGCTGGGTATAGCCGCCGCCCGCTGGAGGGCGATTATGGCGCTGGTGTTGTCCGGCCTTGCGTCGCCCAATGCCACGTTCGTCGCCCCGAGGTTCATGTTCGTCTGGTCGATGGCGGCCTCGATGAACTGGCTCACCTGCGGCGAGATCACCGCCGGCTCCATGGTCCTGGCGGCGGAGCTCAGGTCCCCTCCGGTGATGCCGATGGCCTGTCCCACCTGCCCGGACCAGCGTGGTATGCGCGTCTTGTCGTAGATTATCTTCGGGTACGCCATCGTCATAAGCGACAGCATCACCATGGCCCACATCTTGTTGATGAATATCTGGTTCGGTATGAGCCCCGTTATCATCGCCTGCCCGTGGTAGGACTCCTGAACGTAGTCCCAGTTGAGCCACACTATCGGGTACAGCCTTATCCCCATGTCCCAGGGCGGCCTCACCGTCTGGCCCCGGACGCACTCGTAGCCCCATATCTCCCCGGTCTCCTCGTCCCGCCACATCAGGAACAGCTTCGTGGCCTTGTTGACGCCCGACCTCGGGGCGGAGCGCCTTGCCCGATCGTCGTCGGAGGCTATGTCCTCCCAGCCCTTCACGCCGAAGTCCCTCGCCCTTCGCCGCAGCTTCTCCGCGGGCTCCCGGCTCTCGATGATTATGTAGGGCTGCTTCTGCACCCGCCTGTCATTGGGGTTTCCGAAGAACACTCTCGTGTTCGGCAGCAGCTCCGACATCACCGTCCCCCGGGAGAGGCCCGTCTCGTCCTCGTCCTCCCACCAAGAGTAGATACACCCGTCTCCCCTGACGGCGGCATCTCTGGCAAACTCCCTGAGAAGCCCCGTGACCTTGTTGTGGGAGAATATGCTCTCAAACTCCTCGCTGAGTATCCTCGCCGGCTCCGTAAGCTCCCCCGTCCCCGGCGACGCCGCCAGCGGCTCCGCCTGGACTGTCAGGTTGTCGGAGGTTATGCTGGACACAACAAAGCACACGTCCCTTTTCAAAATGTTGAAAATAGGCACCGGAAGCCCCTGCTCCCGCACGCCCTCCCACTGCTTGCCGATGAAGAAATTCTCGTTTGTGTTCACCGTCTCGTAGAGGTCAATGTCCTCCTTAAAGCGCCTGCCCAGATCCCATGCTCTCCACACCCCCTCCGGGGTGGGCTTTTCGACTTCCTTCGTCATATCACCTCTCCTCTCTCTTTCCGGCGGCCCTTCTCGCGGCGTCAAGGTCATAGCGCATCATCGCCTCAAACCCTCTCTGCCAGAGCTTCTCCGCCTCGTCTCCCTCGTCCGTGTCCTCCTCGGCATCCCCTCCCCGCCTGCCCCGCGGGGGCTTGAGCTGTCTCAGGATAAATATCCCCGCCGCCACCGCCGCCTCAAGGGCGAGCACCGCCAGAAGACACATCAGCACGTTCACCATCGTCTCTCCCCCCTTTCAATTTTTTGTCCCATCCCGGCGGCCTTGACCGCTCTCCCACCCCAGCGCGGAAGAATAAGCCTTCCGCGCCCATCTGCCCTGCCGCAGCCCCGTTTTCTCCCCGGCAGCCGCAAAAGTCAAAAACGGCGCTGCCGCCGGAGCTGTCTCGCAGCTCCAAATCGACAACGCCTTGCTGGTTGAGAATAACCCTTACCTGAGGAGTTACACTCCCCAGCTCTCCAGAAACTCGTAAACTTCCTTGTCCGTCCGTCCTCTTTTCCGCATCTGTTCCCAAATATCCCGTTCTGTCGGATATTCCTTCTCCAGAAGCTCCGCGTAATCTACCTGCCGCTCCTCTTCCTGCGTCTGCTG
>CANRIU010000071.1 GCA_947630755.1 uncultured Oscillospiraceae bacterium | reverse complement strand
CAAACTGCCCGCCGAGAGCTGAGAACGCAAGGCACAGCGCCGCCAGCTCCAGACATCCCAGCACTCTCAGCCCGGCGGTCATAAGCTCCGCGCCCCACAATGGCAGGCTTTTTTGCGAAAAGCCGAAAAGCTCCACACTCTGCATGGGGTAGCTCCCGTGGGGAAGCCCGTATTTCACGGCGAAAAACCCGAGCCTCACGCCCTCCCCCGCGAGGGACAGCGCCCCGGCGGCAAGCAGCGCCAGGAGCACCTTGTACCGCCCGAAAAGCCGCCTGCCCCGGGGGCTCGTCAGGGAGACTGCCTCCATCGCCCCGGTCTCCCCGCAGTATATCGGCACCGCCAGCAGTATCACCGCCGCCGCCAGTGGTATGTCCGGCGCGCGCTCCGCCAGAAGTCCCGCCCAGCCGTTGGCGTCGAGGAAGTACCTGTTCTCCCGTCCCTCGTTCACATAGAGGTACTGCTTATAGAGCACCTTGAAGCCCTCGTCCTCCGCACCCTGTCCCCTCGCCAGCTCCTCCAAAAGCTCCGCCTTCTCCGGCGTCCAGGGTCCCTCCACCATCTGAAGGGCGGACAGGTACTCCTCCCGGTAAAGCCGCGCCTCACGGTTTACCGGGTTGTCGCCGAGGAGCAGGATCACAAGCTCCGATATTATAAATACCGCTGCTATGATAGCTCCCCGGTTAAATTTAAGCATCTTTCGCGCCTCAAATCTAAATAGCTCCATATCTTCTCCCCCTTCCTCCGGTCCTTCCGCCGCCCAAATAAACTCCCAGCGCCCCGGCGGATGCGCCCAGCGCCGACGTGAAGGCAAATCCGGCCTTCCAAGCGGGCACCGGGAAGCCCAGTATGTTCACAAACTCCGTCCGGGCAAAAAGGAGCCTGTTCACCAGCGTGCAGTAGGGGTTTACCGCCTTCAAAAGCGCGTTTGACGAGTGCCCCCACCGCACCCCCGCCAGAGTCAGGAGCACGAATACCCCCGCCCCGGCGGCAAAGGGCGTCAGCGCCCGGCGTCCCAGCCTCCCCAGGGCGAAGAACACCATCCCCAGCGCCCAGAAACCCAGCGCCCTCCCCAGGGCGCTCATGGCGCAGTATGTATAGAGCGTCACGCCCACAGACGCCTCCCGGAACGTCTCCGCGGCGTAGAGCGGCAGCCTTCCGGCGTCGGTTATGTTGGAAAACACCGCGAAGGCCCCAAAGTCCACCGCGGAGAACCACAGCGACAGGGTGAGAATATACGCTGTCGCCGCTAACGCCTTGGCAAATGACGACGCCGCCCCTCCCCTTTGGGAGGTGAGCATGAGCTCCGTCATGGAGCACTCGCTGTCACGGGTGAGGGACTGGGACAGCGGGTAGAGCACAAGCAGAAGTATGAGTACCGTGGAGAAGTCGTAGTTTAAATAGAGCCTGTATCCCTCGGTGTAGTAAAACCGCGTCACCCGCCGCCCGCTGTAAAGCCGTGCTATCGCGGCGTTTTTCCGGGCCTCGTATGTGTTCCCCAGCCTCTCATACAGCCTCACGTTCTCCTCCGCCGCGCTCACCACCCGGGCCGCGTCGCCGGAGTATGTGTAAAACCGCTCCATGGGGTCCACGAAAAACCTCTCCAAAAGGTTTTTGTCGCTGTACACGTTTCCCGTCAGCGTCCCCTCCACGTCGTTGCGGGTGGTGGCGGTGAGGTCGTTGACAGCCGCCTCCAGCGGCTTATACATGTCGAGGAGCCTTTCAATTTTCTCTGCCGTTATCTCCCCGCTGAAATTCTCGTACTGCTCCCAGTAGACCCTCTCCCAGACGCTGTCCTCGCGAAGGTAGGAGACGTCCTCCACTGTGGCATATATCTTCACGATGTCAAGGACCGTGAACACCGCCAGCGCAATAATGACCGGCAGCCGCAGATAGAGCTTTTTCAGCTCAAAGCCCATAAGCCTCACAGCTCTGCCTCCCCGAAGTGGGAGAGGAACACGTCCTCCAGATTTGCCTCCGCGTGGACGGCGAGGGGGTGGGGCATCCCCCGGGAGACTATGCGCAGCGTTACGCTCCCGCCGGACCTCTGCATATTGCTTATGTTGAATTTATCAAACTGCCCCAGATCCTCCCCCTCCGGCACAGTTACCGTCCACACAAGCCCCGCGCACTCCCGCTCCAGCTCCCCCGGGGTGTCCATGCACACCAGCCTCCCCTCCTTTAAAATCATCACCTCATTTGCGATGAACTCCACGTCGGAGACTATGTGCGTGGCGAGGAGCACCATTCTGTCCCTTGAAAACCTTGTTATCAGGTTGCGGAATCTTATACGCTCCTGCGGGTCAAGCCCCGCCGTCGGCTCGTCGAGGATGAGTATGGCGGGGTCGGAGAGCATCGCCTGGGCTATGCCCACCCGCTGGCGCATACCTCCGGACAGCGCGCCTATCTTCTTATCCCCGGTCTCCGGCAGGTTCACCGCCCGGAGAAGCTCCCCCGCCCGGCGTTTGCCCTCCGCCGCC
Source organism: uncultured Oscillospiraceae bacterium (assembly GCA_947630755.1). Classification (GTDB taxonomy): domain Bacteria; phylum Bacillota; class Clostridia; order Oscillospirales; family Oscillospiraceae; genus RUG626. The sequence continues at coordinate 4,704 of CANRIU010000071.1, read as the reverse complement.
GGGATGCCCTTCAGCGCGCACATATATGCCAGAAGCTCACTCACCGTGAAGTCCCGGTAAAACTCCGGGTACTGGGGAAGATAACCTATCTTCGACAAAAACTCCCGCCCCAGCGCCCGCACGTCCGTCCCGTCCGCCAAAATTCTCCCGGAGTCCGCCCTGACAAGCCCCACCAGCACGCTGATGAGCGTCGTCTTGCCCGCGCCGTTGGCTCCCAGAAGCCCGTACACTCCCCCGGTGAGGCGGGCGGAGAAGCCCCGGAGGGCGTATTTTCTCCGGTAGCGCTTTGAGATGTTTTCAAATCTTATTTCCATTTTACGCATCACTCCATCGGCAGCACCAGCACCCTCGCGGGAACATCCGAAAACCCGCCGAGCTTTAATATGCAGATTTTCAGATCGTCCAAAATCAGCACCCCCGGTGCGGCGCTGAATATATCCGCGTTTTCGTCCGTGACGGTGTACTCAAGGCACAGCCTGTCATCCTGTGTCCCATAGACCCGCACAATGAGAGAGCCGTCAAAGGCCGTTGTGGCAAAATATTCTCCATCCCGGGAGACATGGAGATCCCCCCGCCCCTCCTGGGGCGTGTGATTATATATAACGCCTGTCATGCCCTCAACCTCCGCGACAGCCATTGCCCCGGAGGAAACAAAGAAGCTCTCGTTGAAAAATACCTTCCCCCCGGCACAGCCCACGGCCCCCTGGGGCTCGAAGCCGTCAAACCCGGCGCAGACAAAGTCCCCGCCGTCAAGCCCCACGCTGCCATAGTGCGAGTTGTCGGCAAAAATCAATCTGGAGGAGTCCCCGTCAAACCACAGGCCCGTCACAATCCACAGTCCCCCCGGTCTTCCTTCAAGGTCCAGTATGAGCTCCGCTCCGCCGCCGCGTTTTAATAAGTACACCCCCTCGTCCATGACGCTGTAAGCGATGTACTCTCCCCCCGGTGAAACGGCGGCGGCGAGGATGTTCTTCCCCTCCCCGGCAATGTCCGACAGGCACACCCGGTCCGTCTCCTCAAGCGTGTCTGACAGGAACACGCAGACTGTCTTTTTCTCCCCGGCGGCATCCGCCGCGACAAGCTCCGCGGACCCGCCCGCCTGCGTCTCCCCCAGGGCGCAGTAGCCGCCCTCCACCGGGCAGTATACCGCCCCGGAGAGCTCCGGGAGCGCTCCCCTCGCCAAAACCTCGCCGCTCTTCATGTCGCAGACAATAAGCCCGTCGGTCCTTCGCACGAGCACCCTGTCCCCGCCGCCGTAGTATACTGCCCGCACCGTCTCGTCCATCGCCTCCGGTGTGTCAAGGACGCCCGCCGGGCTCTCCTCTCCGCCGGGGGCTTTATCCGAGGATACGGAGTCTCTCGACCATATCGGGAGGGAGCCTGTCTTTATAAGCTCATCTCCCCTTGCCCCGGCGCCGTTCCAGTCTCCCACGGCGCAGGCGGTGATGTAAAAGGTGGTCACGTCGTCCGTGAGCATACCGAGGTCAATGTCCGCCTCCACCCTCGCCCTCTTGCCCTTCTCCAGCGTCACCTCCCAGAAGCAGTCGGCGCCGTCGGACAGCGGCACGTTGTCGGCAAACATCGATATGCGGTATGTCTCCCCGGGTATGCCGCAGATGTCCGCCGCGGCGTGGAGCGTGCTCTTCCCCGTCACGTCGATGCCGTTGAGCTCCCGCTGCCCGTCGTAGGTGTCGAAAAGAAACACCGACTCCTCCAGCCTGTCCTCCCGTGTTTTCCCGTCACCTGTTGTCATGCCCGTATCCGGGCCGAGGTTCTCCTCGATGAATTCCGCCGTCATCAGCTCATTTGTGACGGTGACAGCCTTAAGCGCCTCCAGCGGCTCCGCCTCCACGGTCCTCTCCGGGTCGGCGGCAAAATGTATGTAGTTTACCGTCGCCACCGAGCCGCCGTAGAGCCCGAAGCCGGAGGAGCTCACCATATCCGGCTCAAACTCCGCGTTGAATATGTCCGCCACCACAAATGTCGCCGTCTCCCCGGCCTGCCCCGTCACCGGGACGAAGTCGAAGGTAAACTCCTCCTGTACGTTGTCCTCCCGGAGGGAGAAGGTGTGCATGTAGCTGTATTCCCCCTCGCCGTCAAGCTTATATGGCTGGGGCGCCCCGTCAATAAAGAGCAAAAACCCCACATTTTTGCCGGTCCCGTCGCCGCTTGCCCGGTACGGCACCGAGAGCTCGCCGCCGGAATACTCCAGCGCCCGGCCCTCCTCCCGGCCGGGCCACGCGCCGCTGTGGCTCACCGACCCCAGCACCTCCGGCGGCTTTTCGTAGTCAAATGGGTTTTCCTCGATCTCTCCGCCGTCTGCCTCCGGCCCAGAGGCAGCCTCGTCCCTCCCGCAGCCTGTGAGCGCCGCGGCGGCGGCGAGGGCCAGCGCCCACGCCAATATTCTTCTTTTCATGGCAATGCTCCTTTCAATAGACCCGGGCTTGCCGCCCTTATGTTCACAGCATAGAGCCCAAAGGTCAAAAAAGGGGCAAAATACGAAAAAAAGCCGCCCACTTTTTTGTGAGCGGCAATTATATGTTTTCGTCAGTCCGTCATGGTCTCCACCATCATTGTTATCTCCACCGCCGCGCCGCCCTCCGGGCGGTTTGAAAGCCGCAGCTCCCCGCCGTGAAGTCCCGCCAGGACCCGGCTTTCGGCGAGGCCCAGCCCCATATGTCCCCCGGCGTGGTCCTCGGAGTAATATAAGCTGTGCCTGTTGGTCAGCATCCTCTGCGAAAACCCCGGCCCGTCGTCCAGCACCCGCAGCCTCAGCCGCTGCCCGGCAAGAGCGATCTCCAGCTCCACCCGAGTTCTGGCGTACCGCAGGGCGTTTGAGACGGCGTTCTCCAGCACCCGGTAGAATATCTCCCTGTCAATGGCCGCGGTCCCCTCGGAAATATCGAGGCTCACCACCGCCTCCAGCCCCGCGCCATGAATAAGCACCGTCATATCCCGGGCGGCGGCGCGGAAAAACTCCGGGACATCGACCCTGCGAAGCTCCGGCTGGGTGTCCTCCAGCGCGTCAAGGTCCCGGATGTAGTCGGTGTACCGCTCCATGCGCTTTGCCGCCGCCGAAAGCCCCTCCAGGGACTCCTCCAGCCCCTTTTGTGTAAGCTCCCCCCGGGCGGCGTCCTCGCGCATACGCTCCACGGTCCCCTCCATTATCGCCAGTGGGTTTCTCAGGTCGTGGGCCACGCACCGCTGCATGGTCCGCCGCTCCTCCATTGTCCTCCACAGCCTCCTGTTGTTGTCGCAGAGCGCCCGGCGCATCTGCTCGAAGGACGCGCAAAGCCTCCCCAGCTCGTTGTCAATACCGCAGGACACGGTGAAGTCCAGGTCCTGCCCGCTAATATGGCGCGTGGCGTCGTCCAGCACGGCTATGGCGGGCGAAAGCCTCTTCTGGTAAAACCACATCGCCCCAAGAAGCACCCCCGCCGCCGCGTACACCATCGGCAGCGCCGCCATCAGCACCCCGGCGGCGGTGTACGCCGCACGCTTCCCCGAGGAGAGCTCGGAGGCGCTGGCCCTGATGCTCTCCACGGAGAAATCCGCCTCCCCCACCAAAAGCCCCTGCTCGTCTATCCAGTCCGGCTTTTCCAGCTCCTCCGACATCCATACGACCGGCTCCGCGCTCCCGTCAAGGGTGAGCTCGATGTGGTTCCGCGTCCCCCCCTTTCCGTCCGCCGATGTCTCCTCGATGATAAGCGCCACCTTGTTCGGCTCCGGGAGTATTTTGTGCCGCACCGCCCAGCACCCCCAGACGGTCAGGGCGGATACTATCACCACCGCCGTCATGGTCACCGCCACGGCGGCGGAGAATTCCGTCCTCAAGGACCCCGATCTCATCTTTTCCATCTGTACCCCATCCCCCAGACCGTCTCGATAAATTCTTTCCCCGTGGCCTCCAGCAGCTTCTGGCGTATCTTCCGCACATATTCCTTTATCACCCTGCTGTCTCCCCCGGCGTCCAGGCCCCATATGAGCTCGTACATCCGCTCCCGGTCGAATATCTGGTTTCGGTTCATTATGAGAAACTCAATGACCTCATACTCCCGCTTTGTGAAGCGTATCTCCTGCCCCTCCCACAAAACTCTCCTGCCCCGCAGGTCCACGATGAGCCCCCGGGAGGATATGATGCTCTCCTCCCGCCTCTGCCGCTCATCCCGCCTTAAGTGCGCCTCGATCCGGGCGGAGAGCTCCGACAGGCTGAAGGGCTTTGTGATGTAGTCGTCTCCCCCTGCCCGAAGGCCCATCACCTTGTCCTCCTCGCTTATCCGCGCCGTCAGGAAGATTATGGGGCAGCTCACCGCGTCGCGGATGTCCCTGCAAAGCCTGAGCCCGTCGACTCCCGGCATATTAATGTCCAGCAGTATTATGTCCGGGCGCGTACCCAAAAGCCCCATGACCTCGCCGCCGTCCCCCGCAGTATTGACCGCGTAGCCCTCCCCCTCAAGGTGCTCCGCCAAAAGCTTTCTCAGCATCGGCTCGTCGTCGGCTATCAGTATCCTGTACGCCATATGATCACCTCTCATATCATACCGCCAGTTTTACCGCATAAAGGTCAAGAAACGGTCAAAAAAGTGTATGCATATAAAAAAAGACCGCCAGTCGGCGGTCTTTTTTTATTGGAGCGGCCTACGAGGCTCGAACTCGCTACCTCCACCTTGGCAAGGTGGCGCTCTACCAGATGAGCTAAGGCCG
>CANRIU010000070.1 GCA_947630755.1 uncultured Oscillospiraceae bacterium | reverse complement strand
TTGGTTCGGAATAGTGTAGTGCTGGCGGTCTATCTATTGTTTTCGGTTGCTTGCTTCTTTACCGTACATGAGCATTTAATGCCGTAATGAAAGCTGATCCGATTCTCGCAATAGTCACCGCTGTTTCGGTGCTTGTCACCCTATTGCCACTGGCGACTAAGGCTTTTGACGCATTGACTGTAACGGCGGAGGAAGCCAACGAAAAAATGAATGAGTTTTTATCTGAATTTGAGAAGGCAGCAGATAAAATCCGCAGGGCAAGTAAAGCATCCATACCGTCAAAGCGCAAAAGCCGGATCTATTCTGCTTCATCAAGTATTTCCAGCGCGCGGCGGTACTTCTCCACCCGGCGGAGGGCGCGGGCGTCTACGGTGTCAAGACGCGAAAGATCGCTGTTGTGAATAAGGTCCGCGCGCTTCACGGCCCGGGCGATGGGATTTGACGCAAGGGCGCGGATGTAGTCGAGGTAAGGGATGGATTTGTCATGGCGGAGGAGCCTTAAGGCGTCGGTGACGGCAGGGGGGAAGCCCATGCGCTCAATGTCCTCCACGGTTATCTCGGTGTCCTCCGCCACATCGTGGAGAAGCGCCGCGGCGGCGGAGTACTCGTCCTCCATCTGCTCGGCGACGTGGAAGGGGTGGAACGCATAGGGCATCCCGCCCAGGTCAAGCTGGTTTTTGTGGGCCTCGAAGCACAGCTTCATCGCCCTTTTCGTGAGCCTGGTGTATATCATCCCGCACCTCCCAGTATGGGCTCGTCGTAGGCGAAAAGCCGCTCGTTTATGTCGTATATGTCGTAATGCCCACGGGAGATGAAAAACTCCACTATTATGTCGGCGCGGCTTGCGGGGTTTAAGGCGTACCCCGCCCTTGACAGCAGGTCCCGGGTCCCGTCAAGGTCCAGCCTCAGCGCCACGGCGAAGGCGAGTGCCGTGGTCTTTGACGGGCGGTAGCCGGGATTTGAGCGTATCTTGGAAAAGAGCTTCCTGTCCACGTTTGCCCTCTTGTATATTGCGGAGTCCTTCTCCCCGGTTTTGTCTATCAGCCTCATCAGCGTCTCGGAAAACCCGGCGTCCGCCCCCTTTAAAAGCTCGTCCAGCGTCTGTCCGGAGGCGCCCGGCGCATGAGCGGTTTTCGGCGCCTGCGGGGCGGCGCTTCCGACGGAGCAAGTGGTGAAGCTCGCACCCCCGGCCCTGACTGCGGGGTTTGGAGGGGCGTTGTTCGGAAAGGCGCGGTAGAGGGGCTTCTCAAAGACGTTCCCTGTTGCGGACTGCACGGACGCCCCGGTGTACCGCTGGGATATGTACTGCGCAAGCTCCCCGTGCTCAAACTCCCTTGTGTCCTCCCGCCGGGGCACGCATATGATTATGGACGCCTCCCGCTCCCGGAGGATTATGCTGGATGCCCTGACGGCGCACTTAAGGTCCACCTGGGGCGCAGCCCCGCCGAGAAGCTCCACGCATATGACCCGCCCCCGCCTCCCGGCGGAGCGGAGCGCCCGAAGGTACGTCCCCGTGACCTCCTCCTCCCCGGCGTCACAGGAAAAGGGCGGCAGGGTCAGGGTGCTCCTGGGCGGTATGATGCTCCGCCACTCCACCTGCTCTCTCTCTCCGGGGGAGATGTACGCCTCCGCGTCAAGGTCCCCGGGGGTCCTCCTCGTCAGCTCCAGCGGCATGAGGATACACTCCTTTTTTATATAAAATTTTTGCATTTTTATGTTATTTTCATTATAACACCATATGAAAAAAAGTAAAGAGTGTCTAAAAACCGCGAATTTTTGTCTAAAAACCGCGAATTTTTGTTGTTTTTGCCTGCCTTATATCAAAAATGCCGGGAAAGCCCGAAAATACGGGCTATACCGACATTTAAGAACTTCTAAAGAGATAATCAAAATTCCTATCTAATTTTATTTAAAAAACCGCGAATTTTTGCTGTTTTTACCTGCCTTTTTATTGCGCCCCTGTAAGAAAAATGTTAAAATATATATAAAAAGATACATTTGGGGGTGAAAAAATGAAAAATAAGACAGGTCTTGTTTTTACTCTGCTCGCCGCCCTCGCATTTTTACTTGCGCTGACTGCCCTCGCCGCCCCGGAGCAGATCTCTGAGTACGAGGTGAAGGGCGGGAGCCTCCGGTTCGACCGGTCCACCGGGACAATAGTCTCCGCCTCCGACGGCGTGAGCGAGGCGGAGATCCCCGAGTCCATTGACGGCGTCCTCGTCCGGGCCATAGGCCCCGGGGCCTTCCACGGCACGCTCCTGCGCTCCGTAACCATCCCCGGCACTGTGAAGACCATCGGCGAGGAGGCCTTTGCCTACTGCTCAAACCTCTCCTCCCTCGACATACCCGGCGGGACGGAGAAGATAGGCGACAGCGCCTTTTTGCAGTGCGTCTCATTGGAGAATTTAACGATAGGGCAGGGGGTGGCGTCCATCGGAGCGTCGGCCTTCTCAAGATGCACCGAGCTTTCATCCCTTGAGCTGCCGGAGTCGGTAAAAACTCTGGGCGAGGGGGCGTTTTACGGCTGCTCGCGGCTTAAGACCGCCGCCCTTGGCGGCGTCACCGACATCGGCAGGCGGGCCTTTGCCGAGTGCCCCGCCCTGGAGAGCATCACCCTCCCGGATAACCTCCGGTCGATAGGCGGCGAGGCGTTCTCAAAATGCACCGCTCTGAGCTTCGTCACCATCCCGGAGGGCGTCACGTCCCTGGGGGAGGGAGCGTTCTCCGGCTGCGCGGCGCTGGAGGGAGTGAGCCTTCCCTGGACGCTGACGGGAATAGGCGGCGGGGCGTTCCGGGACACGGGGCTCCGGACCGTCTCCATCCCCGCCGGGGTCAGGACCCTGGGGGAGGACGCCTTCGGGGAGTGCTGGGAGCTTGAGTCCGTCACTCTGAGCGGGGGGATTGAGGAGCTGGGCGCCCGGGCGTTTTATGACTGCCAGAAGCTCGTCTCCATCGCCCTGCCGGACACTGTCAGGACCATAGGGGAGAGGTGCTTCTCCCGCTCGGCCCTGAGGGAGATAAAGGTCCCGGAGTCCGTGACGGAGCTGGGGGCCGGGGCATTTTACGGGTGTCAGGATTTGCGAACAGTGACGATAAACGGACAGACCGCGTCCATACCGGAGGAGTGCTTTGCCTACTGCGAATCGCTGGAGAGCGCGGTGCTCCCCGCCTGCACCGCCGACATTGGCGGCGGGGCCTTCCGGGACTGCCCGGCCCTCACGTCGGTGAATCTCCCCTGGGGGCTTGTATCCATCGGGGACAGGGCCTTCAGCGGCTGCGAGGCTCTGGTGGCCGTCACGCTGCCTGAGTCCCTTGAGAGCCTCGGGGACGAGGTGTTCACCGCCTGCCCACGGCTTCGCGAGCTTAAGCTGCCGGATTCCCTCGAGAGCATCGGGCAGTTTTGCTTCCGGGAGTCAGGGCTTGAGAGCGTGACCGTCCCCTCCGGCATAGGCGTCGTGCCCTACGGGGCGTTTTATCAGTGCGGGAAGCTCCGGTCCGCCGTGGTCCTCACGGGGGTGACCGGGGTGGACATGGGCGCGTTTTACCAGTGCTCAGCCCTGGAGTCACTGACTCTGCCCGGCAGTGTTACGTCCATCGGCCTCAACGCACTGTCAGGCTGCGCCGCCCTCAAGAGCGTGAGCTACGGCGGCGGAAAATCCGGCTGGGAGGCCCTGAGGGCCGCAAGCTCCGGCTGGACATCGGCGATGGACGCGGCGAAGGTGGAGTTTAATATCCCCGTCCCCTCAGGCCAGAGGGAGGAGTGGGTGAACGTGTTCACCGATGTGACACCCGGCGGCTGGGTGGAGGAGGCGGTGCGGTTCGTGAAATCCAGAGGGCTCATGAACGGCATCAGCGACACCGAATTCGGCGTCGCCAGCACCACCACACGGGGACAGGTCATGACCATCCTCGCCCGCCTTGACGGCGTGGACACCAGCTCCGGCGGGAGCTGGTACGAGGCGGGGGTGCGCTGGGCTGTGGAGCGGGGAATATCCGACGGCACAAGGCCCCAGGAGAGCGTGACCCGGGAGCAGCTCGTCACCATGCTGTGGCGGAGCTTCGGCTCTCCCGAAGGGGAGGGGGAGCTGGAGGCCTTCCCCGACGGCGGGACCGCCGCCGACTGGGCGCAGGAGGCGCTGCGCTGGGCGGTGGGCAGCGGCGTGCTGACGGGGTCAAACGGCCTTCTCATCCCCAAGGAGCCCGCCACACGGGCACAGGCCGCCGCGATAATAATGCGCTGCTGCGTCCTGTTCGGAAAATGATTCTGATTTTCCACAAAAATCAGGTTTTTTAGTTATGTTTTTTGAAAAACTGAGCGGCAATCTGGCGGTCTGCCAAATTGCCGCTCAGTTTTCTGAAAATATTTCATACTGATTTCGCGTAAGCGGCGCTTTTTCAATAAAAAGAAGGCGTTTTTTTGAAGAATAATATCAAAAGTTTCTGTAAGATTTTCCGATTTGCGAAGTCATATAAGTGAATGGCGAAGGGAGGGGAGCGCAGTGGAGCCTGAACAGATATACCGGGCCTGTTTTAAGTCGGTTTACCTTTATGTCATGCGTCTTTGCCGCGACAAGCATATTGCGGAGGAAATCACAAGCGAGACATTTTTCAAGGCCATCAACTCCATAGATGATTTTCGCGGCGACTGCGATATGCGCGTCTGGCTTTGCCGGATAGCCCAAAATACCTATTACTCATATCTGAAAAAGAACAGAAGGGTGTCCGGTATAGACGAGACGGATTTACAGAATATCGCCGCCGCGGAGGACCCTGTCGATGCAAGGCTGGGCGAACAGGAGGATGCCCGTCAAATACGAAAGATCCTGCATGATTTAGCCGAGCCCTATAAGGAGGTATTCATGTGGCGGGTATTCGGGGAGCTGTCATTTAAGGAAATAGGCGCTCTCTACGGGAAAAGCGAAAACTGGGCCTGTGTTACCTGCCATCGAGCCAGAAAAATGATAAAACGCAGATTGGAGGAAGATGAACATGAAAAATGAGTGCAGTATCGTTCGTGATATTCTGCCCCTGTATCTTGAAAGCATGGTCAGCGATGAGACGGGGGAGTTTGTCAAAGAGCATCTCAGAGGCTGCCCGGAGTGCACCGCGGAGCTTGAAGCCTTGAAGGCCGAACCGAAAATCGAAGCGGTCGGCAGCGAGATCCGGGACAGTCTGGAGACAGAGGTGATGAGGTGCATGAAGGCTGCCCGCAAAAAGCTTCGCAGGAAGGCATACCGTGCTGCGGCGGTAATTGCCGGTATTTTTATCATCGTATGCGTTCTGCTCCACTTTTTCCCTGTCTACCGCCTTATTGACATTGGACCTATGACAATGGGGAGCTATTACAGCGGCGGGCAAATAGCAAAAGCGCTCTACATCGGCTCCGCATCTGACCGCGCGGAAGCGCAGGCGGTCCTGCGTCTGGCGGATCAGGCGTTCAACGACGTGCGCCACACAGGCGCAGAAAACGATGAGAGGTACGGTCTGCTTGCCAGGTACGCAACAGACACGGACCGTTATGTCGACGCGTCGTTTAACGAGCATTCGCTGGAGCTGTGGGCCGCCCACCTCGGGAAGGACGAGGGCTGGATCTGGGTCCTTTACTCGTCTAAAACATTCAACCACGACGGCAGCGTCGCTCACGGAGGTTGGAACATCCCCTCTCTCTGGAAGGTGGAGAGAAGCAGCGGCGGGGAATGGGTGGTCGTTCAAATCCGCGAGCACCCGTGAGCAGACTGGCGGAAAAATATAGCCGAATTCGGGTTTTGACGCTCTGAGGCGGCGCGGTCGACCGCGCCGCCTCTGTCTTTAAATGTCTGCCAGGTCCCTTTGACGGCTGCGCATCGGCGGGAAAAATCCGCGACGGGAAATCCGGCGGATTTGGACGCCTATGCTCGAAGAAGCTTGAGGCAGGGCGGAATTTACGCCTTTTTGTCGAATAAAATAGAACAAAAAGTTATGTAAATCAGCAAAAATATTGAAAAATATGGCAAAATTGTCTTGCAAAGTTTGTCTTGATATGGTAGATTATTACTGTTGACACGGGTTGGGGGGAAATGCGAAAACGGAGGGTACACAAATGGATGAAAGGATAAGAATAGTTGCGGCGGATGCGAACGCGGATTTCAGGACGGCGCTGGCGGAGGCGCTGTCCGGCGAGGGTGACATGGAGGTAGTTGGGCAGGCCGCCGACGGCGGCGAGGCGGCGCAGCTGTGCGAGCGGCTGTGCCCGGATGTTCTGGTGACGGAGCTTGTTTTGCCCGGGCTTGACGGGTTGGGGCTGATGGAGAGGCTCTCGCGCCTGCCGGAGGGGGAGAGGCCGGCGGTGATAGTCCTGTCAGGCTTTACCGGGGAGAAGATGCTCTCCGCGGCGGCTGCGGCGGGGGCGGCGTACTTTATGCAGAAGCCCTGCGATGTGGGGCAGCTGGCTGACCGGGTGAGGCTCGTGAGCTCCTCGGGGGGCGGCGGCATTACAAGGGACCTTGGCGCCCGGTCGGAGCCGGACCTTGAGACGGTGGTGACGGAGATAATCCATGAGATAGGCATCCCCGCCCACATCAAGGGCTACCAGTACCTCCGGGAGGCCATAATCCGGACGGTGGAGGACATGGACGTGATAAACGCGGTGACGAAGGTCCTCTACCCGGAGGTGGCGAAGAAGTTCGGCACCACGCCCTCCCGGGTGGAGCGGGCCATACGCCACGCCATAGAGGTGGCCTGGGACCGGGGCGACGTGGAGACGCTCCAGAGGTTTTTCGGCTACACCGTGTCCGGGATAAAGGGAAAGCCCACAAACTCCGAATTTATCGCCATGATAGCCGACAGGCTCTACCTCAAAAACAAATCAGCCATCGGAAAGTGATTTTTTTCGTGGAAAAATATAAAAAACGTCTCGGAAATCTATTGACAGGGGCGGTTTCCTGTGATATTATATCCGAGCGTTCCAAAGACAGCAGGTGTGTTTTCACATAAATCCTGCCGAGGGCGGCAAATTGATTTGCTCTACCATGCCCTGACGCTTTGCGCGCCGGGGCATTTTCTATGGACGCCATCAAAATCACGGAGGTGAAAACTACTATGCCCAATGCAAAGGTCCTGAGTGAGAAGCAGGCTGTTGTTGCCGAGCTCAAGGAGAAGCTCAAGGGTGCGGCCGCCGGTGTCCTTATCGATTACTCCGGCATCACCGTCGCAGACGATACCGCTCTGCGCCGCAAGATGCGTGAGGAGAACGTGGAGTATTCCGTCGTAAAGAACACTCTCGTCCGTTTCGCCATTGACGACGCCGGATACGGCGAGCTCGACTCGCTGCTCCACGGCACCACCTCTCTGGCCCTCTCCCATGAAGACCCGCTGGCCCCCGCAAGGGTCGCCGCCGAGTACGCGGAGAAGCTCCAGAACTGCTTTGAGATCAAGGGCGGCTTCATGGACGGAAAGGTCATTTCCGTCGATGAGATCCGCGCTCTTGCCAAGATCCCGCCGCTGCCCATTCTGCGTGCGCAGGTCCTCGGCACCATGCTGGCTCCCATATCGAGCCTGGCCTGCGTGCTGAAGGCTATCGCCGAGAAGCAGGGCGCTCCCGCCGAGGAGGCCGAGGCCGCTCCCGCGGAGTAAGCCGAAGGCTTACACAATTTCAAATCTAAAATAAACTTACAGGAGGATATTTAAAATGGCCAGTGAGAAGATCAATGCCCTGATCGAAGAGGTCAAGGCTCTTACCGTTCTCGAGCTCTCCGAGCTCGTACATGCCCTTGAGGAGGAGTTCG
>CANRIU010000069.1 GCA_947630755.1 uncultured Oscillospiraceae bacterium | reverse complement strand
AGCTGGTCGAGATGGAGGTCCGCGAGCGTCTCGACAAGTACGACTTCCCCGGCGACGACACCCCCATCATCAAGGGTTCCGCCCTCAAGGCTCTGGAGTCCACCTCCACCGATCCTCACGCCCCCGAGTATGAGTGCATCTGGGAGCTTATGAACGCTGTCGACGAGTATATCAAGACCCCCGACCGCGCCGCTGACAAGCCCTTCCTTATGCCTGTTGAGGACGTGTTCACCATCACCGGACGCGGCACCGTCGCCACCGGTAGAGTTGAGCGCGGCCAGGTCAAGATGAATGAGAAGGTCCAGATCGTCGGCCTTATGGATGAGCCCCGTGAGACCACCGTTACCGGTATCGAGATGTTCCGCAAGCTCCTCGACTACGCCGAGGCCGGCGACAACATCGGCACCCTTCTTCGCGGCATTGCCAAGAACGAGGTCGAGCGCGGCCAGGTCCTTGCCAAGCCCGGCTCCATTCACCCCCACACCAAGTTCCATGGTCAGGTCTACGTCCTGAGCAAGGAAGAGGGCGGCCGTCACACCCCGTTCTTCACCAACTACAGACCCCAGTTCTACTTCCGTACCACCGACGTCACCGGCGTCATCACCCTTCCCGAGGGTGTTGAGATGTGCATGCCCGGCGACAACGTGGAGATGGATGTTGAGCTTATCACCCCCATCGCCATTGAGCCCGGCCTGCGCTTCGCTATCCGCGAGGGCGGCCGTACCGTCGGCTCCGGCGTCGTCACCGCTGTCAACGAGTAATATTTTCCCGGCAAAGGCCGTTTAGCCTTTGCCGAAGGACTGAAGGCCCCGGACCGATTTTCGGTCCGGGGCCTTTTTCGGCTTTGGGAGCTCGTTTGTGAAATGGCACATATTATTCATTGACAGAAGGCGAAAAATGGTATATTATTATATAAATCTAACTACTCTCAGGAGGAGTTGCCATGAGAAAGACCATAAGACGCATCCTGTCACTGGCGCTGTGCGCGGCGCTGGCAATGTCACTGGCCATTCCGGCGCTGGCGGACGACAGCACCACCACCGGAAGAACGGTATACAAGGATAATTCCCCAAACACGGAGATCTACGTCAGGACCTCCACACCCGGAACGAGCTACCCGTTCTACAACGCCAAGAACGAGCCCAACGGGGGCGTGCTCTACGGGCGGACCACCGCCGGGGGAACGCTGCCGGACGGGACCTGGGGCATGACCAATGCCACCCAGAACGCCGCGGAGTCGATGGTGTCGTACTACTACTCCCTGGACGACGAGTACTCCCTTGAGTACTGGAGCTACATGTACGGCGGGGCCCTCAGCGACGGCGAGCACGGATTTCTGGTGTATTTAAACTTCAACGGCGAGGGCGCCGACTGCCTGAAGGTCATAAACGGCGAGTACGACAAGCGCATAAACGAGATGTTCACATACCTGGAGGGGCTGTCCTGCCCCACGTTCGTGCGCATCGGCGGAGAGATGAACGTCTGGACCATGGAGGCGCTGCCCGCGGACTACATCGCGGCGTACAGGCACATCGCCGCCATCGCGAGGAAGACGGGGCCCAGCGTGGCGCTGGTGTTCTCGCCGAATTACTCCGGGGCGTACAGGAAGGACATGGACGACTACTACCCCGGTGACGAGTACGTCGACTGGGTGGGCGTGTCGCTGTACTACAACAAGGTGTCCCTGAACGGCGACACCGCGCGGGATGAGTTTTACGGCGTGGGCGACGTGTACGCCGACCCGATGCTCAACGTGCAGATGGGCGTCAACCTGTCGCGGCTGCACAAAAAGCCGCTGATGATCACCGAGGGCGGGCCGTCAAACATAGCCAACGGCGAGGATATTTCCTCCTGGGCGGCGGAGAGGCTGGGGAAAGCGTTCTCCTTCCTGCCCATGGTGTACCCGGAGATAAAGGCGATAGTCAACTCCGACTACACCCACGACTGGGAGCCTGTGGGATTTACGTTCTACAATAACTCCGTGGTGACGGGGGCGCTCCGGTCGGCGGTCAGCGCGCTGGGCGTTTACAAGGAGAGCTGGAAAAACAGCGGGGAGTTCCTCACGAAGCTCTCCGACAGCCCGGACCTGGGCACGTCCAGGGACGGGAGCCTGACGTTCTACGCCTACACATACTCCCCCACGAAGCTGACGGCGCAGTGGTATGTGGACGACAAGCTCGTATACACCGCATCCGATTACCCCTACGCCCTGACGGTGGAGCGGCAGGGGCTTGTCGCGGGAAAGCACAATATCGAGGTGCGCTTCTCCAACGGGCAGACGAAGCTCTACGGCATAGACAACGGCAAGGTCGGCGCGAAGGTGGTGCCCGAGGCGCCCCCCGCCGAGGACGTTCCCAGTCAGTACGCAAAGGCTGATATAGAGCAGGCAAAGAAGCTGGGGATCGTGCCCGAGGAGCTGCTGTCCAGATATAAGGAGGCCATAACAAGGGCGGACTTCTGCAAGCTCGCCGTGGCGCTCTACGAGAAGAACATGGGCATGGAGATAGTTATCGACAAAAGCATAAGCTTCTCCGACACAAAGGACCCGGACGTGCTGAAAATGGCGACTCTGGGCGTAGTGGAGGGGGATAAGAGCAGGGGGACCTTCGACCCCGACGGCACCCTCACCCGGCAGCAGGCGGCGAAGATACTGGCGAAGCTTTCGGAGATGATGGGAAAGCCCCTGCCCGACTCCGCCTACCCCTTCACGGACACCATAGCCTCCTGGGCGAGGAACTTCGTCGGACAGGTCTACGGGGCGAAGATAATGACGGGCACGAGTAACGACACCTTCAGCGCCAGCGGGCCATACCTCAGACAGCAGAGCATAATGACCATGGTCAGGCTGTGGAATTACTGCCACGGGCTTTCGATGGATTGATACCTGAAAACGCAAAAGGCCCCCCGGAGGACCGGGGGGCTTTTCAGAGTGTTGAAAAAGCTTCGCTTAAAATTAGCGCCCGTCTCGCAAGGGGATTTCCTTCGGTCACAGCGCGAAAAAAATTCAATGCAAAATCCGGCGACATGTGCGTCGGATTTTGCCCCTTTCAGGTCCCACAGTGTGCGGCCCTTCGGGCCGTGCGCGCAGGGGACCGGCAAATTCCTTCCGTCGGCAAAGGCAAAGCCTTTGTCGACGGCTTAAAGCCCCCCGGAGGACCGGGGGGCTTTTGTCTGTCAGGGGAAGCCGGGGGTTTTCCGGCTCACGACGCGGGGGTTTGGCTCCAGTAGCGTTTCCTCTGGGCCTCGGTGAGGCCGGAGACGAAGTCGGACTTGCACTTGAGGAAGTCCTGGATGTCCATGAGGACGTGGTAGAGGATGGCGCGGTTTTCAAATTCCTCCCTCGTCCGTGGAAGGTCCTGGCGGCGCATATCCTCAAAAAGCTCCTCCAGGTGGTTTACCTGCTTCTCTGGGCTGTTGACCTCCACCACGAATTTTGACAGGTACTCAAGGTAATCCGCAACCACAGACGCCTGCCGGGGCATGGTGCGGATGCGCTTTATCTCCTGATGGAGGCGGTGGAGTATCTTAAACTGCTCAAGGCGCATTTCAAAGTAGGAGATATAGTACTCCGGGTGCGAGTGGAAGGTGTTGTCCTGATACTCCCAGGCGCTGTTTATGTACTCCTGAAGCTCCCCCTCCAGGCCGCCTATCTCCCGCCAGACGTCCCCCGCCGCGGCACTGTCCCGGAGGTAGGCCGCGACCTCCAGCAAAATGGAGCTCAGCTGCTCCTCCACCCGGCGCATACTGGCTATTATCTGGCGGCGGTGGGAGTAGTTTGCGTGGAAGAGGTTGAGGACCACGGCGATGGTCACGCCGATGAGCACAAGCAGGAGCTCGTTCAGTATGGACAGGCCGCTTAAATCGCGGCTCGTGACAAGGTGGGCCGCGACCACGGAGTTTACGGAGATCGTAGCGCGAAGGCCGAGGCACTCGGCAATGAACACCACGGACATGAGGATAAGCCCGTAGGCAAGCCAGGTGTTTTCGATGTGGGAAACCACGAGCAGCGCCAGCGCCAGCGTCAGGGCGAAGGTCAGAAAGCGGCTCAGCGACAGGCGGAAGGTCTCGAGCTTTGAGGTCATGAGCGTGAGCAGCGCCACCGTCCCGGCGGAGGCGGCGTAGTTGAGCCCCAGCTCCTGGGCGATAAAGATGGCGGCGCTCCCGCCAAGGCCGATCTTCACGGCAAGGAGCAGGCTTTTCCAGTATTTTTTCATCTGTTTCCCACCCTTTTCCATATTTTTATATGATATGTCATCATTCCGAGGCATTTACCTTTGGCGCATCAAAGGAGGAGGCGCTGCCAAATGTATTTCATTTCCAGGCGCAGCTTACGGGAAAGGCGGATTTTTGCATAAAATTACCCGTGGGGTGGGGGGCGAGTCCATTTATAACCTGCACATTATATGCAGGTGGGTTGCTCCCTGATGTCATTACTGCTTCCAACTTCCAGCCGCAGACGGCGGCCGGGAGGCCTGCAAACAGAAATCAGAGGTTGGCATCCCATATTAAAGATGTGGGTTTAAACAGACCCGCCCCTCACCCCACGGGTGAGCTTATATTATGTTTTAATATGATTTCGTTTGACATCGGAGCGCCGGGACCTCCGGCTCACTCCTCCTCGTCGTCGGCGAAAAGCTCCTCCATGAACCTGTCGTAGGCCCGGTCCAGCTCCTCATCATCGGGGATGACAAGGTAATCGTCCCCGTCCTCGCCCTTTTCGCTCTTGAGGATGACCATTCCCAGGTCCTCATCCCCCTTGCCGTCGCTCACGGGAAGGAAGGCAAGGTAATACGCGCCGTCCATCTCAATGGTGTCGAGGTGCTCAAGCTCATAGGAGTTGCCGTCCTCGTCGCTGATGGTGATGATGTCGCCGCCAAATTCCCCGCTCATAAGGTCACCTCTCTTTGTGACCTATTATAAGCCATAGCGGCGGGAAAATCAAGAGAAATATTCATTCATCCGGTCACGATTCGAAATCCTCCATGAGAGCCAGGATCTCCTCTATGCTGTCCCGCTCTATCCCCTGGCGGAGAAGCTGCCTGTCCGCCTCCCCAAGGGGGGAAAGGTCCGCCTCCACGGACCGGAGAAGCTCACCGTCCATGTACACTCCCAGCGTACCGTCCCGCTCCATCAGGATATAACCGCGGCTCTCCCGGGCGGCAGGGCTCGGGGCTTCCGGCTCGGGCTCCGGCGGGAGCTCCTCCGGCGACGCGGCGGCAAGGGCGGCTCCCCCGGCGGCGAGGGCCGTAAGCAGGGAGAGGGCGAGTATGGCAAGGCGTTTTTTCAATGCTCTCACTCCTTTTTGGGTTTTTCGTCTTATATTATTCCCCCTCCCGCGCAGGGGTATACTTTTCCGGCGCTGGAAGGGGGTCTTGCGGGTTTCTTTAAAAAATATTCATATAATAGCTACAAATCCCCGTCAAACTGTGATACAATGGTATAATCGTGAATTGAGACTTTTTGCACGCGGAGAGCGTTTTCTGATTTGTGAGGTGTTACCTTGACATACAAGACGAAAATAACCATGAAAAAGGCCGTGAGGACGGTGCTGCACACCATATCCGGGGTGCTTCTGGCTGTGCTGCGTATCTTCGGCGTGGCGCTGCTGATACTCATAACCACCGGCGTCATATTTGCCTGCATCTTTGTTATCTATATCAAGACGAACCTGGCCTCGGCGGATCTGGGTGTCACCATGGAGGAGTACCAGCTCAACGAGACGAGCATCATATACTACTTCGACAAGACCACTCAGTCCTGGAAGGAGTCCGCCTCCATCCAGAGCGAGGAAGGGTATATGTACTGGGTGCCCTACGACAAGATACCAAAGCAGATGGAGCAGGCGCTGGTCGCCATTGAGGACAAGCGCTTTTACAAGCACCACGGAGTGGACTGGGCCAGGACCGCCAGCGCCTTTGTCCACATGTTCGCCGGCATGGAGAACACCTTCGGCGGCTCCACCATCACCCAGCAGCTCCGCAAGAACGTCACCGGCGAGAACGAGGGCACCGTCCGGCGAAAGCTGACGGAGATATTCGCCGCCCTCCAGCTGGAGAGGGAGTACGACAAGTGGCAGATTATCGAGTGGTACTTAAACTGGGTCAACTTTGGGCACGGAAACTCCAAGGGCATAGGCGACGCGGCGAGGTACTACTTCGATAAGGAGGTCGAGGACCTGTCTTTAGCGGAGATATGCTCCATAATCGGCATAACAAACAACCCCAGCAAGTATAACCCATACTACCACGAGGACTACAACAAGCAGCGTCAGGAGACCATCCTCTACGAGATGTACGACCAGGGCTATATAACCCGCGAGGAGTACCTGGAGGCGAAAAACGAGAAGCTGCACTTCGTATACGCCTCCACCGGCGGCGACTCCGGGGCGGTGTACTCCTGGTTCGACGAGGTGGTGCGGCAGGACGCGGCGGAGTTTTTGGCCCAGGAGCGGGGCCTCACCGTCAAGGCGGCGAAGAGCCTTCTGGCCACGGGCGGCTTCAAGATATACTCCACCATGGACCCGGACATTCAGGCGTGCGTGGATGAGATATACTCAAGCCGCGACGTTATCGACAGTCTCAACGCCCGGGGCTCCAGCCAGCAGTTCCAGTCGGCCATTGTGATAACCGATCCCTATACCGGGAATGTGGTGGCTCTGGCGGGCCGCGCCGGGGAGAAGCGGGCGAACCTCCTTTACAACCTGGCGACCACCGCGAGGCGCGCCCCCGGGTCCTCCTTCAAGCCCATCGCGGTCTACGGTCCGGCGATGGACTACGGGCTGATAACCCCGGACACGAAATTTGAGGACTCCCTGGATGTGGTGCTGAAAAACAAGCCCGACTGGCTGCCGCACAACGACGGCAACCACTACCACGGGATAGTGTCCATCCGCCAGGCGATAGTGGGCTCCTACAACGTGGTCTCCGCCCAGGTGCTGGACGAGCTGACCCCGGCGGTGTCCTATGACTTTTTGACGAACAAGCTCCACATGAACTTGGAGCCCAGCGACCAGGACTACGCGCCGCTGTGTCTGGGGCAGCTGACCTGGGGCATAACGGTGAGGGAGATGGCAAACGCCTTCTCCATATTCCCCAACGGCGGGATGTACTACCCCTCAAGGACGTTCACGCAGATCTACGACTCCGACTGGAACCTCATCTATGAGAACAACCCCGCCGGGGACGCGGTGATAAGCCCCGTCACGGCGTACTGGATGACGGATATTCTAAACGACGCCGCCGTCAGCGGCACCGGCAGCGAGGCGAACCTCAAGACCATGCCCACCGCCGGAAAGACGGGCACATCCGGCGACAAGATGGACCGCTGGTTCGTGGGCTTCACCCCCTACTACTGCGCCGCGGTGTGGACCGGCTTTGAGGAGCCCGCGTCCATCACCGTCAGCGGCAACCCGGCGGCGCAGCTGTGGAACAAGGTCATGACGCTGGTGCACGAGGACCTGCCATATAAGGACTTCACAGTGCCCTCCAACACATACCAGACGCCTGTGGCGGGGGTGCAGTCGAAGGACTACTACGCCAGGGGCATCGCGGTGGACAGGTACGGCGGGGTCACGGTGCTCTACGAGGAGACCGCGGGCAGCGGCATCGTGGGCAAGGAGGTCACGGTAAACGCAAAGCTCCTTGACGGCTACGTCCTCACAAGCTCCGCGACACAGACCCTGACCGTCACCGAGGAGCCGGAGGACAACGTGGCGGAGTTCACCTACTCCCCCATCGTGACGGACCCCGATGAGCCCGATGAGCCCGACGACCCCTGGTGGGACGACCCGTATCTGCCCACGGACCCGGACGACCCGGATACTCCAGACAATCCGGATGAGCCGGATACTCCGGACACTCCGGACACTCCGGACACTCCGGACGTGCCGGATGTGCCGGATACGCCGGATACGCCGGGCACGCAGGATGAACCGCCAGACGGCGGGCAGTAGAAGCATAATCAGTCAAAACCTCCGGCTAAGCCGGAGGCTTGAATAGCCCTAAAAGGGCATAATACGGACGAAGCCCCTGAAGGGGC
>CANRIU010000068.1 GCA_947630755.1 uncultured Oscillospiraceae bacterium | reverse complement strand
GCGGTGAACCGCATCGGCGCCATCGCCAACATGATACACCCCCTGTCCAGTGAGAACGAGATACAGTTTTATCTCAATGAGTCAAAATCCGTCACAGTCATAACCCTCGACCAGTTTTACCACAAGATCGAGGCGATCCGGCACAACACCAGCATCGTCAACGTTATAATCGCCCGCATAAGGGATGAGCTTGCCCAGCCCCTCAAGACCGGATACATGCTCACCGAGGGCCGCAAGATAGAGAAGATACCCTCCGACGCCCCGGTCATAATGTGGAGCGACTTTATGCGTCTCGGCAATGCCTGCTTCTGGAATTACGCCGTGAAGCGCGGCGCCGACGACCCCGCCGTGATACTCTACTCCGGCGGAACCACCGGCACCACAAAGGGCATCCTTCTCACGAACCTCAACTTCAACGCCCTTGCCGCCCAGGTCATAGCCGTGAACCCCATGTTCCGGCCCGGGGACAAGATGCTGGCGGCAATGCCCGTGTTCCACGGCTTCGGCCTCGGCGTGTGCATCCACACGATGCTTGCCTCCGGCGGTCGGTGCCTTCTGGTGCCGCGCTTCACCCCGAAGAGCTACGGCAAGCTCATAGTTAAGGAGAAGTGCAACTTCATCGCCGGCGTCCCCACGCTCTTTGAGGCGCTTTTGAGGCTCCCCAGCATGGAGAAGGCGGATCTCTCCAGCCTGAAGGGCGTTTTCTCCGGCGGCGACTCGTTGTCCATCGAGCTTAAAAAGAAGATGGACAAGTTCCTCTACGACCACAGATGCGCCATCCAGGTCCGGGAGGGCTACGGCACAACGGAGACCGTCACCGCCTGCTGCCTGACGCCTCCCCACATCTATAAGGAGGGCTCCATCGGCCTTCCGTTCCCGGACACCTACATCAAGATAGTCAAGCCCGGCACAGATGAGGAGGTCCCCTACGGCGAGGAGGGGGAGATACTTCTCTCCGGCCCCACCGCCATGCGGGAGTACATCGGCCACCCGGAGGAGACGGCAAATACCCTTCGCACCCACGCCGACGGGCTCACATGGGTGTATACCGGGGATCTGGGCACCATGGACGAGGAGGGCTTTGTCTACTTCAAGGGCCGCTCCAAGAGAATGATAATCACCGCGGGCTACAATGTCTATCCCGCTCAGCTTGAGAACATCATTGACGCCTGCGAGCTCGTCCAGATGAGCTGCGTAATCGGAGTCAAGGACGATTACAGGATGCAGCGCGTGAAGGCGTTTATAATGCTCAAGCCCGGCGTCCCCAAAAATGAGGAGACACGGGAGACGATACTGGCCCACTGCCGCAAGAACATAGCCAAATACGCCATGCCCCGGGAGATAGAATTCCGGGATGAGCTCCCGAAGACCCTGGTCGGCAAAGTCGCCTACCGGGTACTTGAGGAGGAGGAGCTGGCGAAGCTCAAGGCAGCAGACAATGAAGGGAGTAACTCCGCAAAGGAATAACAATAGGAAGAGGAAAGGAATTAACGGCACAATTACTAAGGAGAGGGTAAAAAATGAATAAAAACACAAATCAGCCCAGAAATGACGACCTCTACAAGGCCATCATGAAGCTGGAGACCGTTGAAGAGTGCATGAAATTCTTCGACGATCTGTGCAGTATCTCGGAGCTTCGGGCGATGGAGCAGCGCTTCCTGGTGGCGGAGCTTCTCCACAAGGGCCTCATTTACAATGAGATCCTCGAGAAGACCGGGGCCTCCAGCGCGACGATAAGCCGCGTCAACCGCTCGCTGCGCTACGGCAACGACGGCTACGATGTGGTGTTCCGCCGCATGGAGGAGGAGGGCGCTTGAGCTCCTATCTGAGCCTGGCGCCATACTATGACGAGCTGACCGGGGATGTGCCCTACGGGCGTTTTGCCGACTTCTACGAGGCGGTATTCAAAATCTACGGCATATCCCCCCACCTCGTGCTTGACCTGGCCTGCGGCACGGGCACGCTCACACTGGAGCTTGCCCGGCGGGGCATGGAGATGATCGGGGCGGACGCCTCGGTAGATATGCTCGCCATCGCCATGGAGAAGGCAGGCGGGGAGGAGCTTAAGGCTCTCCCGGTGTTTCTCAACCAGACGATGGAAGGGTTGGACCTGTACGGCACGGTGGACGCCGCCGTATGCTCGCTGGACGGGATCAACTACCTGCCTCCGGATAAGCTTGGGGCAGTTTTTGAGAGGCTCCGGCTTTTTGTCGAGCCGGGAGGAGTCTTTATATTTGATGTGAACACCCAGGAAAAGCTCACGGGCCTTGACGGGCAGGTGTTCCTTGATGAGACCGGGGACGTCTACTGCGTCTGGCGGGCGGAGCTCGATGAGCAGCTCTGCGCGCTCCGCTACTGGATGGACATTTTCGCGCTCCTTGAGGACGGCACATATGAGCGCTCCTGTGAGGAGCATTTGGAGTACATCCACTCACAGGAAAGATTAGTAAGCGAGCTTCGCGCCCACGGCTTCGGAGAGATCCGTGTATTTGGCGAGCTGCGCGAGGACCCTCCGGCGGAGAATGAGCAGCGCATATTTATAGCCGCGAGACGGCTTTGATAAAATAGATAATATATTTTGTATGGCCGCATGACCGATGCGGAAAAATCAATACATACACGGCTTCGCGGCTCATAACGAGCCGCGATTTTCGTGAGAGGGAGGAAAAAATGGGTAAGCTTGTAAGGGCCCTGTCCAGGGACGGATTTGTTAAGATAACTGCTGTGGATTTGACCGACGCGGTGGAACGGGCGAGGAACATACACCACACTCTTCCGGTGGTCACCGCCGCGCTGGGGCGGACGATGTGCGCCGCGTCAATGATGGGGAACGCCCTGAAAAGCGACGGTGACAGCCTGACCCTCAGGATAAACGGCGGCGGCCCTGTGGGCACTATCCTCGTCGTCTCCGACGACAGGGGCAATGTCCGCGGCTACGCCCAAAATCCCGAGGTGGACCTGCCCCTTCGCCCGGACGGGAAGCTCTCCGTGGGCGCCGCGGTGGGTACCGACGGTATGCTCTCCGTCATAAGGGACCTTGGCTTCGGCGAGCCCGTCACAGGCTCCGTGGAGCTCGTCTCCGGGGAGATAGCCGAGGACCTGGCCAGGTACTTTGTGGACAGCGAGCAGGTCCCCACGGCCTGCGCTCTGGGCGTTCTGGTCGCCCAGGACCAGTCCGTCCTTCGGGCGGGCGGTTATATAGCTCAGCTCCTTCCCGGCGCGTCAGAGGACACTGCGGCGCGTCTGGAGGAAAATGTCGCCCGCGCCGGAAGCGCCACAGCGCAGCTTATGGGCGGCAGCGTGGAGGATATGGCCCTTCGCGTCCTTGACGGCTTCGAGCCGTCGATACTTGAGACGGACGACGTGAGCTACAGGTGCGGCTGCACCCGGGAACGTGTTCTGACAGCCATCTCCGGCGTCACGGAGGATGAGCTCCGGCGTATGCTTCTTGAGGACGGGAAAATCGAGGTCAAATGCCGCTTCTGCGACCAGGTCTACACCTTCACTGACATATCCGAGCTCCTCGCCCAGCGCTCCTGAGGGCTGGCCCTTCAGCCATTCCTCGGAAGCCTTGCGATGAGATCAAGACCGTTCTCCTTTAGCCACTGCCTGTGCGCTTTGTAGTCCGGGCAGACCCGGGTAAACTCCCGGTAAAACTTCTCTGAGTGGTCGAGCGCCTTTCTGTGACACAGCTCGTGGAGCACTACGCTGTCCAGCACCTCCGGCGGCGCCAGCATCAGAAGACAGTTGAAGCTGAGCGCCCCCTTTGCCGAGCAGCTGCCCCACCGCGTCCTCTGGGCGCGGACGGTGACGCTCCTGTAATCGACCCCGACTATTGGCGCAAAATGGGCCGCGCGCCGGGAGAACACGGGCTTTGCCCGGGCAATAAGTTCCGCGAGCTCCTCTGGGGTCATGGGCGTTATCCCTTCCACAGTCCGCTTTCGCTCCTCAATATGCTCCCGGGCGCGGATTATCCAGTCGTATTTACTCATTAAAAAACTGTCCACGTCCCGTGGCCTCGCCCAGGCTGGCGCACGGACAACGACACCGTCCTCGGTGACGGATATGCCGAAGGTCTTTCGGCTGCTCCTTATAAGTGTGTACTCCATCCATATCACCTTATGTATTTCTTCATGAACCTTATCCGCTCCTCCGCGCACCTTTGTGCCGCGGAGGAGCTTTGCACTATGTCGAACCCGTGCATTGTCCCCTTTATCTCGTGGAGCTCCGCCGGGACCCCGGCACGGAGGAGCCTTTCGGCGTAGGCTGCCGCGTCGTCGTGGAGGCAGTCAAACTCCGCCGCCTCCATGTACGCCGGGGGCAGGGCGCTCAAATCCTCCGCCGCAAGAGGGGAGTAGTATTTGTAGAGGGGACTTGACCTGTCCGGGCGGGTGTACCTCGTCACCTTCGCGGAGAGACGCGAGTTCCACATCGGCGTGTCGGTATATTTTCTCGCCGAATCGCTGTCATTCCCGGCGTCAAGGAATGGGTAGGGCAGCATCTGAAACCTTGGACCGGGCCTTATCCCACTGTCCCGCAGCCTCATTGCCGTACCCACGGCGAGGGCCGCCCCGGCGCTGTCCCCGGCGACGCCGATGCGCCCGGCGTCGATCCCCAGCTCCGCCGCGTTTTCAAGGAGGTGCATATACGCGCCAAAGCAGTCCTCCAGCGGCTCCGGGAAGGGGTGCGCCGGAGCGAGCCTGTACTGCACGAACGCGGTGACGCAGCCGCACTCCCTGGCGTACCGCGCCGCGAGAAGGTAGTGGTACCGCGCCGCCTTAAATACGAACCCACCGCCGTGTACATAAAAGATGCAGGGCGCGGGGGAGGGAAGTTCCGAGGGCCTTATGAGAAGAAGCTCCGCGTCCCCGCCGCCGCGCAGGACGTGGACCCTCGTGACGCTGAGTGTGCTGTCCCGGCGCAAAAATCCCGGCTCACCCATAAAGGCCCGGGCCAAAGCGAGAAATGGCCGGGAGACAGGCGGGCGAAAGCTGTCAAAGGGGCGAAGCTCCCGGCTGATTGGATATTTTCCCATATCGCGCCTCCAGTCTTTTTGACATAATTATACTCCATGCCCCATCCGCTGGCAAGGGAATTATCTTGTACTATATGAGGCGGATGTAAAGATGCAAATTTCCGCCGCCGCATCGGTGGAAATCTTTACAACATCGAAGGGCGGGCGTATAATGGGGACATGAAAGGGGGCGCCGGAAATGCCGGACCAGAGACAGCAGACGCAGGAAGAGGAGCGGCAGGTAGATTACGCGGAGCTTTTGGAGAAGGAATATCCGACAGAACGGGATATCTGGGAACAGATGCGGAAAAGAGGACGGACGGACAAGGAAGTTTACGAGTTTCTGGAGAGCCTGTAACTTCTTCTTTAAGAGCATATTTGACCCAACACGGCGTTGTCGATTTGGAGCTGCGAGACAGCTCCGGCGACAGCGCCGTTTTTGCTGCGGCGCTGACGTTCGTTTAAAATAATAGAGGGATCCTCCGTCACTACCGCCTCAGGCGTAAATGCCATCCGCAACATACAAGAGAATCCCTCTGACCGTAGAGTATCACAGCGCGGCAGGGATGTCAAGACCCAATTCTCTATTGCCGCGTCGATGGAGGGGGAAGATGAGACATATGCAATTTCATTTCCTTTTACTTGCAAGCAAAAAACAAGGACAGAAAGAAAAAGAAATACTAAGATAGCAGACAGAACCATCCAAACAGTATTACTGACATGTAACAGTGTTCCAACCGACAAAGCCAGCACAATGAATAGATACGTCAGCTGAACCAGACAGAATCCTGTATTTTCTTTATTTGATGCAATATAACGATAAAGAAACAATAGTGACAAGACAGCAATGAAAATGTAGGCGAAATTGCGGTATTGTGGGTTATTGCCGAAACACAACTCTAAAACCGAAATAATTACTGTCCCTGTTGGCACGATCAAGAACAGGTATTTAGAATAGAAGCTATTTATTTTATTTAAGAAATTCATATATGAACACCTTTCTTCTGCTACATGCCTGTCCCCGGATATTGACAAAGCAAATACTTCGTGATATGATATATAGCGCGACAGGAGGCATACCATGGATATTCAGATGAAACGCGGTCTTCTGGATGTGTGTGTTTTAGCGGCAATCAAAAGCAAGGATTCATACGGTTATCAAATCATGAAAGATATGAAGCCGTATCTTGAGCTCTCCGAATCGACCTTATATACCATTCTAAAACGCCTGGAAACAGCGAATTTACTGACCGTTCGCACCGCAGAACACGGCGGCCGCCTCAGAAAGTATTATCATATTACCGGCGCGGGGCTAAAGCGCATCGAAGACTTCAAGGACGAATGGAAAGAAATACTGTCCATATACCGATTCGTGACCAAGGGGGATGATGGAAATGAATAAGCAGGAGTTTCTCGCCCGGCTTCGCCGTGGCTTATCAGGCATACCGCAGGATGATATAGAAGAACGAATTATTTTTTACAGTGAAATGATCGATGACCGCATGGAGGAAGGGGTCTCGGAGACGGAGGCAGTGAGATCGATCGGAACAGTGGACGAGGTTGTTTCGCAAATTTTGACGGATATGCCGCTCACAAGGCTGGTCAAAGAGAAAAACAAGCCGGGCAGATCCATGAGGGCGTGGGAGATCGTGCTGCTTGTGTTAGGGTTTCCGGTGTGGCTTCCTCTTTTGATCGCCGCCTTTGCCGTAATTCTCGCGGCTTATATCGTCGGGTGGTCGGCGGTCGTCTCGCTGTGGGCAGTAGAAGCGTCATTTTGGGCGGCCGCCCTTGGCGGAGCGGTCTCGGCCGCGGCCCTTGCCGTTCGGGGCGGCGGGCTCAGGGGGATCGCGATGCTTTCTGTCTGCTTTTGCTGCGCGGGCCTTTCAATTTTTCTCTTTTTCGGGTGCAAGGCTGTGACAAAAGGGATCTTACGGCTGACAAAATGGGCGGCTTTGCGGTTCAAATCCATGTTCGTCGGAAGGGAGGCGGCATGATGAGTAAAGAAGTAAAAATCTGGCTGACAGCCGCGGCGGCTTTAGTCGCGCTTGGCGTAATTCTTTTTGCGGGCGCGATGCTTGCAAACGGTGGGGATCTAAATAAGCTCAGTAGTGTTACATATACGACAAACACATATGAGGCAGACGGTGATTTTCAAAACATATCCATCAACGTCGAAACGACCAGGATCGAGTTCACCCCCGCCGACGACGGACAATGCAAAATCGTCTGCTTTGAGGATGAAAAGGTGAGACATTCCGCTTCCGTGCAGAACGGCACGCTGGTGATAGATACGGTAGACACCCGCAAATGGTATGACCATATTTCCTTTTCCTTCAGCCAACCGAAGATGACCGTATATCTGCCGCGCAATGAGTACGATTCCCTGCTCATTGAGACGGATACGGGCGATATTACGATTCCAAAGGATTTTTCCTTTGATACGCTTAAAATTGACGGCGATACCTGCGATGTGGATTGTTCCGCGTCCGCCTCGCACAGCGTTGAGATCGAATTGAGCACAGGTGATATACGATTGGAAGAGATCGCGACAGAGCAGCTGAAGCTGACAACGGACACGGGTAGAATCCAGATATACACAGCGGATGTCGGCGCAAATATCGCGATTGAAACGGACACGGGAAGGGTGGAGCTTACGGACTCCTCCTGTATTGATCTTTACGCGGAAAGCGATACCGGGTCAATAACATTAAAGCGTGTAATCGGGGCAGGAAGCTTTACAATTAAAAGCGATACGGGCGACATAACCTTCGACCACAGCGATGCCGCCGGGATATTCGTCAATACCGATACAGGAGACGTTACAGGCACTTTACTTTCCGATAAGGTTTTCCTGACCGAGACCTCCACCGGAAAAATTTCCGTGCCGAAAACAGTATCGGGCGGAAAATGCGAACTCGAAACTTCCACCGGAGATATTAAAATTGAGGTAGTATCCTGACCTTTGAGGACCGAAAAAGCCGGATTTTCCAAGGGATTTGGTGTCCTTTTTGGTGTCCTGTCAATGCCCGAAAATCCCCGCTGAACCCCGCTGATTTTTACCAGTCAGGCAGGGGGGAGAGAGTAATGAAAAAGTCCCGAAACGCTTAGAAACTCTAAGCATTTCGGGACTTTTCACTTGGTCCGAGTGACTGGATTCGAACCAGCGGCCTCTTGAACCCCATTCAAGCGCGATACCAAACTTCGCCACACC
>CANRIU010000067.1 GCA_947630755.1 uncultured Oscillospiraceae bacterium | reverse complement strand
CGACGGCCAGACGGCGGACCTGTCGGACCGCCCCCACTTCATGGACGGCATGAACGGCAACTCCGGCATAGCGGTGGTGCACAACTCCCGCATCACCAACGAGACGCTTCTCATCTTCTACGCCCCCGCCAGGTACAACGGGGAAATTACCGGGGTGTTCACCGGGATGATACGGGGCAGCACCGTTGAGGAGCGGCTCAGCGACGACACCATCGACCTTCAGCGGGTGTCCTACCTTCTTGACAGGGACGGCGCCCTCATCCTCTCCACCGACCCCGCCGCCTCCCCGGGCATTGACCTTGTCGCGTCGCTGGAGCGCAGCGGCGGCGTCTCCCGGGAGGAGCTTGACAAGGTCCGGGCCACTCTCGAGCGGACAAACGGCATGGAGCAGAGCCCCTTCAACTTTGAGGGCGCCCGGGGCGCGGGGAGCGCCTTCATCACTGCTCTGAAGGACGCCGACTGGGCACTGATGCAGTACTACCCCTCCGCCGTGACCCACGGCCTCGCCGCCCAGGCAAACTCCGCGGGCATGACCCTCGAGCTTGAGCTGGCGCTGGCGTTTCTGGCGTACATAATCTACATCATCGTGAAAAACCGCCGCCAGAAGCGCCGCCTCGTCAGCGAGAAGCAGGAGCTCTCCGGCGTTATAAACAGCGTGACGCAGCTCTTCTCCCGGTTTGCCCTTGTGGATTTCGACTCCGGGACATACGAGTACCTCGACGGCAGCGGCGACAGCTCCAACCGGGGAAGCTACGCGGAGCTTATAAAGAGCTTCAGCGGCAAATATCTTGACAGCCCCTCCGGCGCGGAGTCCATGTCCCAGCGCATAACCCCGGACTACATAAGGACCCACCTCACTCCGGATGTGCCGTACCTCCAGTACGAGTACCAGATAGAAAATAACGGCCCCAGGTGGGAGAATGTCTCCATTCTCTGCGTCCGCCGCAGGGACGGCGTGCCCGCCTCGGCGCTGTTCGCCATTCAGGACGTGACGGAGCTTAAGCATCAGGAGGCGGAGATACGCCTCGCCCTGCAAAACGCCTCCGACGCGGCGGAGGCGGCAAACCGGGCGAAATCCGAGTTTTTGGCCCGTATGTCCCACGACATACGCACGCCCATGAACGCCATAATGGGCATGACCGCCGTCGCCGCCATGCACATGGACGATCAGGAGCGTCTGACGGACTGCCTTAACAAGATAACCATCTCCAGCCGCCATCTGCTCGCGCTTATCAACGACGTTCTGGATATGTCGAAGATAGAGAGCGGCAAGGTGACACTCAGCGAGGAGCCCTTCGGCATACCCGACCTTGTGGACAGCGTGGTCACCATCATGCGCGCCCAAGTGAACGGCAAGCGTCAGGAGCTGGACGTGCGCATTTCGGATGTGAAGCACGAGGACGTGGTGGGCGACACCCTCCGGCTCCGGCAGGTCTTTGTCAATATCCTCGGCAACGCGGTGAAATTCACTCCCGCCGGAGGAAGGATAACCTTCACCATCCGGGAGCTTCCCTCCGCAGTCCACGGCATGGCCCAGTATGAGTTCGTGTGCAGCGACACGGGCATCGGCATGGACAGGGAGTTTATTAAGACCATCTTCGACCCCTTCACCCGCTCGGAGCAGTCCGAGACGAAGAAGATAGAGGGCACGGGGCTGGGCATGTCCATCACCCGGAACATCGTGCGCATGATGGACGGCGACATAACCGTGGACAGCGAGCCCGGCAAAGGCTCCACCTTCACCGTCCGGCTTCACCTGCGGCTTCAGGAGCCGGAGGCGGAGGACGTGGGGGCGCTGGCGGACCTTAATGTGCTTGTCGCCGACGACGACAGGGACTCCTGCGTCTCCACCTGCGCGACCCTGGAGGACATCGGAATGAAGGCGAGCTTCGTGCTCAGCGGCAGCGAGGCCGTGGAGGCGGCGCTGACCGCCCGGAATGAGGGCAGGGACTTTGCCGCCGTGATACTCGACTGGAAGATGCCGGGCATGGACGGCGTGGAGACCGCCCGGGAGATACGCCGCCGCGTGGGCGGCGAGGTCCCGATAATCATCCTCTCCGCCTACGACTGGTCGGACATCGAGACCGAGGCCCGGGAGGCGGGTGTGCAAGCGTTCATCGGCAAGCCGCTGTTCCGCTCAAGGCTCATCTATGCCCTGCGCTCCGTCCTCTCCCCCGGCGTCTCCGCCGCCCCGGAGGAGCCGTTGTCCTTTGAGGAGGCGGATTACTCGGGTAAGCGGGTGCTTCTCGTGGAGGACAACGAGCTTAACCGTGAGATCGCCCGGGAGCTTTTGTCCATGACATCGGTGGAGATAGACGAGGCCGCCGACGGGCGGGACGCCGTGGAGCTCGTGGCGGAAAAGCCCGAGGGCTACTACGACCTCATCCTCATGGACATACAGATGCCCGTTATGGACGGCTACGAGGCCGCCCGGCGCATCCGGGGCCTCGGCCGCGGGAGGCGCGTGCCCATAGTCGCCATGACCGCCAACGCCTTCTCCGACGACATACGCATGGCCCGGGACGCCGGGATGGACGGTCACATCTCAAAGCCCGTGGAGCTCTCAAAGCTCATGGAGGTTTTGGCAAAGTACCTTCGATGATTTTGGGGAGGTATTATTTTGAAATATGTCAATCTTCTCATAAAGCCCGCCTCCAGCCTGTGCAACCTAAGGTGCAGATACTGCTTTTATGAGGACGAGGCGAAAAACCGGGTCCTTCCCAGCCACGGTCTCATGTCCCGTGACACGGCGGAGGCCCTGATACTCGACGCATACAGCGCCGTGGAGCCCGGGGGCGGGGTGAGCTTCGCCTTTCAGGGCGGCGAGCCCACGGTGGCGGGGCTTGACTTTTTCAGGTTTTTCGCGGACCTTGCGAGGGAGAAAAAGCCGGAGAGCGTCGGCATATCCTTCGCCATACAGACAAACGGCACTCTCCTTGACGATGACTGGTGCGAATTTCTCCGCAGGGAGGGCTTTCTCACGGGGCTGTCCGTCGACGGCTTCTCCGAGGCCCATGACATGCACCGAGTGGACTCTATGGGCCGGGGCACCTGGAGCCGGGTCCTTCGGGCAAAAAAGCTCCTTGAGCGCCACGGCGTGGACCACAACGCCCTGTGCGTAGTCACCGGGCGGGTCGCCCGCTCCCCGGAGCAGGCGTACAACGGCCTTAAAAAGCTGGGCTTTGACTACATCCAGTTCATAGCCTGCCTCGACCCCCTGGGGGAGGAGCGGGGCGGGCGGCCCTGGTCGCTGACGCCCCCGGCCTACGGCAAATTCCTCTGCCGGGTCTTTGACCTGTGGTATACCGACTGGGAGCGGGGGGACTACCACAGCGTCAGGCTCTTTGACGACTACATCCACATCCTTCTGGGGGACGGCGCGGGGACCTGCGCCACCTGCGGAAAATGCGGCGCGTACTTCGTGGTGGAGGGGGACGGCTCTGTATACCCCTGCGACTTCTTCGCCCTGGATGAGTGGAAAATGGGCAAGCTCCCGGAGGATAAGCTCGCAGACTTAGCTAAGTGCGACAAGGCCCGGGCCTTCCTCCTCTCCGGCGCTGCAAAGCCCCGGGAGTGCGCCGGGTGTAAATACTCCCGCATATGCAACGGCGGGTGCAAAAATGACTGGTTCACCGACGACGGCGGCCCCCACAACTACTTCTGCGCCGCCTTCCGGCAGCTTCTGGACTACGCCCTGCCCCGGATGATGAACATCGCCCGGGCGGAAGCCCGGGCCCGGGGCATGAGATAATAGCGGAGGCAGTATATGAAGATACTCATATTGAACGCAAGCCCCAGGGGCAAAAGCTCCGTCACCCTCCAGACCTCCCTCTATCTCCGGGCCCTCCACCCGGAGCACAGCTTCTCCGTCTTTCACCTGTGCCCGCACCTCCGGTCCCTGGAACGGGACTTTGCCCCACTCCGGCGGGAGCTGGAGGCGGCGGAGCTTGTGATATTCTCATACCCCGTCTACACCTTCATAGCCCCGGCGCAGCTCCACCGGGCGATCGAGCTGATAAAGGCCGACGGCGTGGACCTATCCGGCAAATTTGCCACCCAGATCACCACCTCAAAGCACTTCTTCGACGTCACCGCCCACGGCTGGCTGGAGGCTAATTTGTGCGATCTCGGTATGCGCGTCCTCCGGGGCCTCTCGGCGGACATGGAGGACCTTCTAAAAAGGCCCGGGCAGCTCCAAGCCCGGCAGTTTTTCGACCAGCTCATGTTCTCCTGCGTCCACGGACCCTTCGTGGCCCCCCTCCCCGCCCCGCCAAAGGCGGAGAGCAGGACCTACACCCGGTCCATACCAGATGTGCCGAAGCACGGCGGCGACGTGGTGATAATCACCTCCGCCGCCCCGGAGGACGCCTCCCTTCTCAACATGATCGCGGACTTCCGCGCCGCTCTCCCCATGAACAGCCGCGTTGTGAACCTGCGGGACTTTCGCTTCGCCGGGGGGTGCCTCGGGTGCCTGCGCTGCGCCGCCGACGGCAGATGCGTATACAGGGACGGCTTTGACACCTTCCTCCGGCAGACGATACAGACGGCGGACGCCATGGTCTACGCCTTCGCGCTGGAGAACCACTACGCCAGCTCCTGCTTTAAGTATTTTGACGACAGGCAGTTTTGCAACGGTCACCGGACGGTGACCAGCGGCACGCCGGTGGGCTACATAATCCGCGGGGACCTTAAATACGAGCCGAACCTGCGGATGATCATCGAGGGCCGGGCGGAGGTCGGCGGGAACTACCTCGCCGGCATCGCCACGGACGAGGAGGACGCCGCCCTCGCCCTCAAGTCCCTCGCCGCGAACCTGACGCTTGCCTCGGAGCGGCATCTCACCCGCCCCGCAAACTTCTACGGCTCCGGCGGGACTAAAATATTTCGGGACCTCATATACACCATGCAGGGCTTCATGAAGGCCGACCACAGGTACTACAGGAGCCACGGCGTCTACGACTTCCCGCAAAAGCAGGTGGGGACCATACTGAAGATGAAGCTTGTCGGCGCGCTCATGTCCGTCCCGGAGGTCCGCAAAAGGATGGCCCCGCAGATGTCAAAATTTATTCTCGCCCCCTACGAGAAGGTGGTTGCGGAGGCCTCCGAGAAAAAATGACATTTTTCCCATTTTCCTCTTGCAAAATTAACCCTTGCGGCATTATAATTAACGTAAGCCGTCATGTATGCTGACGGAAATAAAATGAAAGGGAGACACAATAATGAAGCAGTACAAAACCGTTGCCGGTCCCAAGAACATCTCCGTCAACAAGGGCGACATCCAGTCAGGTCTTGACGTGTTTGCCAACATAATCAACAACGAGGCCCGTGCCGGCTGGACCTATCACTCCATGGAGACCATCACCATCACCGAGAAGCCCGGTTGCTTCCAGCAGCCCGTTTCCACCTACTACTACATGCTCATCTTTGAGCGCGACGTCTGATGTACCCGGACGACGACCCCAGAAGCTGGAACTATAAGCGAACCTATGAGCGCCCCGACCCCCACCTGGGCCGCGGGGCGCTCTGCGTTCTTCTGGCGGCCCTGGCCTCGGCGGGGGTATACTCCCTGGCGCGTTGGGTCCTGCGCCTTTCGCCCCTGTGGTGCGCCCTTGCCGCCGCAGCCACGCCCGTGGCGGCGCTTTTAATATTCCTCGGCCCCGCCGCCATATGGCTCGTGCGCCTCTACCAGCGCTACGCCCCCATCTCCGTGCGCAGCATGTGCCGATATGAGCCGAGCTGCTCCCAGTACATGATCCTCGCCATAAAAAAATACGGCCCCTACCGGGGCATCCCCATGGGCATCCGGCGGATACGCCGCTGCGGGCATAAGCAGGGCGGCTTCGACTATCCCTGAGATTGCCGCATAGATTTGAAATTTCCCGCCAAAGACAGGCGGTTTCGGAATAATACTCCCGAGGTGCTTAAATTGTACGTTCAATACTCCCTCCCCCTCCGGTTTGACGAGGGGGACTTCACCCCCGGCGGCTGTGTCCGCCCCTCCGTTATCCTCCACGCCTTTCAGGACATAGCCAAGGCCCACGCCCAGTCCGCCGGGATAGGCTTTGAGCCGCTCATGGCGCGAAATCTCATCTGGGTGGTGATGAAGCTGCGCTTCATCCTCCGCGCCCAGCCCCGCCCGGGGGAGGAGTGCACTCTCCTCTCCTTCCCACGGCGCACGGGCTCCCTCATCTACGACCGCGACTTTCACATCCTCTCCCCGGAGGGGGCGGAGCTTGTCACCGGCGCCAGCCAGTGGTGCGTGGTGAACTTCGTGACCCGCCACGCGGAGCAGACGGACGTGGACTTCAAGGGCGAGTATAACCCCGAGCCCGCCATCCCCGAGGGCATACCCCGGGTGCGCCCCAGGGACCTCGTGCTTGTCTCCCGCCACGTCGTGACGCCCGGGGACATGGACGAGAACGGTCACACCAACAACTGCCGCTACGCCGACATGGCTCTGGAGACGCTGGGCCTTGACAGCGTGTCCGGCCTCACCCTCAACTTTGCCAGCGAGACAAGGCTCGGGGACGAAATAGAGCTCTACCGGGGCCCCGACGGCATCGCCGCCGGAAAATGCGGCGGGAGCCTCGTCTTTGCCGCGAGGGCGGAGTGACGCCGCATAACTTATACTAAAACCTGTTAAAAAGTGCAAAGCACTTTTTATAGCGCCGAAGGCGCGTCAGGTTTTGTATGAGACGTCATTTAAGCGCTTCCAGCGCTTAAATGGGCTGTGCGTAGCACGGCCTTCCCAGATAAAAATTGATATTTTTATCTGGGAATAGTATTAATATAAACTTAAACGCTTTCACGATTTTTTCTTAACCGCCCCTCTGGTATGATTTATCTGCAATAAATCATAAGGAGGAGCGGTTATGTCTGTCCTCAGGTCAATAAACCTCATACTATCCATACTCTTTTTTCTCTGCTATTCCTATCAGCTCGTCTATCTGCTCATCCCCCACATAAAGCGCCCCCGGCCCCACGGACCGGAGACGCTCCACCGCATAGCCGTGCTAATTGCCGCGAGGAACGAGCAGGCCGTTATCGCTAAGCTCATCGAGTCCATAAAGGCCCAGGACTATCCCCGGGAGCTCGTGAGCATATTCGTCGCCGCGGACAACTGCACCGACGGCACCGCCTCCGCCGCCCGCCGGGCAGGAGCTGCGGTCTATGAGCGCTTCGACAGCGCCCATGTGGGGAAGGGCTACGCCCTCGACTTCCTCCTGCGCCGCATAAGGGCCGAGCGGGGTGACGTGTACGACGCGTACCTCATACTTGACGCGGACAACCTCCTCTCCCCCGGCTTCATCTCCGCCATGAACAGGACCTTCTCCGACGGGTACTGCGCCGTCACCTGCTACCGAAACTCCAAAAACTTCGCCGACAACTGGATCTCAGCAGGCTACGCGCTGTGGTTTCTCCGGGAGGCCAGGTACTTAAATTACGCCCGGGTCCTCTCCGGGCACAGCGCCGCCGTCTCCGGCACTGGCTTCATGGTCAGCCGCGAGCTTCTTGAGGCCGACGGGGGCTGGCCCTTCCACCTGCTCACCGAGGACATCGAGTTCACCGTCCACACCGTGGTGAACGGCGGGAAGATAGGCATCGCCATGGACGCGGAGCTTTTTGACGAGCAGCCCGTCACCTTCGCCCAGTCCTGGCGTCAGCGGGAGCGCTGGGCCAGGGGGTATTTTCAGGTGTTCGGCAGGTACGGCGGGGAGCTCATAAGGTCCGCCCTCCACGGGAGCTTCTCTGCCTTTGACATGACAATGTCCATCCTGCCCGCCTTTATCATGGTTTTCGCGGGCTTTGCGGTAAATTCCGCGGCCCTCCTGCTGGCGCTGCTCTCCGGGGCGTCCGTCGTGCCCGCGCTGCTCTCCGCCCTTGAGAGCCTCGCATGGCAGTATTCCTTTATGCTCTTCATCGGCGCCGTCACCGCCATAGCCGAGCGCCGCTCCATCCGCGCAAGCTCCGGTAAGAAGCTTCTCTACACCCTCACCTTCCCCCTGTTCATGTTCACCTACATACCCATATCCGTCTCCGCCATGCTCCACAAGGTTGCCTGGAAGCCCATCGAGCACAGCAGGGCCATCTCCATCGGGGACCTCGACCGCGCCG
The DNA here is from genome assembly GCA_947630755.1 of uncultured Oscillospiraceae bacterium. Taxonomy (GTDB): domain Bacteria; phylum Bacillota; class Clostridia; order Oscillospirales; family Oscillospiraceae; genus RUG626. The sequence continues at coordinate 116 of CANRIU010000067.1, read as the reverse complement.
CATGAATAGCGCGAATCATCCGTGGATTTTCATTCAAATAGTCAAAACCTCCGGCTAAGCCGGAGGCTTGAATAGCCCTAAAAGGGCATAATACGGACGAAGCCCCTGAAGGGGCG
>CANRIU010000066.1 GCA_947630755.1 uncultured Oscillospiraceae bacterium | reverse complement strand
TTCTTGTCTACTTCTTTCACCGCTAAAGCTTTTTTCTTCCCCCGGCATAGCCGGGGGTTTACTTTGCTGCACGCAATAATAACCCCCCGCCTCAAGGGCTGACCTTGAGGCGGGGGGTTACTGTATAATACTATTCTCTCTCCCAGAGTTCAAAGCGGTAGCGAAGGCCGTCGTGCTCACGCTCCTCACCGGGGTCTGCGAGGCGCCAGCCCGGGAGGCTGTCAAGGGCCGGGAAGAAGGCGTCGTTCTCGGCATCCGCGTCGATGCGGGTGACGTAGGCTCTGCGGCAGTAAGGCAGCAGGGCGCGGTAGACGCTCTCCCCGCCGATGACGAACACCTGCTCATCATCCGAGACGAGGGTCAACGCCTCCTCCACGCTGTGGGCGGTCTCCCCGCCCTCCACGGTGAAGTCCGGGTTTCGGGTGAGGACGATGTTTCGGCGGTTTTTGAGGGGCCTTCCGCCGGGAAAGTCAAGGAGCGTCCGGCGGCCAACGATGACCGTGCCCCGGCCCGTGACGCTGCGAAAGTGCTTTCTGTCCTCGGGCACCACAAGGGTCTGGGTGCCGTTAAGGCCGATGCCCCATCCGGCGTCGGCGGCGACGACAGCGGAAAAATTTTCTCTCACACTCATACCGCCACCGGGATCTTCTCGTCAAAGGGGTTGTACCTGTAGCCCTCAAGCCTGAAGCTGTTCCTTGTGAAGGCGTAAAAGTCCGTCACGGACTTGTCGATGATGAATTTCGGCGCGGGGAGGGGCTCCTGAGTTATGAGCTTTTTCACGATGGCGACGTGCTTGTCGTAGATGTGGGCGTCGGCTATGACGTGTACAAGCTCCCCCGCCTCAAGTCCGGAGACCTGGGCTATCATGTGGACGAGGACGGCGTACTGGACGACGTTCCAGTTGGAGGCGGTGAGCATATCCTGACTGCGCTGGTTGAGGATGGCGTTGAGCCTCCGCCCGGAGACGTTGAAGGTCATGGAGTAGGCGCACGGGTACAGGCCCATCTCGTGCAGGTCCGCGTGGTTATATATGTTCGTCATTATCCGGCGGCTGGCGGGGTCGTGCTTTAGGTCGTAGAGGACCTTGTCCACCTGGTCAAACTCCCCCTCGGGGTAGATGTGCTTGACGCCCAGCTGATAGCCGTAGGCCTTGCCGATGGATCCGTTCTCGTCCGCCCAGCTGTCCCAGATGTGCCCGCGCAGGTCCTTTATGTTGTTGGACTTGGCCTGCCATATCCACAGGAGCTCATCCACGGCGCTGCGCCAGTAGGTGCGGCGGAGAGTGAGTATGGGAAACTCCTTTGACAGGTCATAGCGGTTGACTATGCCGAATTTCTTTATCGTGTGGGCGGGAGAGCCGTCGGCCCATCTGGGCCTCACGTTGAGATTTGTGTCCCAGACACCGGTGCTGAGGATCTCCCTGCAGTTTGAAATAAAAATACTGTCCGCTATACTCATAATAATTTCCCCCGAAAAATGATTGACAAATCAATTATAATAGTGTATCTTATAATTTGCAACAAAAATCTCAGCGCTTTTCCGGGGGAGCCCTCCCGAACACGGAGATGTATCGAAGTGGTCGTAACGAGGCTGACTCGAAATCAGTTGACGGGCAACCGTCCGGGGGTTCGAATCCCTCCATCTCCGCCATGAAAAATTCTCGCCCCCTGGCGAGGATTTTTTATGGCGGGGCTGGAAGGCAGGCCCGGACCGCGGCCCCGACTCTCTTAAATCCCCGGCTATGGATCCCGGGGCATAGAGCTTAATTTTAAAAAAGCCATGTGACTATGTGTTTTTTACACATAAGCACGTGGCTTTTTCTCGTTAAATCGCAAAATTGCCGCTGACAGATACCGGCGGGAAAAAGCCAGCCCTGGAGAGTGTGCCCGTAATTTTTACGAGTATGCCCTTACGGGGCGCTTATAATAAGTATCTGTCAGGCAGGCACCTTGAAAACTTCATCTCCGTCTGTTGGACCCTATCCCCGGCGAAGTACCGCATTCAGCGTACCAAGGGGAGAGGGGTCCCGCCGGGCGGAGCGCGTTGGGGCGTCCGCGTAAAGCGGGGCGCCCCGGCCCATGCCTCCGGGGATTTTCCCGGGGGCGAAAGTCAAAATGATTTTAACTTAATAAAAGGAGGAAAAATCATGTACAACGCAGCAGACGAGGCGAGGATAGTCAAGGAGTCCGCACGGGGGTATGACTTCATATCCATCCGCGACGAGATGCTCTCCCACCGGGAGGTGGAGCTCACCGGGGAGGTGGACGACGGCTCCGTTAACGCCCTCATCCGGGAGCTGAGGTACCTGCACCGACAGGACCCCGAGGGGGAGATAACGCTATACATCAACAGTCCCGGCGGCGACATAGACAGCGGCCTTGCCCTCTACGACGTGATGCAGGCCATAAGCTGCCCGATAAAGACGGTGTGCGTGGGCATGGCGGCGTCCATGGGGGCGCTGCTGTTCGTCTCCGGCGACACCCGGGAGATGCTCCCCCACAGCCGCCTCATGATACACGACCCGCTGATCCTCCGGACCGGCGGCAGCGCCCTGAAGATAAAGGCCGTCAGCGACGACCTGATGGAGACGCGGCAGATAGTCGCCAATGTGATAGCAAGGCACTCCGGCAGGAGTCTGGAGGAGGTACTCGCCAAAACCGCCACGGACACCTACTTCCGGGCGGAGGAGGCGCTGGCCTTCGGGCTTGCGGACCGGATAATCAGGAGCCTTTAAGTGAAGAAGCGGGAACAGGTGAAGAAAAAAGGAGGAAAGAATATGTATCAAAACACAGGGACGAGCCGGGTTCTGGCAAAGGACGTATACACAAGCAACGACACATGGGTCACGGGGCTCAACAACAACGACCTGCTGGTGGGACCCTCCGGGGCGGGAAAGACCCGGGGGTATGTGATACCGAACATCCTCCACGCCGAGGACAGCCTGATAGTCACCGACACGAAGGGGAACCTGTTCAGGCAGTACGGCGAGGCGCTGAGGAAGCGGGGCTACACGGTGATGCACTTAAACTTCGCGGACGTGTTCAACACCAGCTGGGGCTACAACCCGCTGAGATACATAAGGGAGTGCCGGGACCCGGAGGCCAACCGGAACGGGGACCACTACTACGAGCAGGACGTGAAGCGGGTGGCAAAGGCCATATGCCCGGTCCAGAGCTCCAAGGACCCCTACTGGGACTACGCGGCGCAGATGTATCTGGAGGCGATAATCCTCTTCGTGCTGAGCGAGCTGCCGGAGGAGGAGCAGGACCTGTGTACGGTGTACACCTTCCTCTCCCGGATGGGCACGCCGGAGCTGGAGCAGATGGTGGACGAGGAGATGGCTGTCCACCCGGACAGCGCCTTCTCCCGTAAAATGGGAATGATCAGGCAGAATGAGACGGCGGACAAGATGAACGCCGGGATAAAGGGTATTCTGGCCCAGCACCTGGACGTGGTGTCCCACTCCGGCGTGCGAAGGATGTTCCGGATGGACCCGCAGGCGGACCTGGGGAGCTTTCTCCGGGGAAAAACGGCGTTATTCCTGACGGTCAGCGACTCCGACAGGAGTCAGGACCCGATAATCAACCTCTTCTACACGCAGGCGCTCCAATATCTGATGGGCGAGGCCGACAAGCGGGCCGACAGCCGCCTGCCGATCCCGGTGCGATTCATTCTGGACGACTTCAGCACGAACACGCTCATCCCGGACTTCGACAAGATAATCTCCGTCATACGCTCAAGGGAGATATATGTGAGCCTGATTGTCCAGAGCCTCTCCCAGCTGGAGGGGCTATACGGCACGGACAGGGCCAAGACGATAATCAACAACTGCGACCACTGCCTGTACCTCGGCGGGACGGACATCGAGACGGCGAAATACTTCGCCGAGAAGCTCAACCGTCAGGTGTCCACGGTGCTGGACCTGCCGCTGGACAGCATGTTCCTCTTCACCCGGGGGAGCGGCCCCCGTCAGGTGAAAAAGTACGAGCTGGAGCTTGACGGCGACTACCTGGCAATCAGGCGGTCCGCCATGGAGGCATTAAAGAACGCGAAGGGAGGTCCCGAGATATGAGTGAAAAAGAGGAAGCGCGGCTCTCCTTATCGGAGCGCCTGGACCTCGCTTGGCGCTGCCAGTCGTCCTCGGACGAGGCGGCGCAGGCGCTGGTGAGGAAGCTGTCGGAGATGCCAGCGGTGAGCGTCTTTTGCGGGTCAGACGATGTAAACATGATGGCGGAGCTCACGGGGGATTTCTGGGATGACCCCCGGGTGGACGTGGACAGCTACATGGGTTTCTGCCCCTCCTTCCCCATCGCCATTGCCGCCGGGGGCTTCAGCCCCGGGCGTCCCGCGTTGGGCGTCAACGTCACAAACGCCCTTGTACTGCTGGCGGAGATGCTCCTTGACCACGCCATGGGCAGGATGCACCGGAAGGACGTCTACGCCTGCACGCGGATGTGCCTTAAGCAGTATCTGGAGGCTCTGGACGCGGTGTCGCATCTGGAGGGTGTGGAAAAAGAGGAGTTTTCAGCGTGGCGGAGGGCGTTTTTGGAGGGGTGCGATGGGGATACGCCCCTCGCACAGGTCCTCGTCGCCATAATCGAGCAGTATATGTGCGGCTGGTGGGACCTTGACAAAATCAGCTTCATCCTGCGGTGCATGGGGGGCTTTGCCCTCCAGAAGGAGCTGGATTTGGACGAGACGGCGGAGCAGGCGCGGAGGTTCCGGCTGGCGCTCAACTCCATCGGCATCGGGGAGCAGTGGAAGGAGCTGCCTCAGGCGCCCACAGGGCACCCGAATCCCGAGGAATACTACCTCCACCTCATGGACAGCTACAACCCGAGGCTCCCGGTCCCGGGCGGGAAGCTGAAGGCGAGGACGCTGCGCGATCAGATATTCATGCCGGACCGGAGCTTCGACCCGCAGGAGCTGCGCTCCGCCGTGGAGCTTCTCCCCTGCCCCGTCCTTCAGGACGCCTTCGGCAAGGCGCTTTCCGACTGTGACCCGCGCAAGGCGATGGAGGCTGTCGACGACGCCGTGATGAACATCTACATGATGTGGGTCGCGCCCTATGCCCGGCCGGAGGGGCCGGAGTGGTACAGAAACTCTCTCGTAAATTTTACGGGTGAAGATTGACGGACCTGGGCGTCCGTGGTAGGATATGGCTGACGGGCATATGTATGTCGGTTACGGAAAGGAGCCTGACGCTATGGATATAAAGGAAGAAATGGAGAGCTTTCAGAAAAACTACTGGTGTCTCCGGGAGGTCACGGAGAGGGTGATCGAGAGCATGAAGGGCTACGGCTGGTCCTTCCGGAGGGAAATCACCGGAAGGGGCGGCGGCATCGACCGGGCGAAGCTCGGGGCGCTGGTCAGGGAGATAGTCTCCGGCTGGGAGGAGGACCTGTCGGGGGTGATGGGCGGAGAGGAGTACATATCCCCCCGGCGGGAGATACTGGGGCTTTATCTGTATCTCACCCTGCGGTGCAGCGTCTGCACCGGGGCATACGGGCTCGCCTGCGGGTATGAGGAGCAGGAGAGGACGGACTTTTCGTATATTCTGGAGAAGGCAAGGGGCTTCTGCCGGGGCCTGTGCGTCGTGGATCGGCCCGGCGAGGGAAATCGGGTCGAGCCCCTTCGGGGATACGACGGGCAGTTCGGATTTCACCTCTACCACACCCTCACCGACCCGGAGGACCAGCGCTCCGACAGTATGCTGACGCCCTGGTGGCGGGCGGCTGAGCGCACCCCCGGGGAAATCACCGAGGGGGGCAATTTGAGGCTGGTGGACTTAAGGCTCGCCCCCGCCGCGGCAGCGCCGGAGGTCCGGGACGAGGCGGACGGGGAGCTTCCGGAGGAGGAGCTCCCGGAGGAGGATCTCCCGGAGGAGGATCTCCCGGAGGAGGAGCTTCCGGAGGACGACGGCTGGGAGGAGGATATTGACCGGGAGTACGGGGAATTCGGCTTTCCCGACGAGTGGTCCCTCCCCGGGGCGGCTGAGAGGATGGCGGAGGAGTTTGAGCGCTCATCGAAACTGGCGGAGATAATCTCCCGGTTTGACGGGCGGGATGAGTATATCGCCGCCTGTGAGCGCTTTACCGCACTTCTTACCGGCGCCTCCCCCGAGGTCGCCCGGGGGCTTTACGGGGATCTGGAGAGGGCTGTTGACATTTTCCTCATCCGTCGGGGGCTGTCGCCCCTCACGGACACGGACAAGGTGCTCGACGTGTACAGCAGGGTCTTTGAGGACCCGCTTCGTCAGGCGAAGCGCTGCGCCAGGGCAATACAGTGGAGGAGCATATGAGCGGGATACGGGAGACCTTTTACCGGGATCTGGCGGCGGGGTATCTCCGGGACGGGGAGCGGTCGTTCCTGTACAGGTACTTCTGGCGGGAGAGCGCCCGGGAGCTTCTTGAGAAGCTCCTGCCCCGGGCGGAGGAGGAGCTGCCGGGGCCGGGGGCCGCGTCGGCGCTGAGGGCGCGGCTGGCGGAGGTGCTGGCGGAGCGTCCTGAGCTTAAAAGGCTTCTTCTGCCCGAGCCGCCCGCCGACGGGCGCAGGGAGCGCCGGGACTTCTGGCAGGAGCTCGTGCTCGCAGACGCCGGGTACACGGCGGGGATGATCACCGACACCGAGCTATATGTCTGGACAGCGAGGTATCTGTCCGCCAGGGACACATATTACAAGGACAGCGGCCCCTGGGACAGCGAGGGCCCGGTGTGGCTGAGACAGCTTCTCACCGCGGGGCTCGGGCGGGAGATACCCGGGTATGAGTTCACAAAGGCCCGGGCGGAGCGGGACCTTGAGGAGCTGACACGGCTTTTGGACGAGGAGCGGGCCAGCGGTCAGCCCGGCCCATCGGAGCGCCTTCACGGCCTGAGAGTGCGGACGGGCCGGGGGTATGACGACTACCTCACCCACCTCACGGCGCGGCTTGAGCGGGCGGCTCTCCACGTCAAGATAAGGACATACCTCCAGGACAGTGGGAATCCCCTGCGCACTCAGGAGGGCGGCGGGGCGCAAGGTGGGCGGCGGAAGCAGGACTTCTCCATGCGGCTCTTTGACGCCTTCTGCTCAAGCCCCGAGGGGTACAGCTTCGGCGGCGCGGACAAGTCCGGCTGGCGCATTGTCGGTGAGGGCTTTTGCGTGCTGGATGTGGACAGGGGGGAGCTCTCGCGGCTCGTCGGCGCGCTGGAGCGCCGGGACGGGGGCGGCGGGTACATCTATATCCCGCTGGCGGTGCACCTTCACAGCGGATGCGTATTTTTCCTCGCCGGGAGGGGGATATACGACGAGCTGTACGAGCGGGCGGGCGGCGCGGACCCCCGCCGTGGCGGCGGGAGCATGTGCTTCGACTACCTTAGGCTGGACAAGGGCTTCTGGACAGCCTCAAAGGACCCGGCAGGCGGCCCCTTCCGGCTGCGCCCGACCTTCCATGAGAACATGGGCAGGAGCTACAGCCAGGTTCTGGACGACTTCAAGCGCTACTGCGTGGCGGGCGTGGGAAGCGCCCTCTCGGCGGTGAGGGAGCTCAACGAGTCCCTCCCGAAGGGCGCGCCGGAGGGGTTCCGCTGGGCCTTTGAGCCTCCGGAGGAGACGCCGGAGCCGAGCCGCGAGGCCCGGGCCGCCTTCCTCCGCGACCGCAAAAGGGCGAGATGAGAACGGCGCGGGGAAAGCGCGCATAAAAATGACCCGCCGGCAAAATTGCCGACGGGTCATAATTGCCGCCTCAATTTGACAAGGCCCGGGCCGCATGATGTAAACAAACGTTGACAGCGCCATCATGCAGCATACACACAAAACAGCTGCCAAGGTCAAAAATAAGCATAAATATGGCAAACAGGAGAACTGAGAAGGCGGCGATAAGGGGTTTGGCTTTCGCAATTTCGCGGTCCGTCATGCTCTACCTCTTATCCCCCTGATTTCCTGTATCCTCCCGGTCCTCCCCGGAGGGCTTTTTGGCGCGGCTTCCGGCGAAGGCGAAAAAGCGCTGTCCGGTGTAATTCAGTATTACGAACAGCCCCATGCCGCCGAGCATGGCCATATTGTCCCGGAGCGTCTCCCCCGCGCCGGAGAAAATGAGCTGAGCCAGGAGCTTTGCCGTGCCGTAGGCCACGGGGTAGCAGATGCAGATATTTATGGCGAATTTGATTATCGTCCCCGCGCCCTTCTCCGTATTTTTGAAGGTGAAGCGCTTATTCAAAAAATAGCTCAGTATGCTGGCAAGGACGTAGTTTGCCGCGGTGGACACCCAGTAGCTCAGGTGCAGAAGGTTATACGCCCCGAACATTATGGCGGAGCCGAACAGTGTGTTTATGACGCCGACTATCAGGAACCTGAGAAATGTCCTGTCAAAAAATTTTGCGAGAAACGTCTTGAGCCTCTCCATGCCTTCTCTCCGTCCCTTCCCGCGTTTCGCGGCCTTTTGTGGATCTGTGTAGACATATTAACACAATTTTGCTCTATTGGCAAGCCGCAAAGGAAATCGGCGCATACTAAAAAAGCCGCGGGCATACCTGCCCGCGGCTTTTTCGCTTGTGTCACATGAACCCCCGGCTATGCCGGGGGGCAGAATAGGCTTTAGCTAAAAGCATCGAGCGAAGCGAGCCGCT
>CANRIU010000065.1 GCA_947630755.1 uncultured Oscillospiraceae bacterium | reverse complement strand
GTCTCTGGTCCGGCATTTCCGGCACCCCCTTTCATGCCCCCATTATACGCCTGCTTTTCGACGTTGTAAACATTATTCAATTTTACAGGTACATCCCCAGCCAAAGTGCGTTCCCCTGAGCCGCGTGAGCTGAAGTCAGTTTCCCCCTCCATCGGCGCGGCAGTGGAGAATTGGGCCTTGACATTCCCGCCGCGCTGTGGTACATTACTATCAGAATGTCTCTCCGGCGTTCTGTGGCTTATACCGACGTTTTTGTCAGTTGTAGCCGCTGTCGGAGAGATGTTCTTTTCTGTTATCTGAGTAGATCTCATTGATACGATGTCATATAGTACCATCTCGTAATCGTTCGCACCTGCTCTGATTAGAACATCAGCTCTGGCAAATTCTCTCATATTATCCTCGGCCCGCACGTTTTCGCCGTAGCCTCCGGCGTCCAGCTCCCACGGTGAAGAAGAAGGGCCCCTGAATATCCATGGTGCTGCGGCCCTTGCTCCTGTCAAACACGGTAAAGTCCGCGTCCGTCCCGTGGTACACAACCAGCGGCCGCCCGTCCTCGTCCACGACCTTGCTGGCCGATTGAGGATTGAAATCCGCATCATACCTCTTGACAGCTTCAAATAAATCTGCTACATTGATATTAGTGGATGTTGCCGCATCGGTTAAGCCTCCTCTTATGGAGAGAACACCGTTAGCGGTGACAGCCACTTTTTCTATGTCCTTCAGTTCATAGGCCCGTGTAAACGGATTACCTCCCGCCGAAACCGCTTCTTCTGCGTACAGCTTCATAAGCGATATATTTCCATCCGCCTCACGCGCCAACGCATAGAACGAGTGCATAAACGTCGTCCCTGGCAATTTCGTTTTGCTGCTTCTTCCCGAGGTCACCGTATCCAGAAGAACAGCGTTTTTTACAAGGCTTTCAATATTACCAACAATTGAGCTGGCGATTCCGTCGCTCCTTTGATGGGCTCTTGTTTCGCGTTGAAAATCGTTCCCCCAGGAAATGACTCTGCCAGTATCGTTATTCACGGTTTTCCCGGCTTTATAAGGAGCGTCCCTATTAACATTTACCACCTGTATCGGCGTCTTGTCGTTGGCCCTCCAGTCTCCGAACCACGCCCGGAAGAAGGGCGACTTGACGCCCATCTCCCGCCAATACATCCTCGCGAAGGTCTCTGTTTTCTGAAGGTCCTCGGTGGTAAAATCGTTGACGCTCTTTCTCCCGATACCCTGCACGGCCTGTATTTCTGCATTAGAGACGGAATACTGTCCTCCCCCTTCCGCATCCACGCCTATCCCCAGCGCGTCATAGGCCCGGTCAAACTCCTCCTCGCTTATCTCCCCGGCGGCGTAAGCCTCACGGAGCTGCTGCAATGCCGCCTCCGCCTCGGCGTTGGCGGTGGCATTTATGAGGTACCCCACCTCCATGCGGCTTATCTGCCTTCCGGAGCTAAGCTTCCGCGCCATTTCCCCGGCGAGCTTCCAGCTCGGGGCGTCAGGCCCGTACTGCCGCCCACGCTCTATGAGCTCCCGCACCACCGCCGGGTCGCTGTAATCTATGCTCCGGGACGCCCTGTCCGTCGGATGAACTCTCTCTGCCTCATCCCTCCTCCGGCGGATCCTCCTCGTTCAACCCTGCCGCTCTCTCATATTCCTCCATAAACTCCATGGCCCGCTCGTACTCATCTATTATCTCGACCGTCCGCCAAAGCTCCTCCATAAACTCCGCCGTCCGCCGCCCGGCCTCGCTCCCGTTCTTATTTCCCGAACTGCGTGAGCTGAAGTCAGTTTTCCCCCCCACCGACGCGGCAGTAGAAAACTGGGTCTTGACATCCCCGCCACGTTGTGCTACTCTACGGTCAGAGGGATTCTCTTGTACGGCGCTGATGGCATTTATGTCTGAGGCGTTGGTAGAGGATCCCTCTATCATTCTAAACGAAGTGGGTTTCATATCTACAACGTCATAAAAAACATTCTCGCCCTTATCTGTAATTCCAATTACAGTATTGGCTTTATACTGATTATTTCCCGCTTGAATCAAAACCTTTCCGTGCGCGAAATCCGAGAAATTATCATGTCGCTCGTGCTTTAATCCTCCATCTCTTGTCAAAGAGGTGGTCGCGATAATAATATCTCCGGCATTTCCAGCGGCTCTCATCTTGTCAGCGAACGCCTCTGGCTTTCTGTGATAAAGCCTCTCAGTATCATTTGAGCGAGTATATTCTTTACGCGAAGTTTTGTTTACCAGATATTCGACATCACTTACCTGGATACCGTCCTCGAATTTCAGCAAGGCATTTCTCGCGGCCTTCTTTGCCTGGTTTTTCTTCTCGTCATCCCACGTTGTGGTGTCCATTCCGCTGAGTATATCATCATCGACTATGGCGACAGGGCGGTTATCGTCCGTTCTCCCTATGCTGTACTGCGCTTCTCCCGCTTCCACGTCCACGCCGCTTCTTGTGTCCCGGAGCGCTTGGGCATAGAGGTCCCGGGCCCGCCGGATGAACGCCCGCTCCCGGGCCGCCTCGCTCTTTGTTATTTTTGCAAGAAGGTTGTCCAGAAAGTCCAGTATTTTTCGCGCCCACGACCTGTTCTCCCGGGCAAGGCTCTCGATGGATTCCGGATTAGTCAGAAGCTCCCGCTCCACGAACTCCGCCACGACCTCCCGCATGTCGTACCCGTTCCTAGTGTCAAGCTCCACCCCGGCAGCGGCGTACCGCTCCCGGATCTCCTGAAGCCTCCCCGGCAGGTCCCCGCCCGTCTCCATGATCCTCCGCTGCACAAGCCGCGAAAACTCGTCGTAGAACCCGGAGCTCTCAATGGAGTGGGTCAGCTCGTGGGCTATGATCTGCCCCGTCTCATTCCCGTAGGCGGCGTTGACGTATATGGTCCCCTTTTTATAATGTCCGCGCTCCGCACTTCCGCTCTCGTTGATAAAGACGATCCTCCGCCCCGTGGCGTCGGCTATCCGGCGCGCCACGCCGATCTGCTCCTCCGTGGCTCCGCTCTCCCGGCCCGACCGCTCCAGCTCCCGGAGGTTCCCCGCCAGCTCCCGCCGCCGCTGTTCCATGAGCTCATCCCGGTAATTTCCGGCGTCGTCATACTCCATCAGCGGCAGTGCCTTAAGCTCCTCGTCGCTCCAGGTCCTGTATTTGCCGAAATTTCGAGTGACAGTCTCCACGCTGTCCCCGTTGTGCATCATGAAATACACATCCGGGTACCCCTTTGAAGCGTCCCAGCCGGGATTCGCCACAGAGGGGTCAAAAGCAACACGGGCAACAGGGATGAAGCCGTATTTGACGTATATTCCAACTAAATCTTCCCCGTAACAGTCTAATTTGTTCCCGCCGTTGGCGAGTGCGGTCGCCATCAAATCACGAATGGCAAGTTTCGCTTTTGACTTTGGGTTCTTGAAGACGGCTGTAATATCTCCGTCGGCTTTTACGCCAACTCCCGCCAGGCCATCAACTGACAAAAATGTCCTCGTTCCCTCTGCCTTCAGACTCTCCTCTGTCTGTGGAGAAACAGCCCACCCGTTCTTGTTTGTGTTTCGGGCCTCAGAAAGCGCCGCAACAAAAGAGGCGCTGTCGCCAGAGCTGTCTCGCAGCCCTAAATCGACAACGCCGTGTTGGGTCAAATATGCTCTTAAAGAAGAAGTTACAGGCTCTCCAGAAACTCGTAAACTTCCTTGTCCGTCCGTCCTCTTTTCCGCATCTGTTCCCAGATATCCCGTTCTGTCGGATATTCCTTCTCCAGAAGCTCCGCGTAATCTACCTGCCGCTCCTCTTCCTGCGTCTGCTGTCTCTGGTCCGGCATTTCCGGCACCCCCTTTCATGCCCCCATTATACGCCCGCTTTTCGACGTTGTAAACATTATTCGGTTGTAAAGGTTCATTTGCCGCCTCCACCGCGCCGATGTTGCGTAATTCGGGGGAGGTGCCGGGGTTAGTGGCGTTCTGCTGGGCGGTATTGGGGTTGACCTTGGGCGTTTTTCTCCCAATGGTCCGGTCTCTCAGCTCCTCAAGCCTAACCCCTTCCCGTTCAATTCCTCTCTGCTTTGCGGACATTTGTTCATCTGTCAAAAGCTCATCCGGGACGTACTTGAGAAAATTTCCGTCAGGGTCATTGACAGATTGAATAAGGTCTGTTAGACTGATGTCAACGGAAGCAGGAGTATCGTGTTTGGACGCGCTTTCTTGAAAAGCCGTAGGGCGCGAAGTTATCCCTGCTTCCGCCATATTTAACGTTACAGTAACATGAAGTTTATTTTTTACCCCAACATCTGGCAAAAACTCTTTTACCTCAAGCTGTACTGGAACCGTCCGGTTTCCGTCCCTAAATGCGCCTAAAAACACATGCATTTCCTTAACTTGCCCACTGTCTCTGGCTGTTCCGGCATATTTGTCATTGTGGGTTTCGATTTCCTGTGACCCGTCAATGATTTCGTGAAGCAGTGCAAGCATTTTGCCAAAGTCTTGTATATCTCCACCTCGGGTGGATTGCTTATTATAACTTTCATTAAAAGAGTGGACGGAGTAGTTGAATTCTATCCCAACATCTTCATGGCGATAGTTTCTGAATATTCCGAATCGGTCTGCAATTCTCCGAAGAATCGTCTTGGCGGATTTTTTATATTCTTTCTTGAGCAATTCAGCCTCAACTTCCGTTACTTCGCTTGAATAGTTATATACCGCCGGAACTACTCTTTTCTCCCGCAGCACCGCCGCCCGTTCGGCGTCCTCCATATCCGGCCTTATCCTCCGCTCCTGCACAGGGGCGGTATTATTTTGCCCTTCCACGTTTCCCACAACTGCGGATTGACCAACTGCCGGGTTGGCCCGCGCGGGAGCTGTTGGTATATTGGTTGGTGTATCGCTCTGAATCTGCGTTTCCGTCTGCCGGACAGGAGCGTTTGCCTGTACGCCCTCCACTGCCGCCGTCCCGTTCTCCGGGGCGGCGTTTTCGTTTCCCTGCCGTCTGGCCTCCTCCTCGGCGTTGGCGGTGGCATTTATGAGGTACCCCACCTCCATGCGGCTTATCTGCCTTCCGGAGCTAAGCTTCCGCGCCATTTCCTCGGCAAGCTTCCAGCTCGGGGCATCAGGCCCGTACTGCCGCCCACGCTCGATGAGCTCCCGCACCACCGACGGGTCGCTGTAATCTATGCTCCGGGACGCCCTGTCCGCATTTATCCTCATCCCGACAGCCCCGGGCAGGGCCATTATCCCGCCGGACAGCATCCCCCCGGCGGCGTCAAGACCTATCTCCAGCGCCTTGTCCCTGAGTGCCGCCGTGAATGCCTCGTTCGGGCCCAGCCCCTGCGCCCGGTACTCATCAACAGCCTTCCGCCACTGGCTCTGGTCCTGCGCCACAAGCACGTCCGCAACCCAGTTGATGACGTCGCTGGCGGCCTCCTCGGACCCCTCTGCAAGGACGTTCGCCAAAAGGTGGCCGATGGCGTTTTTGCTCCATTTTGTCCCGTTTAAGAGCTTGTCCAGGCTCACACGCTCCGTGACGATCTCCGCGGCCCCCGCCACGGTCCCAAGTGTGAACGCCTGCCCGTCGGTGAGCCCCCGGTCCTTTGCCTCTATCACCGTGTCCGCCGCCGCGCCGGAGCCCATTATCGCGAGGGCCAGCGCCTCCCCCTCCTTCCCCGCGGCACTCCCGCCGGATATGGCCGCGCTCAGAAGAAAGTCCCCCATGCTCATCCCGGTTTGGTACAGGAACGACCCGACCCCGCCCCACTTCTCTCTCACGATGCCGGACACCTCGTCCCTTATCGCGGAATTTTCGTAGGAAAAGCGGTTGTACCTGGCGTTCTGGTCCACCTTCCCCGTGGTCAGATATTCCGCCGCCTGTCCCAAATATGATACGGGCTTTGTCAGCCCCTGCAGTACGCTCCCCGCGGAGGCCCAGAACGGGTGCTCCCCGGCGCTCTCCCGCGCCTGGCTTTCATTGTAGCTCCGCTGCCTCCCCCGGAGGCTCTCCGGCAGTGACGCGGCGTACTCTTTCGCCGCATCCTCCCCCCGGTCGGCGCTTATCCGGCTGTACGTCTCAAGCTCACCGGAGCTGAGAGGGCGGCTCTCCGGCTTTTTGTTGCGCTTGAGGGCCTCCAGATATTCCGCCGCCTGCTCCGCCCCACGGGTGGCGTAGACATAGTTATACATGGCGACCTCGTCGTCCGTCATGAAGCTCAGTACGTTCCCCTCGCCGAACAGGATCTCCGGCAGGGTGGACTGCCGACTCTCAAGGACCCTTCTGGCCTCCGGGTTGCCGTTCACGACCTCGTAGGTGAGGTCTACGCCGTTGTTTGTCACCCCCAGCGTCTCCGGCGCCATCACCCCGGAATCCGTCGTCACCGCCGGAACACGGAATGTCTCCACCTCACCCGTGGGGACATATCTGCTCTTTTCGGCAAAGTCCGGGCTTTTTCTCAGGTCCTCCCACTTGAAATACCGTGAGTAGTCAAGCTCCTCCTGAAGGGCCTTCTCCCTGCTGTCGTAGGGCTCCCGCAGGTGCTCTATCTCGTCCAGCCTCTCCTGTGCCTGCCTTGCCGTCTCAAGGACCTGCGGGCTGTCGGCGTAGGCCGTCTCCCAGTCGTCCCCCAGCCTTTTAAGGTAGGTATTCGCGGCGTTCTCGTCGCCCTCGGTCCCCCTGAGGGCGCTTTTGCGCTCCTCCCGGACCTTCTCAAGCTCCGCCTCGATCTCCTCCTCGCCCCTTATGGAGCCGCGCCACGCGTCCCACTCGGCGCCCTGCCCGGAGGTAAAGTCGTAATACGCCCCCGCCGCCTCCCGGGCCTGCGCCCCAAGCCTCTCCGGCGTCACACCGGGGGCCGTTTTCGGCGCCCTGAAGGCATTTGTGACCAGCGGGTTCGCGCCTGAGTAGGCACGGGACCAGCGATTCGGGGCAAGATAAAGGTCCTCCGCCATCTGCGCCCTGTCCTCAAGCATCCCGGCGTAGTCGTCATAAGTCCTGTACGGCGCCCGTGCGGTCCCGGTCCCCGGCGTGAGGAGATCCCTCGCCGCCTCTATCCCCCGTCCGGCAAGGGCCCCGCCTGCCCGCAGCACCCCGGCGGCCGCCCCCAGCGCGTCCCCGATAAGCCCGCCGGAGGTCCCTCTCCCCCGGGACGCCAGCGCCGCACTCACCCGGTCCCCGCCGGATGAGCCGCCTGAGTCCTCCTGCCAGATCACCTGACGCCGCCTTTTGATCAGCTCTTCCGTTCTCCCCATGCGCCCTCAGAGTTTTATTCCAAGCCTGTCGAGGATATTCAGTATCCCCTCGTCGCTGAGCTCCCGGTCGCTGGTGCGGTTAAGGTAGTCGATGACCTCGTTTATGCTCCCGCTCCGGGCGTACATATCCCGGACGGTGTCGTATATCCCGTCATATTTTTCTCCAAGCTCCCGTCTCCCGGTGAACCTCTCCAGAAAAGCCGAAATGGTCCCGTCGTCCGCCCCGCGCGGAGCCGTCTCCCTCCGTGCGGCGGGCTTTGCGGAGGGGCTTTCGTATCTGTCTCTCTCGGATGCCGACGTGTCCACGCCCAGCCCGCGAAGGCCGGAGAGGTCCCCGTACTGCGCCCGGAGCTGTGCCTCGCGAAGCTGCCGCTCCCACGCCTCATACTCGTTTTCAAGGCTCTGCTGCCGGGAGGACTGCCCCGACTGCCATGCCCTGTAATTCTCGTCCGCCTGCGCCTGCGCCGTAGTCGCCGCGCTCTCCGCCGCCCGCTGGTACTCCCCCAGGAGCGCCGCCGCCCGCTGGTACTCCCCCTGGGCTATGGCGGCGGATATGTCGTTCTGGTACTGGAGCTTTAACTGCGCTATCTGGCTTTCAAGCTGCCTCTGCTCCGCCGCCTCCTGCTGGCCTATGGACGTAAGCTCCCCCTGGAGCTGGTTTGACCGGGCAAGCTGCACCTGCCCCGCGGAGCCGGAGTTAAGCCCCGAGGCCGCGGCGTACTCGTTGAAATTCCTCCCCGCCACCTCCGACTGCGCCGCGGCGGCGTTGCGCTGCTGCTGATACGCCCCGGGTATCTCCGCCCTCTGGGCCTCCAGCACGGCGTTGTTGGCGTCGTAGGCGCTTCTGAGCGCCGCCAGATTCGCCTCCCGGGCCGTGTCGTAGGCGGCGTTCACCGCGTCCGTCTGCGCCTGATAGGAGGGCAGCACCGCCGGGGTGTACGTCTCCCTCTCCGCCGGACCCGGAAGCGGAGTGTACCCCGCGCCGTACTGCCCGCCGGAGTAGCCCGCCTCGGCGCGCACCTTCTCCGCGGCGGCGTGGGCGGCGTCCATCCCCGCCTGATCTCCCCGCCCCCGGGCCTCGGCGTAGGCGTCCTTGAACGCCTGCACCTGCCGCTTCTGCTCGTCTGTCAAAAATTCCTCATCATAAACCGAATTTGCCACATCGCACCTCCGTTATTCTGTTTTTAAATTAAAGCCCCGTCCCATCCAATGGACGGTGTTACACGGGGACGGTTCTTTGGACGGTGTTACACGGGGACGGTTCTTCCGGCTTTTTCCCGGTGTTACACGGGGACGGTTCTTTGGTCCCACCTGCGGTGTTACAAAAGAACACGTCCCCTTTGTACCACCTCCCGGCAGCTGTGCGGGACATGCAGGTATCATAAACCGCTCCGCACCCCGACCCGCTCCCCGGGGGAAATCCAGAGGGGGGCCCGCAGGCCCCTCTCTGTGTCGTTTTTAAAAGGGGAGTCCAGAGGGGGAAAATCGAAATCCCCCTCTGGTTGTTTTTCTCCTCTTTGTTACTTTC
>CANRIU010000064.1 GCA_947630755.1 uncultured Oscillospiraceae bacterium | reverse complement strand
CTCCAAATATCTTCCGTATTCCTCAGCCACGGGGGCGAGCTCCTTTATCTCCCTGTTGACCCGGGCGTAGGCCCCGGGGTCGGAGTAGACCTGCGGCGTCTCCAGAGATGCGCGAAGGGAGTCGTACCGCTCCCTGACCGGACCAAGCCTTTCAAACATACCCAAACCCCCTTAAGGCGGCAGACATGACGCGCCCGGACTGCCCCGGCGTACCCACCCCGTGTCAAAGACCGCGGGCAAAAAATGCGGGCCGCCTGACGCAGTCAGACGCCCCGGTCATCGGCTGGAAAGACCGCGCAGGCGGTCCCTCCCCACTTTTCACGCGCCAGCGAAAATTATACACTATATCCCGTGAAAAGTCAACATCCCGCCCGCGGCGCCCTCCCCCTTTTCGGCGCCCCGGGTTAATTCATTTGTCCTTTTCGGGGAAGGCTATCCCCTCCATGAAGCCCCCCAGCGCCAGGGACTGTACATCCGCCGCTATGACCTCGCCCCGGTAGACGATGATGTCCGCCACCACACGGTCCCGGGTGTCCGGGTGGTTTTTCACCTCGTAGGTGTAGCGCGTCGCGTCAAGCCCCGCGTAGCGCTTGAGGTCAAAGCCCTGTGAGAGCTGTATGTCGTTGTAGTCGGAGTAGACCCTGGAGAAATCCCGGGGTATGGTTATGGCCTGCTCCTCCAGCGGCTCCTCGCTCACCTCCCAGCCCAGGGCGCGAAGGTAATTTACCCTCTGCTCGTTTGTCTTGACCACGGCCGAGAGCTTCGCCGCCGCCTCGTTCCCGCCGCCGCCCCTCAGCAGCAGCACGGCCGCGGCGATGAGCACCAGAAGCACCAGCGCCCCGCCTATGACCTTTCTCCTGTCGAGCTTCGCGGTTATAATAAACATATGTCCACCTCCTTCAGGTTTGTAAAATCATATTCGCCCCCCTTTACCGTTATGACAGGCTGTGTAAAGCCATATTATGGAATTGTTAACATATTAGATATATTGTCCCGGGGGCATTCGTAAATTTTAAGAACAAATTCTAAATTTCCTATTGAAAAATGGCGCAATATTGGTTATTATGTTATTTGTCAAAATCACGAAACTTGTTGACATAACTTAGGGACTAATAATGGAGGGGTATGTCTATGTCCAGCAGGATCTTTCAGAGCGTGGTAGTTCAGATGAAGGAAGCCACCACACGCAGCCTTGGCGTAGTTGACAGCGAGGGCAACGTAATAGCAACCAGTGACCTCGCCCTTATGGGCAGTCACATCGCGGACACGGCAAACATACTCCCCATGCCGGGTGAGAAGGTCGCCGTGTACGCGGGCAAGACCTTCCGTGCCCTTGCGGGCTCGGAGCAGAATCTCGAGTACGCCGTCTTTGTGGAGGGCACGGACGAGCTGGCCGCCAGCTACTGCTGTATGCTCGCCGTCGCCATACAGAGCGCCAAGGCATATTACGAGGAAAAGTATGACAAGTCCGCCCTTGTCAAGTCCATCATCACGGAGAACATCCTCCCCGGGGACATCTATGTTCACGCCAAGGAGCTCCACTTCGTCTCCGACGTGCCGAGGGCCGTATTCTACATCCGCCAGCTCGACCGGGCCGACGTGGCGACGCTGGAGGTCCTCCGCCGCCTCTATCCGGAGAAGCAGCGGGACTTCATCATCTCCATCAACGAAACGGACATAGCCGTCATAAAGGAGGTCCCCGCCCACACCGAGGAGCGCGACACCCACAAGATGGGCGTGGCAATGGCTAACGCCATAGCCGACGAGCTGAAGATACGCACCGTTATCGGCATTGGCACGCTGTCGCTGCACCTCAGGGACCTTGCCATCAGGTACAAGGAGGCCCAGACCGCCATCGATGTGGGCAAGGTCTTCGACACGGAGAAGTCCGTCATAAACTACGAAAGCCTGGGCATCGGCCGCCTCATCTACCAGCTCCCCACCACCATGTGCGAGATGTTCTTGAACGAGGTATTCAAGAAAAACCCCATCGACTCTTTGGATGAGGAGACTCTCGGCATAATCACGGAGTTTTTCGACAACAACCTCAATATATCCGAGACCAGCCGCAAGCTCTTTGTCCACCGCAACACCCTGGTCTACCGCCTGGGCAAGATAAAGAAGCTCACCGGCCTCGATCTTCGGGAGTTCGACCAGGCCATAGTGTTCAAGGTCGCGCTCATGGTCAAGAAGTATCTTGACTCCCAGGGGCTGCTGTGACGCCCCGGCAAACGAACGAAAAAGGAATCTGATAGTGACATGGTTCAATTTACAGACGTATTCAAATCCTATGAGAACGGCACGAAGGCCCTCCGGGGCGTGAGCTTCACCATCAAGGACGGGGAGTTTGCCTTCCTTGTGGGCCCCTCGGGCTCGGGGAAGACCACCATAATCAAGCTCCTCACCGGTGAGATCGCCGCCACGGACGGCAAGGTGATAGTCAACGACTACGACCTGACGAACATCCGCTTCGGGAAGATGCCCTACATGCGCCGGACCCTCGGCGTGGTGTTTCAGGACTTCCGGCTCATCGAGGACAAGACGGTCTATGAGAACGTGGCCTTCGCCATGCGTGTCATAGGCGCCTCCAACAAGGAGATACGCCGCCGGGTCCCCTATGTGCTGGAGCTTGTGGGCCTTGACACCCGCACCCGCCGCAAGCCCCAGGAGCTCTCCGGCGGTGAGCAGCAGCGCGTCGCCATCGCGAGAGCACTGGTCAACAACCCCAAGCTCATCATCGCGGACGAGCCCACGGGCAACCTTGACCCCGCCAGGAGCCTTGAGATAATGCTGCTCCTCCAGAAGATAAACGAGCTTGGCACCACGGTCCTGGTGGTCACCCACGAGAAGGAGCTGGTGGACAGCTTCTCGAAGCGTGTCATCGCCATCGACGGCGGCAGGATAATCAGCGACGGAATGGACGGGTACTACACTTATGAGAGGTAACAGGTTCACATATTACATCCGCGAGGGCATAAACAGCATCTTCACCCACGGCTTCATGTCCTTCGCCAGCGTGTGCATAATAGTGGCGTGCCTCATTATAATGGGTAGCTTCACGCTTCTGGCCCTGAATGTGGACAACGTCATTGACACCATGGAGAGCCAGAACGTTCTGATGGCCTTCGTGGACGACTCCTACAGCCAGGATGAGGCCCGGGGCATACAGTCCTCCATAAACGCCCTCCCCAACGTCAACAGGTCCTACTTTGTCACCCGGGAGGCCGCCTGGGACAGCTTCGTGTCCACCTACCGCAACCCCAGCCTCTTTGACGGGCTGGACTCCACCACTCTCCGGGACAGGTACGTCATATACATCGACGACATCTCCCTCATGGCCCAGACGCAGCTCGACCTTGCGGGGGTGACGGGCATAGCCAGCGTCACGGCCCAGCTTGAGATAAGCTCCGGCTTTGTGCGCATAAGAAACGTCATAACCCTTGTCTCTCTTGCCCTTGTGGCGGTTTTGTTCGTTATCTCCCTTTTCATAATGTCCAACACCATCAAGCTCACCACCTTCGAGCGCCGGGACGAGATAGCCATTATGAAGATGGTGGGAGCGACCAGCGCCTTCATCCGCTGGCCCTTCGTGGTGCAGGGGCTTATTTTGGGCCTTATCGGCGCGCTCATGAGCTTCGTTATTGAGTGGGGGCTATATCAGCTTCTCACCCAGAAGCTCATAGCCGGGGCGGGCATATACTTCCTGACCGTCATCCCCTTCTATGAGGTTGCGATCCCCCTTCTCGCGGCCTTCGGCATCGTCGGCCTCGGCGTGGGAATAATCGGAAGTATGCTGGCAATCAGGAATTATCTGAAGGTTTGACACTTTTGGAGGCGAATTTCAAATGAGCAACAAAACTCAAAAGCTGGTCATCCGCGTAATATGCGTCATCCTCGCCGTACTTATGGCGGGTTCGGTGCTGCTGTCCATCCTCCCCTTAACTGCCGGGGCGGTGACGAAGGAGCAGATCGACAAGCTTGAGGGGGAGCTTGACACGATTCAGCAGCAGCTCAAGGAGATAACGAGCCAGATAAACTCCCTTGAGTACAGTCAGGCGGAGGCGCTGGCTAAAAAGACCGTCCTCGACAACCGCATGGAGCTGACTCAGGCGCTCATCGACAACCTCACCGACCAGATAGCCGAGTACGGCGTCCTCATCGAGGAGAAGGAGCAGGAGGTGGCGGACCGCCAGGTCGAGGAGAACGAGCAGTGGGATAAGTACAAGGTCCGCATCCGCGCCATGGAGGAAAACGGCACTATCTCCTACTACGCCATCCTCTTCGGGGCCAGGGACTTTGCGGATATGCTCTCCCGCATGGACATGATTTCCTCCATAATGGACTACGACGAGCACCTGTATGACGAGCTGGTCACCGCCAGAAAGGCCACCGAGGACGCCAAGGCCGCCCTTGAGCAGACAAAGCAGGATGCCGAGGGCAAGAAGGTGGAGCTCCAGGACGCCCAGAAGGAGCTGGAGACTCAGATCGAGGAGGCCGGCGCCCTTATAGAGTCCATCGAGAACGACATAAACGCGGCCCAGAAATTCTACGACCAGGTCAGCGAGGAGGAGGACGCCCTCAAGGACAAGATAAGCGAGCTCCAGAAGGAGTATGAGCGCCAGAACTCCAAGGTCGTGGGCACCGGGCGGTTCATATGGCCCACCACCTCCAACGTCGTGACCTCCGGCTTCGGCGGGCGGAACACGGGAATATCCGGCGCCTCCACCAACCACAAGGGCATAGACATCCGCGCGGGCTACGGCGCGCCCATCTACGCCGCCGACTCCGGAACGGTTCTCATCTCCCAGAAGGTCTCCAGCTACGGAAACTACATAACCATAGGCCACGGCAACGGCTACACCACCCTCTACGGTCATATGAGCCGCCGCCTTGTAAGCGCCGGCGACACCGTCACCCAGGGCCAGCTCATAGGCTACGCGGGAGCCACCGGCGTTGCCAACGCCCCCCACCTGCATTTCGAGATTTGGAAGAACGGCACAAGGGTCAACCCCCTGGATTACTTCGACTCCTCCACATACAGAATGAAATAATTAGGTATTTTACGACAGCACATTTTGCCGGAAAAATATCGGATTTGAGTTTTTTATAAGCTGAACCGGGCCGCATCCTGCGGCCCGGTTTTTTAGGCCGTCGGCAAAGGCAAAGCCCTTGCTGACGGCCTGAGGCGGCGCGGTGAACGCGCCGCCTCAGGCATAATTTGTCCCGCGTCCTCACGCCGCGGCGAGCATATTCTCGATGAGCACGCCGTAGCCCTTCTCCGGGTTATTGATGAGCACATGGGTCACCGCCCCGGCGAGGCGCCCGTTCTGGATTATGGGGCTGCCGGACATGCCCTGGACGATGCCGCCCGTGAGCTCAAGAAGCTCGGGGTCCGTTATCTTCAGCATCATGTCCCGCCCGTCGGGGCTGGAGGAGTAGACCCGTGTGATCTCCGCGGAGTACTCCCGGCGCTGACCGGAGGCGTCGGAGATTATCGTGGCGGGACCGGGCTTCACCTGCTCCCGGGAGGCCACGGGCATCACCTCGGCGCAGCTAAGCTCCTCCCCCGCGTCGCCGAAGATTCCCACGCCGCAGTTTTTCTCTATTTTTCCAAGCTTTTTTGTGAAATCAAATGTTCCGCCAAGCTGTCCCGGGGTCCCGGCGCGGCTCTTTGTCACGCCCGTCACCTGCGCCGGGAGGAGCTCGCCCTCCCTGAGCGGCAGCGTGAGCCCCGTGGAGCTGTCGGCTATCGAGTGGCCCAGGGCGCCGAAGCTGCCGTTCTCCGGGTCGAAGTAGGTCACAGTCCCTATCCCGGTGAGCCCGTCACGGACCCAGACTCCCAGATACGCCTCATCGCCCTCCCGGAAGGGCGTGAGAGTCGTCTGGCGCTCCACGCCCTCCCGGGTCAGCTTCACCGTGACCTCCCCCCGGGCGCCCTCCAGGGCCTCAAGCATATCCCCGGCGGAGGAGATCTCCACGCCGTCTATTGCTGTAATCACGTCCCCCGGGAGTATCCCGGCGTCCCTCGCCGGGGAGACCTTGCCGTCCTTCGTCTCAAACTCCGAAAGCTCCGACACCATCACCCCGTCGGTCTTGACCGAGATCCCCACGGCCCTTCCCACGGGCACAAGGCCCTCCGGAAGCTCCGCCGCCATTGCCCCGGCGGCGAGGACCACGGCGGACACCGCCGCGGTGAGGGCCGTGAGGACCCCTTTGATCTTAAATTTTACCAAATTCCCCGCTCCCCTTCATAGTGCTGAGGGGCCGGCTCGCCCCTCCAGGCTAATATGTCCCGCGACAGGCGGCGGTACCGTAGAAATATATTTCGCTTTTGGGCTGGAGATAATTCACACCCCGCCGCTTTAGCGGATTATCCGCTCCCTGGGGCCGAAATAACTGCCTCGGGGGTAAAAAAGCGCTTTTCCGTAATTTTCAAATAATTATCATCATAAAATGGGGAGGGAAAATGAATTATATGAACGGAGGCGCGTAATGGCGCAGTTAAAAACCATATCCTACGGCTCCACCGGGCCCTTTGTCAGCCTTCTGGAGCTGGCGCTCCGGCGGGAGGGCGCCTATGAGGGGGCGCTGGACGGCATATTCGGTCCGAGGCTCCTCGCGTCCCTCACAAATTTTCAGGAGCGCTGGGGCCTCATGCCCGACGGCGTGGCGGGTCCCGCTGTCTGGCGCTCTCTGGAGAGCTGGCTCACCGGAGCAGCCAGGTACACCGTCCGCCCCGGGGACACCCTGTGGTCCGTATCCAGGAGCTTCGGCACCACCGTCCGGTCGGTGGAGACGGCAAATCCGGGCGTCGATCCGCTGGACCTGCGCCCGGGGACGCTTCTCACCGTCCCGAGGGGCTTCGAAGTAGTCTCCGGGGAAGTGCCCTTCACCCCGGCGTATCTGGAGCTCTGCATACGCGGGCTCGCCGCCCGATACCCCTCGATCCGCTCCGGCGCCGCCGGAACAAGCGTCATGGGCCGCCCGCTGTGGACCATATCCTTCGGCGAGGGGGCAAATCAGGTGTTCTACAACGCCTCCCACCACGCCAACGAGTGGATAACCTCGCCGCTTCTGATGCAGTTTTTGGAAAAATATGCCCGCGCCCAGTCCCTCGGCGGGAGGCTCTACGGCATGGACTCCGGGGACCTCTTCCGGGTGAGCACATTATATATGATGCCCATGGTGAACCCCGACGGGGTGGCGCTTGTCACCGGGGAGCTGGACTCCGGGCGGTATTACAGCCTCGCCCGGGGCATATCCGCCGACTACCCCGCCATCCCCTTCCCCGGCGGGTGGAAGGCCAACATCCGGGGCGTGGACCCGAATCTCCAGTACCCCGCCGGATGGAACGAGGCCCGGGAGATAAAATTCGCACAGGGCTATGTTTCCCCGGCGCCGCGAGATTATGTGGGCTCCGCGCCGTTGGAGATACCGGAGAGCAGAGCGGTATATAATTTTACAAAAAATCACGATTTTTCCATCACTCTCAGCTACCACACCCAGGGAAGGGTGATTTACTGGAAGTACGCGGATTTCGACCCGCCGGGGGCGCTGGATATTGCCCGCCGTTTCGCGGCGGTGAGCGGATACTCGGTGGAGCTGACACCCTACGCCTCCGGCAACGCCGGGTACAAGGACTGGTTCATCAAGGAGTACGGAAGGCCCGGCTTCACCATAGAGGCGGGAGCCGGGACAGCGCCGCTGGCGCTGACACAGCTTCCTCAGATCTATGCCGAAAACGAGGGGATACTGGCCCTGGGGCTGACAGCCACAGCGTGAGATGTCCGCCCGGAGGGCGGAGGGGGCCCGCCGTAAGGCGGGGTAAGTCCACCGAAGGTGGACGGGAGAAGGTCCCCGAAGGGGACCGGGGGCCGTCTGAAAAGCCGGGTTGATTCCGCCCGGAGGGCGGAGGGTGAGATCCCCGAAGGGGACCGGGGAAACCGCCGACAGGCGGGGATATTCCGCCCGGAGGGCGGGGCGCTTTGTCCACCTTGGGAGGTGGACGGGGCATGTTCGTTTTCTCTCTTTTGACCCGTCAAAAGAGAGAAAAGAACCAAAAGAGAGAAAACCGGGTCAAGGGGGATTTCGATTTTCCCCCTTGACAATCCCCTTTTAAAAACGACACAGAGAGGGGCCTGCGGGCCCCCCTCTGGACTCCCCCCGGGGGTGCACGGCTTCGGTTTTTCTCTTTTCTCACTTTTCTTCGGCGCGCTTGGTGCGGTGATTTTTTGCAAAACCGGGGTTTTCGCTTTTTACGGCGGGACGGCTACCGCAGCGGTTGTCGGGGGCTTTGCCTCTCCGATTCCCGCGTGGTGCTTTGTCGAATTGACTTCAGCACCATCCCCGCTACCGCTCCTCCGGTTGTGGACGGAAGTTGTAGTTCTACTCCGCCCCGCGCGGGGTGGGATGAAAGCTGAATGTATTTTAATAGACCAGTGAGCGGCAGCGGTAGAAAACGCTGATACAATTCGATTAAGGACCGCGCGGCGATTGGTGCAACTGTAAGTCTCGACATGCGGGCGCGGGAGCTTGACTATCGAAAAAACGCAAAATCCCGGTCTACCACCGGGATTTCTACGTTAATTTGGTTTTCAGTAAAACGGTTGGGGCCGGATTGCACGGCTTCGGTTCTTCTCTTTTCTCATTTTTCTTCGGCGCGCTTGGATTGTGCCGTTTTTGCGGTCCGTGGTTCTACTCCGCTCCGCACGGCTGCGCTTGATGACCGATAACCGACAACTGAGCTGCCGCGCGGGGTGGGTTAAAGGTTGAGTGTATTTTAATAGACCATTAAGCGGCAGCGGTAGTAGACGATGAGACAATTCGATGCAGGACCGCGCGGCGATGGTTGCTCGGGCAGGTCTCGACACGCGGGCGCGGGAGCTATACTATCGTAAAAAAGCAAAAATCCCGGTTCACCACCGGGATTTCTACGTCAATATGGTTTTCAGTAAAACGGCTGGCACCGGGACAAGCATCCCCGGGAGGAGTCCAGAGGGGGGCCCGCAGGCCCCTCTCTGTGTCGTTTTTAAAAGGAAGGGTCCCGGGGAGGGAAAATCGAAATCCCTCCCCGGGCCGGTTTTCTCTCTTTTGGTTCTTTTCTCTCTTTTGACGGGTCAAAAGAGAGAAAACGAACATTTCCCGTCCACCTC
>CANRIU010000063.1 GCA_947630755.1 uncultured Oscillospiraceae bacterium | reverse complement strand
AGGAATTTATTTACTGCCAAGAGGAAATGATGTAAGGAACCGGGATGGGCAAAGCTTTATACTGCCCATCCCGGTTATTTTTTTGCTATCTTTTTCATGAATCTGTATATGAGCAAACATGGGGCGTTCTTGTTATTTCCCCATTTAAGGTAATTCTAACAAGTAAAACACCCGCCCGCTGGAAGGGGTCTTTTTTGGACCTTCCGGCGGGCGGGTTGCATGATTTTTGGGATTTGGGCGTAAATTGGGCGTAAATTGTGGGTGCCTGGGGTGGAGGCAAACCTGAAACCCGTTGGGGCGCAAGGGGCTTCGGATTTCAAATCAGTCTAATGGTTTCATCGTGGGGAACAAAATCACGTCTCTTATGGAGTCGGAGCCGGTGAGGAGCATGGCGCAGCGGTCGATGCCCATGCCCATGCCGCCCGTGGGGGGCATACCGTACTCAAGGGCAGTGAGGAAGTCCTCGTCCAGCATTTCCGTCTCGTCGTCGCCGCGGTCGCGCAGCTCCAGCTGCTTCATGAAGCGCTCGCGCTGGTCGATTGGGTCGTTGAGCTCCGAGTAGGCGTTTGCCATCTCGCTGCGGCAGATGAAGAGCTCGAAGCGCTCGGTGAGGCGGGGGTCGTCCGGGTTGCGCTTTGTGAGGGGCGACACCTCCACCGGGTACATGGTGATGAAGGTGGGTTGGATGAGCTTTTCCTCCACCCTCTGGTCGAAGCAGGCGTAGAGGGCGTTGCCCCAGGTCCTGTCGGCGGTGGGGGAAAGCTCCACGCCCACGGAGCGGGCAAGCTCCACGGCCTTCTCGTCGTCGGTGACGGCGGCGAAGTCCACGCCCACATATTCCCGCACCGCGTCCACCATGGTCAGTCTGCGCCAGCCGGGGGTGAGGTCGATGTCCTCCCCCTGCCAGGTGACGTGGTAGCCGCCCAGAAGCTCCCGGGCGGCGCCGGAGAGGATGCCCTCGGCGATGTCCATCATGTCGAAGAGGTTGGAGTACGCCTCATAAAGCTCTATGGTGGTGAACTCCGGGTTGTGCTTTGTGTCCATGCCCTCGTTGCGGAAGATGCGGCCTATCTCATAGACCCGCTCCATGCCGCCGACGATGAGGCGCTTTAAGGGCAGCTCCGTGGCTATGCGCATGTACATGTCGATGTCAAGGGTGTTGTGGTGGGTGACGAAGGGCCGCGCCGCAGCGCCGCCCGCCAGGGTGTTGAGGACGGGGGTCTCGACCTCGATATATCCACGTCTGTCCATGAAGTCGCGGATGTAGCGGATGAATCTGGAGCGTATCTCAAAGGCGCGCTTGACCTCCGGGTTCACGATAAGGTCCACATAGCGCTGGCGGTAGCGGGCCTCCTTGTCGGTGAGGCCGTGGAACTTCTCCGGGAGGGGGCGCAGGGACTTCGAGAGGAGGACGGCCTTCTCGCAGTGGACGGAGATCTCCCCCATCCTTGTGCGGAAGACGTAGCCCTCCACGCCGACGATGTCGCCCAGATCGACCCTGCGGAAGGCCGCGAAGTCCTCGGGGCTCATGGAGTCGGCGCGAAGGTAGATCTGTATGCGTCCCTGGGGGTCCTGAATATCCGCAAATATGGCCTTGCCCATGCCGCGCTTTGCCATTACGCGGCCCGCCATCGCCACATGGCGGTTTTCGTAGCCTTCAAAATCCGCCTTCACATCGCCGGAGAGGGCGGTGCGCTCAAAGCGGGTTATGGTGAAGGGGTCCCGGCCCTCGGCCTTAAGGGCGGCGAGCTTGTCCCGGCGGACCTGCAAAATCTCCGAGAGGTCCATCTCCGGGGCGGGCTTGTAGTTTGCCATCGGTGTTTCTCCTTACTTTTCTGTTTACTTCTCTATTTTGGTTATCTCGTACTGGATAGTGCCCGCGGGGGCCTCCACATGCACTACCTCTCCGGCGCCGTGGCCGTAGAGGGCGCGCCCGAAGGGGGAGTCGTCGGAGATCTTGCCCTCCATGGGGTCGGCCTCCTGGGAGCCCACGAGCTTGAAGGTGTATTTTGCGTTGCTCTCCATATCCCGGACGGAGACGACGCTGCCGATACCGACCTTGCCGTTGTCGGAGCTCTCCTCCATGACGACGGCGTGCTCTATGAGGTCCTGGTACTCGGCTATTTTGGAGTAGAGCTTGCCCTGTTCGGTTTTGGCCTCGTCGTACTCGGAGTTCTCGGAGAGGTCGCCGAAGGAGCGGGCCTCTTTTATCTGCTCCGCGACCTCCTTCTCACGCACCGTCTGCATATAATAAAGCTCCGCCTTGAGCTCCTCAAGGCGTTTTGCGCTCATTCTGTATCTGTTGGAATTGTTGGAATTGCCGTTGTCCGCCATGTGTGGTCACTCCTTATATAAATAATTACATTCATAGTATTATAGATATTTTTGCCCGTTTTGTCAAGTGACGGATAATATCTTTACATCCTCCGGGGAGAGGGAGCCGGAATCCAGGGCGAGGGCGGCCAGAGATGCGGCGCTGACGCCGGGGGGAGGGGTGAAGGCGAGGGCGGAGGGGAGGGAGAAGACTATCCGGCGGGGCTCACGGCCGCCCATGTCGTCACACCCGGCGCAGCAGCGGACGAGAAGGCACTCCGGCGGGAGGAGAAGGGGGAATGAGGGCGGGGCAAGGAGCACCGCTGCGTCCGCCCGGAGGCCGGAGGCGGGGCGGGCCCGCTCCACCGCAAGGCCGAGCCTCGCCCCGGCGCCGGCAAAGGAGGGCATGGAGCCCTCCGGCGCGTCCACGCAGACATAGCGAAAGCCCCGAGCCAGCGTCCCGAAGACGCGAAGGGCGTTCCGGTCCGCGCCACGGGCGGTAAGAAGGGCCCTCTCCCGAGCCCGGGCGCCGGAGAGGGCGATTGCCCCGGCCCCGGCGGCGAGGAGCGGGAGGGGGGACGCCTCGCGTATGCCCCGGGAGAGGAAATACTCCCGGAGGGGGAAGCCCTCGGAAAATACCGCCGCCCCGGCCCCCATTTTACAAAGCTCCCTCCCGGCCCTATCGGCAAGGCGGCGAAGGCAGCGGGGGGAAATTTTTTCGGGTATGCCCAGGGCGATGACGCCAAGGCGCAGCCCGAGAGCGGAAAAAACGCCTGTCTCCACCCGGCGCTTTTTTGCGCCGGGGAGGACGCAGAGTATGGCTGTCAAGTATATCACCTCCTCCGGAAATATATTCCCCAGAAGTAAAAATTGTACTTCCTGACAGGTTTTTTAATGGGATTTAATATTTTTTTAACTATTAAAACGTTGAAAAGACTTCTTCAATTTGTTATAGTATGTACCGCCTGAAGGAATTTTTTGATACATGACCGCAGATTTTGCGGAAAAAAATGGAGATGTTTGAAATGTCCACGACCAAGGAGGGTGAGGGGCGGAGCCGGAGGCTTTCAGAGAAGCTGCGGCAGATCCTTGACACCCACCCGGTAATATTTACAACGGTGCTGGCGCTGGTGCTGACGCTCGTTATCGAGATGGTGTCGCGGCACTCGCCGATAAAGGGGATAGTGTTCCCCATCCGGCACCCAATCAATTTTCTGGCAAATTACTTCATTGTGCTGACGACGGTGTCGCTGGGGCACCTTTTTAAAAAGCGCACGTTTTTCCTAACCTTCTTCTCCTTCTTCTGGCTGGCGGCGGGGGTGGTGAACGGCGTGGTGCTGGCCTTCCGGGTGACGCCCTTCGGGACAATAGACCTTTCGCTGCTGCCGTCGGTGTTCACCATTATCACTGTATATATGGAGTGGTGGCAGATAATCGCCGCGGGTGTGATAATCGCCGCCACGATAGCGGGGCTTACGGTGGTTTACATAAAATCCAAGAGGTGCCCGGTGAATTACAGGATGGCGTCGGTGCTCATTGCCGCGTCCTGCCTCTTAGCCGTGGGGGCGTACAGCCTGACGGTGGTGGGACACGAGGAGGAGCGGGCGGACAACTTCGCAAATATCGCGGACGCCTACAAGACCTACGGATTTGTGTACTGCTTCTCCACCGGGGCGGTGGACAGGGGCGTGTCGGAGCCGGACTTCTACTCAAGGCCGGCGGTGAACTGGCTTGTGGGGAACATCAAGGACACGCCGGAGCCGGAGGCGGAGACGCTGCCGAACATCATAATGATACAGCTGGAGTCCTTCTTCGACGTAAGCTATCTGGACGATGTGGACCTCAGTGAGACGCCGATACCAAACTTTACCCGGATGAAGAGAACCTGCTCCTCGGGATTTTTGTCCGTGCCCTCGGTGGGCGCGGGGACGGCGAACACGGAGTTTGAGGTCCTGTCCGGCATGGACCTGGACTTCTTCGGCATGGGGGAGTACCCCTACAAGACCATCCTCCAGGAGGAGGCCTGCGAGTCCGTGGTCCGGGACCTGAAGGCCCTTGGCTACACAGGCACGGCGATACACAACAACACCGGGACCTTCTACGATCGCAACGAGGTATTCGCCCAGCTGGGCTTTGACAGCTTCGTGTCCATAGAGTATATGGACGATGTGGACTACAACCCCATCGGCTGGGCAAGGGACGAGTGCCTGACGGGGGAGATAATAAAGGCCCTGGACGCAAGCCCGGAGCAGGACTTCATATTCACCATAACCGTGCAGGGGCACGGCAAGTACCAGCGGGGCGTGGACAGCGTTGACGCGGAGAGCCTTAACATAGCCTGGGCCACGGAGCGGGAGGACGAGGACGCCTTCGGCTACTACATGAGCCAGCTCAAGGAGACGGACGAGTTTATCGGGGAGCTCACCGCCGCCCTGCGCCGCCGGGCGGAGCCCACGGTGGTGGTGCTCTACGGCGACCACCTGCCGAGCTTCGACATAGGCTCCGAGCAGCTCAAAAACGGGGATATTTTTCAGACGGAGTATGTGGTCTGGTCAAACTTCCCCATGAAGGAGCAGGACATGGACTTGGAGGCCTACCAGCTATCCGCCAGGGTGCTGGAGCAGCTCGATATGTCCCCGGGACTTCTCACAAAGTACCACCAGCAGATGCACGACACCGAGGACTATCTTGACGGGCTGAGCCTTCTGGAGTACGATATGCTCTACGGGGACTTCTACTGCTACGGCGGGGAGAACCCATACACAGCGACCGAGCTTAAGATGGGTGTGGAGCCCGTGGTAATCACGGGCTACGAGCTGGACAGTGAGCAGTGCGTCCTTCGCGTGACGGGCAGGAACTTCACGGACTGGAGCGTTATCTACATTGACGGCGAGGCGCTGGAGACCACCCGGGAGGGGGACACGCTTACGGCGGCGATGCCAGAGCTGGCGGAGCCGGAGTTTGCGGACTCCCTGGCGGGGAGCGTGCTCACCGTGCACCAGGACACGTCGGTGGGACTGAGCCTGTCGGAGAGCGTGGGACTTGTCATAGATTGAATAATTATACATAGAAGATGAATAAATATTCAGATGCTCATGGGGCGGGAGATTATCCCGCCCCATAAATTAACCAATAAAAGGAGGCCGGGGGACCCACATTCATGCCTGTTCTACAAAATGGGCTGGATATATGAATAAAGCTTGACTTTTACCCGGTTTCGTCGCATAATTTGAGTAAACAACAACTTAAACGGAGGGCTTTTCCATGGCAGAAAACACCATCAAAAAAATCGCCCTGGCCTATTCCGGCGGGCTTGACACATCCATCATCATTCCCTGGCTTAAGGATAATTATCCGGGGTGCGAGGTCATAGCCGTCTGCGGCGACGTGGGACAGGGCAGCGAGAACGAGGGGCTCGAGGAGAAGGCAAAGAAGACCGGGGCCTCGAAGCTGTACATCGAGGACCTGACGGACGAGTTTGTGGACGACTTCATAATCCCCACCATGAAGGCGGGGGCAATTTATGAGGACTACCTGCTGGGCACCTCCATGGCCCGGCCGGTTATAGCAAAGCGCCTTGCGGAGATCGCCCTTAAGGAGGGCTGCGACGCCATTGCCCACGGCTGCACCGGCAAGGGCAACGACCAGGTGCGCTTTGAGCTGACGCTCAAGCATTTCGCCCCGGGGATGAAGATAATCGCCCCCTGGCGGGTGTGGGACATAAAGAGCCGGGACGAGGAGATCGACTTTGCCGAGGCGCACCATGTGCCGCTGAGGATAAGCCGGGAGACTAATTACTCCAAGGACAAGAACATGTGGCACCTCTCCCACGAGGGGCTGGACCTGGAGGACACGGGGAACGAGCCGCAGTATGAGAAGCCCGGATTTCTGGAGATGGGCGTCTCACCCATCGACGCGCCGGACGAGCCCACTTATGTGGAGATAGAGTTTGACAGGGGCGTGCCCGTGGCGATAGACGGGGAGAGGAAGTCCGCCAAGGAGATAATCTTCAGGCTCAATGAGCTTGGCGGGAAGAACGGCATAGGGCTTTTAGACATCGTGGAGAACCGCCTTGTGGGGATGAAGTGCCGGGGCGTCTATGAGACGCCGGGGGGGACCATACTATACAGGGCCCACGAGTACCTTGAGACGGTGTGCCTTGATAAGATGACCCAGCACGAGAAGCAGAGGCTCTCCATCACCTTCGCGGAGCTTGTGTACAACGGGCAGTGGTACACGCCGCTGAGAGAGGCACTGTCGGCGTTCGTGGACAAGACCCAGGAGCGGGTCAGCGGCAGAGTGAGGCTCAAGCTCTACAAGGGCAACATCATCAAGGCCGGGGTGTGGAGCGACTGGTCGCTGTACTCCGATGAGCTGGCGACGTTTGGGGAGTCGGACTACGATCAGGCGGACTCCGCAGGATTTATTAACCTCTTCGGACTGCCTGTGGCTGTTCAGGCGCAGGTGGACAAGAAGAACGGAAGGGGCAATTAAAAGCGCCCGGAGGGCAGGGCACGTTTGTCCACCAATGGTGGTGGACGGGGCAGTTACTTTCTCCTCTTTTGTGTTGACAAAAGAGGAGAAAGTAACAAAGAGGAGAAAAACAACCAGAGGGGGGCTTTCGATTTTGCCGTCAAGCGGCACTTCCGCCGCTGTGCTGCTCCCTTTGCCCCCCCTCTGGACACCCCCTTTTAAAAACGACACAAAGGGGGAACCCCCTTTGGATTCCCCCGGGGTGCGGGCCGGGGGCTGAGCGGATGAGAGTCATCTGTGCGGAGCGATTGTTTTGATTATTATTTGAATTGAGGTTTTGTATGGGTAAGCTTTGGGCGGGAAGGGCCTCGGGGGCTATTG
Organism: uncultured Oscillospiraceae bacterium; assembly: GCA_947630755.1. Lineage (GTDB taxonomy): Bacteria > Bacillota > Clostridia > Oscillospirales > Oscillospiraceae > RUG626. Next base: position 2,605 of record CANRIU010000063.1, on the reverse strand, counting down.
ATGAGGCGGCGGAGGATTTTAATCGGTCGATCAGGGTCGACTCCAGAATGTACCGGGAGGACATTTTGGGGTCGGTGGCCCACGCCAGGATGCTGGCGGCCTGCGGCATCATATCGCCTGAGGACGGCGAGGCCATTATCGATGGCCTGAACGCCATATTATCGGATATTGACGAGGGGCGGCTGGAGATAGACCTCTCGGCGGAGGACATCCACACATTTGTGGAGCAGACGCTGACGGAGCGCATCGGCGAGCCGGGAAAGCGCCTGCACACAGCCCGGAGCCGCAACGATCAGGTGGCCCTGGACATCAGAATGTACCTTCGGGGCAGGGCGGAGGCCACGGGGGAGCTTATAAAAAAGCTCATGCTCACTCTCTCCTGCCGGGCGGAGGAGGCAAAGACCATGGTCATGCCGGGGTACACGCACCTCCAGCGGGCGCAGCCCGTGACCATGGGGCACCACCTTATGGCCTACGCCATGATGCTCTCCCGGGACCTGTCGAGGCTGAGAGACGCCGCAGGGCGCATGGCTGTGTCGCCCATAGGCTGCTGCGCCCTGGCGGGGACCACATATGACACGGACAGGCACTACGAGGCGCAGCTTTTGGACTTCGGGGCGGTGGCGGAGAACTCCCTGGACGGGGTGTCGGACAGGGACTTCTGCGTGGAGCTGGGTTCGGCGCTGGCGCTTGTAATGACGCACCTATCGAGACTTTCCGAGGAGATCATACTCTGGTCGAGCTGGGAGTTTAAGTTTGTGGAGCTCGCGGAGGCATATTCCACGGGCTCGTCCATCATGCCCCAGAAGAAAAACCCGGACATGGCGGAGCTCATACGGGGCAAGACGGGCAGGGTATACGGGGACCTTTTTGCGCTGCTGACGATGCTGAAGGGCCTGCCTCTTGCATACAACAAGGACATGCAGGAGGACAAGGAGCTCATATTCGACGCCTTTGACACCGTGGACGCATGCCTCACCGTCGCGTCGCCCATGGTGGGGACCATGACGTTCCTGCCGCGGAACATGCGCCGGGCAGCAGCCGCGGGGTTTATAAACGCCACGGACCTTGCGGACTGGCTTGTGGGGCGCGGGATGCCATTCCGCACGGCATACAAGCTCACGGGGGAGCTCGTCGCCGAGTGCACCCGGCGGGGCGTCACCCTGGAGGAGCTGCCGCTGGAGGCGTACAGGGAGAGAAGCGGGCTTTTTGACGAGACGCTTTATGATGCCATCAATATCGACAACTGCCTTATGCGCCGGACATCCTACGGCGGACCCGCGCCGGAGAGCGTGGAGCGGCAGATAGAGTATATCAGGGAGATCATAAAATGAGGGTATACATCGACGGCAGCGCCGGGACCACAGGGCTGCAAATATACGACAGGCTGACAGCGCGGCGGGATATTGAGCTTGTGACGCTGCCGGAGGAGCTGCGAAAGGACCCCGGGGCGCGGCGGGAGGCGCTCAACAGCTGCGACATCGCATTTCTGTGCCTGCCGGACGAGGCCGCCCGGGAGGCGGTGGCCATGATCGAAAACCCCGGAGTGCGGGTGATAGACGCATCCACCGCCCACCGCACGGCGGAGGGCTGGGCCTACGGGTTCCCGGAACTTTCGGAGGAGCACCGCGCCGCCGTTGAGACGGGGACGCGGATAGCAAACCCCGGATGCCACGCCACGGGGTTCATCGTAAGCGTCTACCCGCTTATAAAGCTGGGGATCGTGCCGGCGGACTACCGCTTCACCTGCTTCTCCCTCACGGGCTACTCCGGGGGCGGGAAGCGGATGATCGCGGACTATGAGGCGGCGGAGAGGGCCGGGGGGCTCGGCTCCCCCCGCATATACGGGCTTACGCAGGCGCACAAGCATCTGCCCGAGATGCAGAAGGTCTGCGGCCTTGCGCACGCGCCTGTTTTTTGCCCCATTGTGGATGACTACTACAAGGGCATGGCGACGACCGTAACACTTCACCTGGACCTTCTGCCGGGGCATGTCACCGCGAAGAAGATCCGGGAGGCGCTGGAGGAGCACTACCAGTGGCAGAGGCTGATTAATGTGGCGCCGTTAAACTGGGGCACGCCCATGATCGACGCCAACGCCTTTGCGGGGCGGGATGATTTGATGCTCATTGTATCCGGCAATGATGAGAGGGTCACTGTCACGGCGGTGTTTGATAATCTCGGGAAGGGCGCTTCCGGAGCGGCGGTGCAGAACATGAACATCCTCATGGGAGTGGATGAGATCACAGGGCTGAGCCGTTAGGTCCGCCGGAAGGCGGGAGTTTTCCGCCCGGAGGGCGGAGGGAAAGGTTTCCGGAGGAAACCGGGAAAGCCGCTGTCAGGCGGAGCGAGTCCGCCGGAGGTGGACGGGGATATTCCGCCCGGAGGGCGGAGGGAGAGGTTTCCGGAGGAAACGCCTTGAAAAGGCGGGGTAAGCCCACCGGAGGTGGACGGGGAGCCGCCGTCAGGCGGGGGTGATTCCGCCCGAAGGGCGGAGGGGTTTGTCCACCTTGGGAGGTGGACGGGATATGTTCGTTTTCTCTCTTTTGACCCGTCAAAAGAGAGAAAAGAACCAAAAGAGAGAAAACCGGCCCGGGGAGGGATT
>CANRIU010000062.1 GCA_947630755.1 uncultured Oscillospiraceae bacterium | reverse complement strand
GAGCAAGGCCGCGTAATTCGTCAATATTCTACGATAGGTGGTTTATTTTCATGTCTGTTGGGGCGGGAACGGTCCAGACCCCCGGTTTGGACCGGGGGTCGTTTTTTATACTTTTCAAAAAAGTTGTTGACATAAGATGAGCGATGTGCTAATATAACTGTATTAACACAGTTAGTACAGTTAATACGCGAATGAGAGGAGGAGAAGTGGTGCTGAAGCTTGACTACCGGGACGGGCGTCCCATTTATGAGCAGGTCCGGGACGGGCTCCGGCGGCTCATCATCACCGGAGTGATACCCGCGGGGGACAAGCTGCCGTCGGTGCGGGTGCTCTCGGCGTCCCTCGCAATAAACCCCAACACCATCCAGCGGGCCATAGAGGCGCTGGAGCAGGAGGGCTACGCCTACACCGTCCCCGGGAAGGGGAGCTTCGCGGCGCTGCCCACGGATGTGGACGCCGGGCGGCGGGAGGAGCTTCTGAGTAAGTTCGACGCCATAGTGCAGGAGCTTTTGTTCCTCGGCGCGGGCCGGGAGGAGCTCATGGACAGAATAAGGAAGGAGGAACGACATGATTGAGGTCAAAAATGTTGTAAAGACCTTTGACGGCTTTCACGCTCTGGACGGGCTCACGATGACGGTGCCAAAGGGGGCCATATACGGTCTTGTGGGGCCCAACGGGGCGGGGAAGACCACGATTTTGCGCCATCTCTCCGGCGCGTACAGGCAGGACTCCGGGGAGATAACCCTGGAGGGGGAGCCAATCTACGAAAACCCGGCGGCAAAGCGGCGGATAGCGGTGATACCGGACGACATATATTTCTTCGGCACCGCCTCCACAAGGGATATGATGAGATTTTATAAGGGCGTCTACCCCGCCTTTGACACTGAGCGCTACGATAAGCTCCGGGAGGCGTTCCCGGAGGTGGACGAGCGCCGTCCGATAAGGAGGCTCTCCAAGGGTATGCGCAAGCAGTCGGCCTTCTGGCTTGCGCTGAGCTGCAGGCCGGACTACCTCCTGCTTGACGAACCGGTGGACGGCCTGGACCCCGTGATGCGCAGGCAGGTCTGGTCGCTGATGATGGGGGACGTGACGGAGCGGGGGACCACGGTGCTGGTGTCCTCCCACAACCTCCGGGAGCTGGAGGACGTGTGCGACCACGTCGGGCTCATGAGCCACGGGCGGGTGGCTCTTGAGCGGTCCCTCTCGGAGCTCCAGGGGGGCACGGTGAAGCTCCAGATAGCCTTCAACTCCACCCATCCCCCGGAGATACCCAAGGACATGGGGGTGCTCCACGTCTCAAACCTGGGGCGTGTGTACACCTACATCGTCCGCGGCACCTCCAAGGAAGTGGAGGAGCGGTTCGCGGCCTTCGAGCCCCTTTTCATGGAGGCGCTGCCACTCTCACTGGAGGAGATATTTATTTACGAGATGGGAGGTGAGGACTATGCGGTCAGGGACATCGTTCTTTGATTGGACGCTTTTTAAGAAGAATGTAACGCGCTTTTGGCCCATTTGGGGCTCATACCTGGCGATATGGATCATAGTCATGCCCTTCTCCTACCTTATGAACATGCCGGATACGGGAGTCTCGTTCCTTGTAAGCCTCAAGGACGTGTCCACTGGCTTTATATTTACCTCGGTGGCCTTCGGGCTCATTGCCGCCGTGGCGGTGCTGAGCCACCTGATGAATCCCGTCTCCGCAAACTTCTACGGGGCGCTGCCCATGAGGCGCGAGGGGGTCTGCGTAACCCAGTACCTGTCGGGGCTGGCCTTCGGGATCGTGCCCAATATCATCGTTGTGTTCCTCACGGCGCTGGAGATGCTTATAGCCTACGAAGGAGGCTGGCCGGTCATCCCGCAGTTTTTGATACTGCTCGCCGTCGGCAGCGCGGAGTATTTCTTCTTCTACTCCCTCGCCTTCTTCTGCGGGACGCTGACGGGCAACATTCTGGCGATGCCAATTTTCTACGGTTCCCTAAACGTCGCCACGCTGGCGATACTCAGCGGCGTCAATTCATATGTGGACCTTTTTTACGAAAGCTTCACCACCCTTCCCGAATTTGCGGAGGAGGTGGCGCTGTGGCTCACCCCGGCGCTTAAATTTTCAAATATCCAGTGGTTTTACACCGAGTCCATAACAAACGGTGAGCTCATAAGGCAGCGCGGCTTTCCCATGTGGAACTGGGGCATCCTGGGGATATACACGGCGGTGGGGCTTGTCCTCGCGGCGCTGGCACTGGTACTTTATAAAAAGCGCAGCCTCGAGCGTGCCGGGGAGGTGGCTGCCTTCCCGTTTGTGAAGGTTATATTCAAGTATTCCGTGGCGCTGGCAAGCGGCTTTTTGCTGGGCTACATCACGGGAGAGATCCTCACCTATGACGCACTGCCCTTCGCCGTGGTGTTCTGGGGCGTTGCCGGATGCCTCGCGGCCCAGATGCTGCTGGATAAGTCCTTCCGGGTCTTTAAAAAGTGGCGCGGTCCCGCGGTGACGGGCGTGGTGCTGGCGGCAGTTATGGCGGTGATGGTCTTTGACCTCACGGGCTTTGACTCCTGGGTACCCGAGAGGGACGAGGTGGAGAGCGTATATATAAATAACCTCTACAGCAACGCCTCCTCCGGCCACATATACGGGGTGGAGGTCACGGACCCCAGGCTCATCGACTACATCATCGACATCCACCGGGAGGCGGTGGAGAGCGGGGGAACAGTACCGCGCTCTACCGCTCAGGAGTACAGCACTTACGTCCCGGACGACTACATCAATATTGACCTGAGCTACAAAACTGAAAGCGGCACCAGGAGGCGTCGGTTCGATTTCCCCATTAACTCCTCCGACAAGGGCCGGGAGGGCACCGCCGCCCACGCGCTGGAGGCGCTCTACTCCGACAGCAGCTTCGTACTGGATTACACCGGTTTGACCCAAATCGAGGAGTACCTCAACACCCAGGGCCGTATCGGCAGCGCGGAGTTTATCCCGTCATACATCGGCGACTATGTCCCGACGGGCTACCTCATCGGCGTCGACAGCATGACCCTCTCCGGCGATCAGATCCGGATGCTCTATGACGCGGTGAAGGAGGACATCTTAAACGGCGACCTGGGTCCGGGCCATGTGGGGGAGAACCAGGTGGTCATTGGAAGCGTGGACTTCTACTGGGGAAAGAGGACAGTCGCCGACGGCTCCTGGGAGCACTACGCCTGGCTTGATGTCACTGCCTCCGCGAAAAGGACCGTAAGCGTACTGAGCAAAATCGCCCCGGAGTCCATGCGCAGGTACGGCTTTGACTACGACGGGGAGCTGCACCTCCCCACACCCGGCACGGAGCGCCTCACCAGCGAGAAGCTTCTGGAGATATGCAAGAAGGGTGAGAACGTCACCTGGGCGGACTTCGCCCCCTATGAGTACGAGCTTGTGATGCCGGGGGTCATGATAGCCCGCTACTATCTGGAGGACTGCGAGGATGACGGCATATACGTTACCGTCGGCGGCCTTGACCTCACGGACGACACAAAGCCCATGTACGCCTGCATCGTCAATTACCAGGGCATAGCCATGGACGTAAGATACGGCGGCGTGGACACGTTCCTTGAGAAATACGCGGAAAGTAAGGGATAATTACAATAACAAATAAAGACCTGCCCCGTTTTGGAGCAGGTCTTTTGCTTTAATAAATTCAACGCCGGAAAGAACGCGGGGGTCACAGCAGCGCCGCCATTGCGCCGTAAATTCCCGCGTCGTTGGAGAGGGACGCAAGAAGTATGGGGGTTTTGCGGCAGGCGGGGAAGGCATAGTTTACATAATATTTTGTGACCCTGTCGATGAGGGGCTGCCCGGTGTGGGAGACACCGCCGCCGAGAAGAATTACCTCCGGGTCCACGGTGTTTGCCACGGTGGCGAGTCCCCGGGCAAGGTAGTCGCAGAATTTGTCGGCGATCTCCATGGCGAGCTCGTCCCCGGCTTTGGCGGCGTCCCAGCAGACTTTGGCGTCTATTTTGGGGCAGCTGCGAAGGGTGGAGGGCTTATTTGATGACGCGAGGGCATCCAGCGCAAGCCGGGCGTTGCCTGTGGCGGAGGCGTACTGCTCAAGGCAGCCGCGGTTGCCGCAGCCGCACACGCGGGTCTCACCGGGATTTACGTTTATGTGGCCTATCTCTCCGCCCGCTCCGTGGGCGCCGTCGAGGCACTTGCCGTCAAGGATTATTCCGCCGCCGACGCCTGTCCCCAGAGTGACGAGGACGAGGCTTTTGTACCCCTTGCCCGTGCCCATCCAGTATTCCCCGAGCGCCGCCATATTGGCGTCGTTGCCGCCGGTGACGCGAAGGCCCGTCATGTCCTGAAGCTCGCTCACAAGAGGGAGATGGTCCCAGCCCAGGTTCACCGCGTTTGCCGTGCCGTCGGGGAAGATCTGCCCGGGGATGCCGATGCCGATGCCCAGGTAGTCGCCTTTATCAAAGGAGTGCTTGTTCATGTCGGCAAGGATGCTCCTGCCGATGTCCCCGGGGATGTTCCTCCCGCCAAGGGACACGTCCGTATCAATGGCCCATTTGTCCAAAAGTGTGCCGTCAGTGGTGAACAGGCCCATTTTTACAGTGGTGCCGCCCACGTCCACGCCGTAGCCGTACTTTGCCATAGTATGCCTCCTGTATGTAAATATGTTGATTATGTATTACTGTCACCCGGGTCCTCTATGATTGAGCCTGTGTCCGAAAGCGGCTCGCCGGGGAAGTATTTGAGCCCCGCGCCGCGGCTTATTACGAAGTCCTCAATGAGGTGAAAGTCCGGATGGGCGGAGAGGTCGCCATTGAAAACAAGCTCGCCGCCCACAAGGCCGGAGGCACCACCGAGGAAGCCGTGGTCGAAGCCAGGCAGGGCGACGTGCCCCTCCCGGACCTTGAGGACGTCCAGCTCCGGGAAATTCGAGAGCGCGCGGAATATACCGGGGTCGGAGGTGATGAGGCTGCGGGGGCCGACAATGACGCAGGAGCATTTTGCAAAGCCCTGACGGACGTTTATCTCCGTAAAGCGCCTCTCACGGCAATATTGTAAGACAGCGGGGTCGGTTATGTCAAGACGGTGTATCAAAAATCCGTCCAGCACCGCGGCGCACATGGCGGCGCAGGCGGGGTAGAGGGGGCTCTCCGGGACGCCGCCGAAAATCACGGGGCCGGAGGGGCCGAGCCTGCACATCCGAAGGTCCGGGTGGGCCTCCGTCCCCCGGCCGAAGCGGGGGTCGTCGTCAAGGAGCCTTAACGTGTGGCCACGGGAGAGAAGGTACTCCTGAAGCCTCGGGGAGGCGAGGTGGGAGAGGTAAACCGTGCTCATATTGCGTCCTCGTATTCCCGGGCCATGTCGGCGTAGTACTCCACCAGAAGGTCCACGCAGGCGCCGTAGGAGCGTATGCCCAGCTCCTGCCCCTGAGCCTTGAGGTAGGTGTCGTAGACCTTGGAGCTCACCTCCTCCACCTTGCCCTCAAAGGCGTCCCAGTAGGCGCTGTTGTCAGTCCAGTCCGTGCGCATCTCGTCGCTCATCAGCGGCGCTATCTCCCACCAGAGCTCCGGGTCGGCGCTGTAAAGGGCGTTGGACAGGTGTATGGCTCCGGAGAGAAGCCCGGAGTAGACGTACACCGGGTCGCCGGAGGCGATGGCGGCGCGTATGCCCACGAAATTAGCCTCCTGCTCGGCGTAGACGCCCTTCTGGTGGGCGAGCTCGTGGCAGACGGTGAAGGGGATGAGGCAGCCCGGGGCGTCGATGTTGATGTTGGACTCCCCGGAGTAGGGGAAGTAGACCCCGGTGAAGCCCATCCAGGAGGACAGGCGCGAGAAGAGATACATCTTCTTTGGCGCCCGGGATCTTGCCGTGAGGAAGGGGTACTCGAAGCTGAGATTATCGTATATGTACACTGATTTTTTGAGATAGTCATCCATATCCTCCGCCCAGTGCAGATCCTCGTCCCGCCGGACAGCCCCGGCGTACACGGAGGCGTTCCTGACGAAGAGCCTGGTCACGGCATACAGGTCCTCCACCTCCACGGGCGGGGCCTCCATGCCGCTTCTCTTAGCGAAGGAGTCGGAGCGGTAGTCGATGGCGAAGCACCAGAGAAAACAGTCAAAGTGGATGAGTATGCCGAGGAGCAGGGCGCCGATCCGCTTTGCAAAGAGCCTGAAGCGGTCCTCCCGCGCCCTTACGGTGAGGACGGCTGTGCGGACAAGGTAGACTATCAAAAATACTCCGGCGGCTATGTACTCAAGTTCCATGAAGGAGAAGGGCAGTATGCCGAGGACCGTGCCAAGGGCATTTTTCACCGGGCGGGAAAAATATGCCGTGATGAGATTTGCCGCCCCGGGGATTTTCGACACCAGCGGAAAGAGAAGCGCAATGATTATTGGCACCGCCGTCAAAAGGACCGTCTTTAAATATCTGCTTTTTTCTGTTTTTTCCCGGGTCTGCATACCCTGTCCCCCTATACTTGACATTCTTACCGATATTGTAGCACACAGGGCAAAATTTTTGTACTGTTAATTCCTTGTAAAAAATGAAAAAGTCTTTATTTTGAAATTCCCCTGTGATATAATGCGTAAAGCTAATTATTCGACATGCTTCGACCGGAGGTTCCGGAATATACATAGGGGCGCCGGGAAGCTCCGGCGCGTTTTGGGTAAGAAGATGCAGCTTAGCTCTATTGAATTCATGTTCTATTTTCTCCCCGCGTTTCTGGCTGTCTGGTTTATTGTGCCGCGCAGACACTCAAAGCTCGTTTTGACGGCGGGGAGCCTTATATTTTACTGGTTTGCCTCCGGAGGGAGCGTACTGGCGATGGCGGTGCTCGCCGCCTCGGCGGCGGTGACATACCTGGGGGGAGTGCTGACGGAGAAATACCGCCGGGGCGCGGTCCTGGGGCTATTCGCGGCGCTTCTGGCGCTGGGACTGACGTTTATGAAGCTCTGGTCCGGCGGAGCGCTTTTGCCCGTGGGGATGAGCTTTTATATTTTCTCATCCATTGCATACATCGCCGATATATATAGAGGGAAGCTCCCGGCGGAGAGGAACGTCATAACCTTTCTCGCGGGATTTTCCATGTTCCCGAAGCTCCTGTCCGGACCTGTCGCGGAGCCGGAGAGGCTCGCCCGGGACCTGCGCCGCCCCCACAGGACGGGCGTCACCTTCCACATGGGCCTTCAGCAGTTTATTCTGGGGCTGGGGATGAAGGTGGTCCTGGCGGACAGGCTGGGGGGACTGTGGGGACAGGCCCTCACCGTGGGGCTGGAGAGCGTCTCGGGACCCTTTATGTGGCTTGCCATGGTGAGCTGGTCCATGCGGCTGTACTTCGACTTTGCCGGGTACTCCCTTATGGCTGTGGGCCTCGGGCATATGCTGGGGTTCCACCTGCCGATGAACTTCCTTGAGCCCTTCAGCTCAGGCACGGTGTCGGAGTTTTACAGGCGCTGGCACGCGACCCTGGGGCGCTGGTTCCGGGAGTACATTTACATCCCCCTGGGCGGCAGCCGCCGGGGGACGGCGAGGACGATACTAAACCTCCTTGTGGTGTGGGCCCTCACGGGCTTCTGGCACGGCGTGGGGTCGGGATATATGCTCTGGGCGGGCATTACCTTCGTTTTTATTCTGATGGAGCGGCTGTGGCTCAGAAAGCTCCTTGACAAAACAAGGGTGCTTTGTCATGTGTATCTGGTGCTCGCCATAATAATGAGCTGGGTGCCCTTCGCCGCGGGGAGCGTCGGCGCCGCCGTCACGGTATTCGGGCGGCTTTTCGGAGCGGGCGGCAGCTTTCAAAACGTGGGGGACTTCCTCCCGTGGCTTCGCGACTACTGGCCCTTTGTGACCCTGGGGGCTGTGTTCATGACGCCCGTTCCCGGAAGGCTCTGGCTTCGCGTGAGGCGCAGCGGCTGGGCGGATGTACTGCTGTTCGTCCTGTTTTGGGTATGCGTGTACCTGATCGCCACATCGGGCATCGATCCCTTTATGTATTCCGTCTTTTAGGAGGCATGAAAGTGAAAAGAAGATATACCATGCTCGCCGTGACGCTTGCCGCAAGCATGGCTGCGGTGGCGGCGGGGGGCGCGGTCCTCAAGGAGCGGATCCTGTCGCCCTATGGTCTGGGCGGTGACCTGGGTCCTGTGGAGACGCCCTTCCTGCTGGCATCCGACGACGGGCTGCGGGCGGAGCTTGAGTTTATGCGGGAGCTTGAGGAGCCCTCCGCACCGGAGACCCCAAATACGCCGGAGGAACCGGAGGGACCCGCCATAGATACGCCGGAGGAGCCCTCCGACCCCGTGCCTCCCCCCGGCGATGGTGATAATGATGATAACGGGGAGGAAAAGCCGGATAACAGCGGCATGACGGACCAGATGGAGGGCGAGGAGCCGAAGACGGACCCCATTGACGGATCCGGGTCCGGGGAGAGCGACCCGGAGCGCCCCGAGAAGCCGGAGATCCCGCCAAGATCCGAGACGCCGAACGAACCCGGCAGGCCCGAGACGCCGGATACGCCGGAAGATCCCCCAAAGAAGGACACACCGGATACGCCTGAGACCCCCGAGATACCGGAAACCCCCGAGACTCCCGAAACGCCGGAGACGCCGGATGCTCCGGAGACGCCGGATGCGCCGGAGACGCCCGCCGACCCGGGTACCGGGGATGGACAGGTGCCTTCCCGTGAGACAGAGGATGAGGACGAGGAGACGGTGACTGTGGGCCTCGGCGGGGAATTCACCGTGGACAGGATGGTGGATGACAGCTGGTTTGACGACGCGCTGTTCATAGGCGACTCCCGGACCGTGGGACTTCGGGATTACGCCAGAATAGGAAACGCCGACTACTTTGCCACGGTGGGGATGTCGGTTTTCAACGTGCTGAGCCGCTCGGCGGGGGACTGGGGCTTCCCGGAGGAGAAGCTCACGGACCTTCTCGACAGCAAAACCTACGGAAAGATCCTCATATGCCTTGGAATAAACGAGTGCGGCAGCAAGGCTGACACAATAATCAACGCCTACGACAAGCTTGTTACGACCATACAGGAGAAGCAGCCCGGGGCGGTGATTATTCTCCAGGCGGTCATGACCACGGGCCGCCAGAAGGGACCTCCGGGGAGCTCCTTCGCGCCGACGAACCTCTATAAGCTCAACAAGCGCATCCAGCAGCTCGCCTCCGATAAGGGCGGGTACTACATAAACTGCAACCTCGCCTTCGCTGACTCCGAGGGCTATCTTCCCGCGAATCTCTCCGGCGACGGGTGCCACCTCTACGCCAGGTGCTACCCGAAGTGGGTGGAGTGGATAAAGTGGGCGGTCAGCATCATCCCCGTGGGCTCCGACAAGCCCGCAGACCCCAACGAACAGGTTTTTGACGACGGCTCCGCCACTCAGGAGGAGGGCGGGGACCCGGAACCCGGCGAGGAAACGCCGCCGGAGGAGCCCCAAACTGATGAAACCACACCGGAGGAGGCACCGACCGATGAGACCGCACCGGAGGAGGCACCGACCGATGAGACCACCCCGGAGGACTCCCCGGCAGACGTAAGCGGGACGGAATGAATTCTCCAAAAATTGCCCAAAGGGCCTTTTTTGACAGTATAAAGCGGGACGGCATAACGCCGTCCCGCTTTATATATTATTTTCTTTTATGAATATTACTTGTTGAGGGCCTGGTCAACTGCGACGGCAACGGCGACAGTGGCGCCGACCATGGGGTTGTTGCCCATACCAAGGAAGCCCATCATCTCAACGTGGGCGGGGACGGAGCTGGAGCCGGCGAACTGGGCGTCACTGTGCATACGTCCCATGGTGTCGGTCATGCCGTAGCTGGCGGGGCCGGCGGCCATGTTGTCCGGGTGAAGGGTGCGGC
>CANRIU010000061.1 GCA_947630755.1 uncultured Oscillospiraceae bacterium | reverse complement strand
CCGATGGACAGCCTAGATGTTTTCCATGGCGAAGCGAAACGTCTCTTTAGCCTCTTTTGCAGGAAATATTTCAAGGGAATATCGCCTGCCGTCCTGGCCGGGACGACAAACGCGTAGCTTCCCTATCCGCAAGACCCACTCAAGGCAGGCTACTCTGCACACAGCGCAGGTTGAGCTTAAAAAGTCTCAGACCCTCTTGTCGCACCGCAATACAGGTTTAAACCCCGGACCGTAATCAGGTCGCGTACCACGAAAGGGAGTACGCCTGACCACAGCTCCGGGTCTCCACACCAGCAGGGTCGGGGCCGCCATGCCATTAGCAGTCGCCCTACTGATGCAGGCCGCGAATAAATTCGCGCCTCCCTCCAGCATCCACCCGGAACTGGGCGTTCCAAGCAAACACAAGAGGCTTCAACGATGTGCCCTTCAAAGGATTTTTAGGCCCTTCTTAGGAGACGCCGGCTCCGACTAGGATACTGCGCCGCCAGAAATTCATTATACATGATAAACTGCATAATTTCAATATGGCAAATCGATATTTTTCCGCCGCCTCACGACGGCCTCTCCGCAAGCTCCAGGGCGAGGCGCTCAAGAACGCCGCCGCCGGGTATTTTATCGGCTATGGCCGCCAGGGCAAGGCTCGTCTCCTCCCGCACCAGCTTCTCCGCCGCCTCCACACCAAGCAGGGAGGCGTATGTGGGCTTGCCGTTTTGCTCATCGGAGCCTATGGTCTTGCCCAGCTCCTCCGGCGTGGAGATGATGTCCAGGATGTCGTCCCGTATCTGAAAGGCCCTCGCCAGGTGGAAGCCGTAGCGCACCGCGGCGTCAAGCTGCTCCTTCGTGCCGCCGGCGCAGATCACTCCAAGGGCGCAGGCGGCGCGGAGGAGCGCCCCGGTCTTGAGATCATTTATGAGGGCAAGGCCCTCCAGGGACCTGTCGGAGCCGTCGTCGGTGTCCAGCTCCTGCCCGCCGCACATCCCCTCGGCCCCCGCGGCCTTCGCCAGGACCCTGACGCACTCCACCACCCGCTCCGGCGGCAGCGGCGCCGAGGCGCACAGCTCAAAGGCCGCCGCCTGAAGGGCGTCCCCGGCGATAATGGCCCGGGCCTCACCGTAAACAATGTGGTTCGTGGGCATTCCCCGCCTTAAATCGTCGTCGTCCATGGCGGGCAGGTCGTCGTGAATTAGGGAGTATGTGTGGATGAGCTCCAGCGCGCAGGCCACGTTCATCGCGGCATCCGTGTCCCCGCCGAGAAGCCCGCAGAATTTGAGCGTCAGCACGGGACGCAGCCTCTTCCCCCCGGCAAGAAGGGAGTAGCGCATGGCGTCCGTCAGCATTTTCCAGGGTGTGTCCCCGGAAAACAGCCTCTCCAGCGCGGCGTCCACTCTCCCCTTAAGACAGGAAAGCTCAGCCATGGCGCTCATTCCGCGCCCTCCTCAAAGGGCGCCTCCTCCGGGGCGCCGTCGGCTCCGGGACGCAGCTTTGAGACCTTCTGCTCCGCCTCATCCAGGAGCCTGCCGCAGGACCTTATGAGCTTTGTCCCCTCCTCAAAAAGCGCCAGCGCCTCCTCCAGGGGCCTGTCCCCTCGCTCAAGGAGCTTGACTATCTCATCAAGGCGGGCCATGGATTCCTCAAACGAAAGCTTCTTTGCAGCCATTATTTCCTCCTTTGCTCCGAAGGCGCCGGGCGCCTCACCTCGCACTCTATCTCGTCGCTTTTGAGCCTCAGGCGAAGCCTGTCCCCGTCCTCCACGTCCGCGGCGGACTTGACGACGGCTCCGTCCTCCTTAAGGGCTATGGCGTAGCCCCGGCCCAGGACCTTGAGGGGGCTCATGGCGTCCAGCCTCCCGGCAAGCTCCGCGTACCGCCGCCGCTCCCTTGACAGGGCGAGGCTCGCAAGGTCGCTTATCCGCCCGCCCCGGGCGTCCAGGGCGAGGCGGCACTCGTCAATATAATTTCGTGGGTCACGCAAAACTCCGCGCTTTGCGTAGGAGTCAAGCGTCCTTCGGGCGAGCTCCAGACGCTTCTCCACCGCCCCCGCGACCCTCACGGCGAGCTCCTCGAGCTGGGCGGACAGCTCCGCAATGTCCGGGGAGACGAGCTCCGCCGCGTTTGAGGGCGTCGCCGCCCGCAGGTCCGCCGCGAAGTCCGCAATCGTCACGTCCGGCTCATGGCCCACGGCGGAGATAACGGGTATGCGGCAGTCGTATATCGCCCTCGCAACCCGCTCGTCGTTGAAGCACCACAGGTCCTCCATGCTGCCCCCGCCCCGGCCCACGATGAGCACGTCCGCCGCGTTATACCGATCGGCGTAGCGTATGGCGTCGGAGATCTCCCCCGCCGCCTCCGCCCCCTGGACCCTGACGGGCAGGAGCAGGACCTTCGCCACGGGCCAGCGCTTGCGGAGGACCCGGATAATGTCGTGCACCGCCGCCCCGGCGGGGCTTGTGACAACGCCGATGCGCATGGGGAAGGGGGGTATGGGCTTTTTGTGGTCCAGGTCAAAGAGCCCCTCCCTCAAAAGCTTCTCCTTGAGCTGCTCAAAGGCCATCTGGAGGTCCCCCGCCCCGTCGGGGGTGAGGCTGGAGACATAGAGCTGATAGACCCCGTCCCTGGGGTAGACCGCGACCCTGCCGAAGGCTATGACCCTCATCCCGTCCTTTGGGCGGAATCTGAGACGCACGGCGGAGGAGCGGAACATTACGCACCGGAGAGCCCCCGTCTCGTCCTTCATGGTGAAGTAGTGGTGGCCGGAGGGGTAGACCTTGTAGTTTGAGAGCTCCCCCCGGATGTAGATGTTCTCAAGCCTTGGCATGGACTCAAAGACGCGCTTTAAATATTCGTTGAGCTCACTTACCGAAAGTATCCTGTCCTCATCCACCCGCCTTCACCGCCCTCCAGGTGAGTATGGCCGTGCCCATGGCGTTGTCGGTGGAGTATTGGGGTCTGGCGAAGATGCCCTCCGGCGTCATCTCCCGGAGAAGGGAGTTTGACGCCACGCCCCCGGAGTAGAGCACCGGAAGATCCCCGTAGAGCATTTTTGCCTCCGCAGTGGCCTGATGTACGGCGCGTATCACCGAGCAAAGGGCGAAGAAGGCGATCTCCTCCTCCGGCTCGCCCCTCTCACTCATCTGCTTCATCTTGTGCTCAACGCCGGAGAGGGAGAAGTGGCAGCCGTCCTTTTTTGGAAGGTATGACTTCCTCTCTGCCGCGCTTTTTGAGAGCCTGTCCAGCTCCCGCCCAGCGGGGAACTGAAGGCCCAGAAGCTGTCCCGTGCGGTCGATGAGCTGCCCCGCGGACACGTCCCGGGTGCCGCCGACTATCTCGCACCTCACAGCGGCGCCCACGGGCCGGACGAAAAGAAGCTCCGTCGTCCCGCCGGACAGGTGCCAGGCCAAATGTGGCGTCTCAAGAAGCTCCATGTGTCCCGCGGACCAGGCCGCCGCGGCGATGTGCCCCTGCTGGTGGGAAAATCCGAAGTACGGTATCCCCATGACGTGGGCTATGCCCCGGGCCAGCGCCACCCCGGCGAGAAAGCAGGGCATATAGGAACCCTCCGTCTCTCTGGGTGTCTCCGACGCCCCGACGGCAGTTATTCTCCCGTCTATCTTAAGGGCGTCGATTATCTCCGGCAGTCTCCGGACATGCGAAAAAAGGGCGTCCGACTGCCTGAGGCCCAGCTCGCCGGGCCTCACGTCCAGAAGGCGTCCCGAATTTTCCCCGCTCTCCCCGTCAAATACGGCGCAGGAGGTGGTGTAATTTGATGTGTCAAGGGCAAGTGTCAGCTCTCTCATATCGGCAGCTCTTCCCTCACAAAGGACCCCAGCACGCCGTTTACAAAGGCCACGGTCTCGGGGGGATCGTACTTTTTGGCAAGCTCCACCGCCTCGTTTATCGCGGCGGCGTTGGGTATATCGGGCATATACATGATCTCATACATGGCTGTCTTCATAACGGCGAGGGCTGTTCTGGAGATCCGGGCGAATTTCCAGCCCCGGGCGTACTTCTCCACATACCCGTCAAGCTCCGCCGAGTGCTCGCCCACGCCTAAAACAAGCTTCTCGATATACTCCAGGTTGTTCTGCTGGGGGTAGTCCCCGTAGAGCTCGTCCTCTCCGGCGAGGGTGTCGTAGTAGTCCCTCTCAAAAAAGCGGGAGACGACCTCCCGGGGGTCGCACTCCTTGCTGGAGATCTCAAAGCAAAGCCGCACCGCTATCTCGCGGGCTTCGGAACGGTTCATAAGAATACTCCTTAATGTCCTGATGTGAGTTTATTGGGGATACGCAGGACGGGCCGATGAATACATCGGCCCGGTTTTTAAAAATCTCACTTCTTCCCCAGAGCCACGCCCACGATGTGGACGTTCACCTCGGTGACGGAGAAGCCCGTGGCGGACTCAATGGAGGAGGCGACGGACTCCTGCACCCTGTGCCCGACCTTGTGTACGGAGAAGCCCAGGCGCACTGTTATCCACACGTCCACCTTCACGCTCTCCCCCTCGACAGTTATGCGCACGCCCCGTCCAAGGGTCTTTTTGGTAAGAAGCTCCGTCAAATCGCGGCCTGAGGACAGCGCGGCGACGCCCTCCGTCTCCAGCACCGCCCCGGCGGCTATGGCGGAGATGACCTCCTCGGATATGTTTATGCTCCCCTTCTCATCGGGGTGGGTGATGTAGTCCCTGTTCTCGCCCATATTGTCCTCCTTGTCAGCTTGTGCAGATCGTGCAAAAAATTATTACACCTTAGTATAGCACAGGCTCGCCGAAAAATAAAGGAGAATTTATCGGTTTTGGCCTCATTTTATCTCGATGACCTTCAGATCCCCTGCGGTGTAGTCCGTCTCGGAGACTATTACGTCGGTAATCTTCGCCGCTCCGGCCTTCGTCAGGCCCTCCTCGCTCGCCACCGTGACCTTCACGCCGCTGTCGGATATGTACACCACGCAGTCGATGAAGCCCTTGGCGCGGATGAGGTTCTCAAGCTCCGCCTCCTTCACCGCCCGCTCGGCGAGGGCGGTCATGGACCTGAGGGCATTGTCTATGGTCTCCTGACTGGCCCCGTCGGCGGATGCCACCGCCGCCAGCGTCGCCGCCGCCTCGTCCCGGGCCTCGGTCCGCTCGAGGCGCACCTTGGCGAAGTACTCATCGTAGGGTCCGGGCTGGGAGGCGGGAGTCTCCGTGTCGGCGTCCTCTCCGCCGCCGTTCACGGAGTAATAAAGTCCCGCGTCGTCCTCCACGCCGCCGTCCCCGGCTGGGGCGTCGGCGGTGACATCCGGCTCCTCCGGCTCCATCGCCGAAATATCGCCCTCCGGGTCATTCTCCAGCGCCGCGTCCTCGGTCTTTTTGTTGTAGGACCAGTTCAGATACACCGCCGCGCAGACAAAGAGCGCCACGGTAAGTATAACCGCGTTTCTCCTGACAGTTTTCATATTTGCCTCCTAAAGCTATATTTTTTCGGCTCTTCACCGAAGCTTTACTATCTCCACGGCGTCGGCTGTCAGCCCCGTAGCGGCCTTCACCGCGTTTAAAAGCGCAAGCCTCACCGCCGCGCTGTCCGCGCCCTCCGCCGCTATGACGGCGCCCCGGTAGACGGGGTAGCGGTAGACGGACTCCACCGCCTCCTCCTGCCCCGAGCCGGAGACTATGACGGCGCTGCGCTCCCACTCCCGGCGGGTCTCGCCGCCGCCCTCCTCCATGCTCCCCCGGTCGTCGCGGGCAAGGACCCGCTCGCCGCTCGTCTCCGGGGAGAGGAGCACCCGGACCTGCCCGGCGCCCTCCACCATGGAAAGTATTTCCTCGAGCCGCGCCTCCAGCTCGTCCCGGGGGGCGTCCCGTTCCTTCTCCGACCCGGCTGCGGGAAGCTCGGCGGGGTCCTCCTCCTTCTCCCCGGAGGGCAAAAGCAGCAGCACCAGCCCCAAAAGCAGCACCAGCGCCGGGTATCTGTACTCCCGGAGCTTCTCTCCCAGCCTTCTGAGGACCGATTTCGTCTCATCCTTCACCCGCGTCCCTCCATGTCTGCTCCTCCTTCGGTATGCCCAGCTCCGCCTCTATGGCCCGGGACAGCTCCGGGCTCTGCCGCCCGGTAAGCACGCACCTCGCCGGGTACCAGAAGCCCTCGCCGCTCCACTCTGCCGTCACGGACACCCCCTCCAGGGGCGCGCCCAGCGACGCGGCTTTGTCCAATATATATGCCTCGCACCGCTCCTCTATGATAAATCTTGTCTGCCTTTTGGCCTCCTCCCCGGCGTCCTCCACTATCCGTCCGGCGTCGGAGGCGTAGCGGGCGGCGTACCTTGATACGGACAGCTCCGCCAGGTCCCCGAGTATCCCCAGTGCCGCCGTGACCATCGCCGCGGCGCAGACGGCCTCCACGGCCCGCTTCATCCACCCTCCTGGGGCGAGGCTCTTTATCGCGCCGCATATAAGCGCCGTGCAGGAAAGCCCCAGCACCCACTGTCCAAGCCTGCTTACCATGCACTACCTCCGTATTGTTTACGCCCCCGCGGCTCTCGCGGCGGCGACGATGCCGACCATAAGTATGGCGGCGTGGGTGCCCGCCAGCCCCAGCGCCAAGGCGCAGGCGTCGCCCAGTATCTCGACGAGCCCCGCAGGCTTCCCGCCCGCCGCTGTCTGGGCCACCGCCGCCGCCGCCCTGAAGAGGGCCGCGTTCACCGCCAGCTTCAAAAACGGCACGAGGCACACCGCCAGCACCGACACCACCCCCACGGCTCCGGCGGCCCCCCGGATGACCCCGACCCCCGAGGCCACCGCGTCCGCCGCGTCTGAGACCATGCCCCCCACCACGGGCAGGAGGGTGGAGATGGCGGTTTTAGTGAGCTTCACCGCCGCCGCGTCTGCGGAGGAGGCTATGAGCCCCGTCGCCGCGAGGTAGATCGTGAAGGCCAGCGCCACCAGTGTAAGAAGTCTGGTCACCACTGTCTTTATAAGCTTCACCGCCCCGGCGCACCCGCCGAAGGCGGCCTCCCCGGCTCCCGCGGCGATGAGCACCCATATGAGGGGCATTATCACGTTCTTCCCCAGTGCGGCGAGGGCGCTTAGAAAAAGCGCCGAGGCGGAGTACCTCGCCGCAGCCGAGGCCGGAGCGCCCGACGCCGCCGAGGCGGAGGCCATCACGGGGAGGAGAAGCGCCGAGAAGTCCGCAAGCTCCGACACCGTCTCCGTCACCTCCGCCATAAGCGAGCGTATTCCCCCCGCCCCGGCGGTGAGTATCGCCGCCGCCCCCGCGAGGTTCACTGCGTCTATCCCCCGCTCTCCGTTCCCCGCAAGCGGAGCTGCTGCGGAGCACAAAAGCGCCGCCGCCAGCACTCCGGCGGCGGAGGCAAGGCCTGAGCGGAGTATTCCCCCCAGGGCCCCGGCGGCCCTGTCCCAGAGCCGCTGGAGGGCCGATGGGACATCCAGCGTCTCGTCAAGCGCCCCTCCGCCCAGCGCCTCCCGGGCCTCCTGTGGAAGGCCGCGCTCTAATTCCCTAAGGCCGTTTTCCGCCGCCAGGGCATCCGCCGGGGCGGCGAGAACCAGCAGGATCGCCGCCGCCAGGGCGCAGAGGATCCGCCGCCCCGTCATAAAAGCCCCTCGATGAGGGACAGCATCCCCCGCAGAAGCGGCAGCGCCGTGTAGAGCGCCGCGGCGGACCCGGCAAATTCCGCCGCCGATGCCGCCGAGCCCAGCCCCGCGTCCCGGCAGAGGTCCGATGCGAGTCTCGCCGCGATGGATATGCCCAGGGTCCTCACCAGCACCCCCAGCACCACACCGGAAACGCCGCCCATGTCCGCCGCGTCCCGGAGGAAGTCCAATATCTCCCCCGCCGCCCCAAGGGCCGCGTAGACGGCGGCGCAGCCGGCGGCGATGGCGATGAGAAGGCTCATGACCGGGCTGTCCTTTCTGAGAAGTCCCGCCAGCAGCGCCGCCGGGACGCACACCGCCGCGATTTTTATCATGAGCTCCATATCAAAGACCAAAGAGGGATTTTATCAGGTCAAAAAGCCCCGAGATCTCCCTCACCAGCACCACCAGCACGACTACAAGTCCCGCTATCGTCGTCATAAGGGCCTGCTCGTCCCTGCCCGACCGCCCGAGGAGCAGATTGAGCACCGCCACAAGTATCCCCACGGCGGCGATTTTGAAAATAAGGTCTACGTCCACTTTTTCCTCCTCTTATACTGATTTTCCATAAAAAGCAGGCATTTGAAAAATACCTGCTTTTCACAGCGCAAAGCGCGTGGAAAATCATATGAGACGACTTATCGTCGGCCTTGCCGCCAATAAGAGCGGCGCGTCAAGCGGCGCTTCTCCGATAAAAAGTCCGCTTTTTATTTGAGAATATTATGTGCTGCCCGACAGCGCTGCGCGCTCACAGAAGTATGGTCACGGCAAATATCCCGGAGGCCAGCCCGAAGAAGGCGTGGAGCTTCCAGTCCCGCTCCCGCTCCTCCTCCGCCCGCCGGAGAAAGACCTCCAGCCTCCCCCGGACCCGGGCGATAGTCTCCGCCTGCTCCCGGACATCGTACCTCCCGAGGCAGGAGCCCAGCTCCATAAGCACCTGGGCCTCCTCCGCCCGCAGCAGAAGCTCCCCGGAGGACTCCACTGCCCCCCGCCATATGGAGCGGAAGGACCTCCGGCCCAGCTCGCCCATCCCCTCCGCCGCCCGGCGGTAAAGCCCCCGGACGGGGGCAGGGGCAGAGCCTGACAGTATCTCCAGCGTCTCCCGCATCGGGGAGAGGCGTGAGCAGATCTCGCTCTCCATTGTTCTCAGGGACGCGCACAGCCCCTCCAGCGCCGCCGTCCTCCGGCGGAGTCTCAGCACCCCTGCGGCGCCCATGGTCCCCGTCGCCAAAATTACCAGCGCCGCCCCGGCTATCCTCAACACGGTATCTCCCCTCCCCTCATAAGCTCAAAGCTCCTGTCGCCGCCGCTGCGCCTTATGAACACAAGGTTCTCGAATATCCTCTCCCGGAGTATCCCGGCGTAAAGGGGCCTGCGGCGAAGCTCCTCCACGGAGCCCGCGTGGGCGGTGGCTATGACCGCCGCGCCGCAGTTTGCCGCCAGAGTCAGCGCCCCCGCGTCCTCAGGGGCGGTTATCTCGTCAATGGCAACCACCTGGGGGTTTAAGCTTCTCAGCACCATCATCACCGCCCGGGCCTTCGGGCACCCGTCCAGCACATCGGTCATTGCGCCGACGGAGAGTCCCGGCACGCCGCCCTCCATCGCCGCTATCTCCCCCCGCTCGTCGCACAGTGACACCCGTAGCCCTCCGCCGGGCTCCCCCGGGGAGGATATTTTCCTCACAATCTCCCTCAGAAGCGTGGTCTTTCCCGCTCCGGGGGGCGCCGCGATCAGTGTCGAGCGGAAGGTCCCTCCCCGGTAAAGCCCCGGCAGGAGCTTTTCCGCGATGCCCCGCTTCTCCCGGGCGATGCGCACCGCGGCGGAGGAGTAGGCCCGGAAGCCCGCCGTCTCCCCGCCGGAGAGGTACACGCTCCCTCCCAGACCCACCCGGTGGCCGCCGGGACAGGATATGTAGCCGTTTTTCAGCGTCGCCCCGGCGGAGTGGACCGACGCCCCCGTGGCTATCTCCACAAGGTCCGCTATGTCCCTCACGGTCACGGCCCCGCCGCCAAGGCTCCTCTCCCCCCGGGGCAGGACCACCCCGAGGGGCATCCCGGCTCTCAGCCGCAGCTCCTCCGCCTGCGCCCTCCCGGCCCGGTCAAGTTCTCTCGCCCGGGCTCTCAGCCGCGGGGGCAGAAGCATCACCGCGCTGTCGTACCTTCCGGCCTCCTCAAGCTCCGTCATTTTCCTTCCTCCCAGGTATGTAAAATATCTCATGTCATGGTCTCGCGCCGTTTGCAGCCGTTTGTATCTCAGTATATTGAGGTTGTCCCGGGTATATGACCCCCTGTCCGGGTCCGGCGTCCGGATAAACTGCCTTTGGGTGAAATAAGGCTCTGGACATAAGCGCCGGGATATGATAAAATTGCTGCTATAATATTTTAAATCGTAATCGCAATGTGACGGGACCTTCCCGCCGGGCATATGGAGGAGCTCGATGAAAACTGGTGCCAAAAGCGGAACAAAAAAATACGGACTTGACATATTCGTCGTGGTGCTGCTGGCGGCGGCTGTCGCGATGTTCTTCCTCATATTCTCCCGCAGCAATGAAAAGCGGGTGCTGGAGCTGACGGACAGTCTGGTGGAGACCTCCGCCAGCCAGTCCGCCGACAGGCTCAACGACATGATATACACCGCCCGGAGAAGCGTTGACATGCTGGCGATGCTTTACAGCGCCGGGGAAAAGCCCGAGGTGGACGAGGCCATGCTTCAGGATATGATAGACAGGTCGTCCTTCGACTATGTGGAGTTCATCGACTCCAGCGGTCAGGACCTCACCGCCGACGGCCAGACGGCGGACAGGCCGGAAGACCCCGAAAAGGCAGGCTGGGAATTTACCGGATGGAAGACGACGGATGGCGGCAGTACAACCTATGATTTTGGTACGCCCGTGACCGGTGACACAGGCATCTATGCAAGC
>CANRIU010000060.1 GCA_947630755.1 uncultured Oscillospiraceae bacterium | reverse complement strand
GATCGACCTTGCCTCCGGCAACTTCAACATGCGCGACCCGGTGCTCTACCGCATCCGCTACATCGAGCACCACCGTCAGGGCACAAGGTGGTGCATCTTCCCCATGTACGCCTTCGCCCACCCCATACAGGACGCCCTGGAGGGGATAACCCACTCCCTGTGCTCTCTGGAGTACGAGGACCACAGGCCCCTCTACGACTGGGTCATAAACAACGTGGACGTGCCCTCGAAGCCCCGTCAGATAGAGTTTGCCCGCCTTGGCATAACTAACACCGTGATGAGCAAGCGCAAGCTCCGCAGACTTGTGGAGGAGGGCTACGTCTCCGGCTGGGACGACCCCCGTATGCCCACCCTCTGCGGCCTTCGCAGGCGCGGCTACACCCCGGCCTCCATCCGCGCCTTCACCGACAGGATAGGCGTGGCCAAGGTGACCAGCACCGTGGAGTACGCCCTGCTGGAGTCCTGTCTCAGGGACGACCTCAACGCCCACGCCCCCCGGCGCATGGCTGTGCTGCGCCCGGTGAAGCTCATAATCGACAACTACCCCGAGGGGGAGAGCGAGACGGTGGAGGTGGAGAATAACCCCTCCGACCCCGATTCCGGCACCCGCCCGGTGAGCTTCTCCCGGGAGCTCTGGGTGGAGGCCGAGGACTTCATGGAGGTCCCCGCCCCCAAGTATAAGCGCCTTTATCCCGGCGGCCCGGAGTGCCGCCTGAAGGGCGCGTACCTTGTCACCTGCACAGGCTGCGACAAAGACGAGCGGGGCAATGTCACCGCCATCCACTGCACCTACGACCCGGCATCCCGTGGAGGCGACCCCGCCGACGGGCGGAAGGTGCGCGGCGCCACGCTCCACTGGGTGGACGCGGCAAGCTGCGTGGACGCGGAAGTGCGCCTTTACTCAAACCTCTTCTCCGACCCCGACCCGGACGCCTACGGCGACGCCTTCGTGGAGCACATTGACCCGGGCTCCCTTGAGGTCGTCACCGGCTGCAAGGCGGAGAGCGCCCTTGAGGGGGCAAAGCCCACGGACTCCTTCCAGTTTTTGCGCCTCGGCTATTTTGCCTGCGACAGGGACTCCGCCCCCGGAGCCCTTGTGTTCAACCGCTCCGTTGCGCTGAAGGACAGCTTCAGGAGGTGAGGCCATGAACAAAAAGAAAAAGAAGCTGACGCTCATATACGGCCTCCTCACCGCCCTTTTTGTGGTGCTGGCTGTCGCCGGGGCGGTGTACTTCGTCTCCACAGGAGGCGTGGCAACCAAGCTCTGGTTCATAGCCCCCGCCGCCGCCGCGCTGGTCTGCTCCAGCCTCATGGTGAGGACGAGAAACGGTTGACCAAAATATGAAAATATCCCGGAATAGCCTGTCGGCCCTTCCGGGATATTTTCATATTATTCTACCTTACGCGAAGATTGAATCTGCCGCTTTTCAACGACGCGATAACGCCGCCGTCGATGAGCAAATCGGTCCCCGTGATAAATCCTGCGTCCGGGCCTAAGAGGAACGCGCCCGCCGCCGCGATCTCGTCCGATGTCCCGGCGCGGCGCACGGCGGAGCAGTCGATCATATTTTGATAGGTGTTGCCGGGAGAATTAAACTCGTCATAGGCCAGGGGCGTCACGATGATGCCGGGGCTGATGGTATTGATCCTGGCGCCCCGATCCGCCCAGGTGGTGGCCGCCGCCGTGCGAACACGGAGCTGGTTCACCCGCTTGGACACGATATAGGCCGCGCCGGAATTGGGCGTCTTGCTTCCATCAAGGCAGGGAAGCGAGGCAAGCTGGGCTGTCGGCGTCATGGCGAGGGCTTCCTCATCCTCAGCAGTGAGAGTATGGGGCATATACCCGGTCTGACTGGATACGATGAGGCCCGCGCCGCCCCGCGCCATCACTTCGCCAAAGGCGTCAATGGCGTATGAGGTGCCGATGAGGTCGAGCTTGATGATGTGTTCGGGGCTTGCCTGACTGGGAGACGCCCCCGCCGTGTGGATGTAGTACATCACCGGGCCGAGGGATGCCGCCTTTTGAGCAAACGCCCGGATGGACTGCTCGTCGCAGGCGTCCACGATCCGCGTCTCCACGTCGTACCCGCCGTAGGTGAACTCACGGGATACCCGCTCCAGCGCCTTTTCGCTTATGTCACCCAGCAAAATCTTCTTCCCCGCGGCAATGCGGCGGACGATGGCGGTCCCCATGCTGCCCGCGCCCAAAAGGACAACAACCTCTTTGTGCTCATTTCTGTCGAGAATCATTTGATCTCCTCCTTTTACTGATAATATACCGCTTGCGCGATTTGACCTCCACACCATTTTCACAGCAAAAGAGGTTTACGCCACACCTCCCGCAAAAATGCGGCATAACTGTACACATGTTGATTTTTACTCACGAATGGTGTATCATAAAGTCAAGCATTATTTAATACTATTCCCAGATAAAAATATCAATTTTTATCTGGGAAGGCCGTGCTACGCACAGCCCATTTAAGCGCTGGAAGCGCTTAAATGACGTCTCATACAAAACCTGACGCGCCTTCGGCGCTATAAAAAGTGCTTTGCACTTTTTAACAGGTTTTAGTATAAGGAGGCATCGTTATGAGCGGCAAGGGCAAAGAGGACCTGCGCGTTATCCGCACGAAAGAAGCCATCCGCAAAACCTTTGAGGAGATGATCTGCGAGATGGACTATGAGCAGATCTCCATAAAGGAGCTGGCGGAGCGGGCGAGGATAAACCGCAAAACCTTCTATCTGCACTATGATTCTCTGGACGACCTTCTGCGGGAGCTGCAAAACGAGATGGCAAAGAGCTTCATCGAGCGCACCCGCGACCTTGAACGCCCCCGGGATATGGATAAGATAACACGGGAGTTCTTTCTGGTGAGCGAGGGCGCGGGACGGCTCCACGAGCGGCTCCTGTGCAGCGGCAGCTACCACTACATCAGCCGCCGTATCACAAACGAGATCATGTCGGAAACCTGGGGCGCCGACGGAAAGCAGCGAAATGCCGACCCGTATGTCCAGAACATCGTCATGACCTTCGTCTCCCAAAGCACCATCGAAATCTACAGGCAGTGGGCGGCTGACGGGAAAAAGATCCCGCTGGACGACATTATCGCGCTTACATCAAAGCTGATTTGCAGCGGATTGAACAGTCTCTCCCTCACCTGAACCCATCCACCGCCTTTGCGGCAGCCGATATTGGCAAAATGATCCGAGAAAGAATGTGACTGGAGCCGAACCCACGCGGGTTCTACTCCCGTCACCTTAAGCCCATGAAAAAAAGGCGCGGCTGGGGTACCAGCCGCGCCTTAAGCTTAAAATCGATCTTTCATCTTCCTGATACCGCCCGTCCCTCCCCGCCGGGCTCACCTGAATATCGGTTCCCGGACCTCCGGGGCGTCGGCGGTGTCCTGCCTTAAGCGGACGCTGCGCGCCGGAGCGATGGTGGATATGGCGTGCTTGTATAAAAGCTGCTGCTTTCCGTCGCTGTCCATAAGCACCGTGAAATCGTCAAACCCGGCGATGGTGCCCCGCATCTGGAAGCCGTTGACGAAAAATACCGTCAGGGGCGTGCCGTCCCGGCGCACCTCGTTTAAAAATGTGTCCTGAAGATTCTGCGCTTTTTTCATATGTAATCCGCCTTTCCGCGCCCTCCCGGGCGCTTTCTTTGTTGCGTCTTACATATTATACCAGCTCGCGGAAGAAATCTGTCGAACGGTGCAGGGCCTCCACAAAATCCGGCGTTTTTTTAAAGGCTATCCTGAGGGCCGGGGAGTATCTGGCGCACCAGCTTATCTGGCGCTTGGCGTAGCGCCGTGACCGGAGCTTCACCGTCTCCACCGCCTCGTCAAGGCTCGTCTCCCCGGCCAGGGCCGCGGCGATCTCCTTGTAGCCAATGGCCTGCATGGCCGTGCTCCCCGGCCCAAGGCCCATTTCAAGAAGTCCCCGGACCTCCTCCACAAGCCCCCGCTCCACCATGATGTCCACCCGGCGGTCTATCCGCTTATATAGCTCCGCCCTGTCCTCAAAGCCCAGGACGATGTACCTGGCATCGTACCTTGGCGGGGCCGCCCGGGTGAGCTCGTCGTGCTCCGAGATGCTGCCGCCGCTTCTCGCTATCTCCAGCGCCCGGACTATCCGCTTTTTGTCGTTGGGGTGGAGCTTTGCCGCCCGCTCCGGGTCGCTCTCCCCCAAAAGCGCCAGCATCGCCTCCCCGCCCAGGGCATCGTAGCTCTCCTCCAGCTCCCGCCGGAGCTCCCCGCCGCCCCCCGGGGCGAAGTCCCGCCCGGCGATAAGCGACTCAATATACAGCCCCGTGCCCCCGACGATTATGGGCGTCCTGCCCCGCCGGAGAATGTCGTCGCACACCCTCCCCGCGTCCTGAACGTACCGCGACACGGAGTAGTCCTCAAACGGGCTTACCGTCCCCACCAGGTGGTGTGGCACCCCCCGGGTCTCCTCCGCCGTGGGCTTTGCGGTGCCGATGTCCATATGCTCATATATCTGCATGGAGTCCGCGGAGACCACCTCCCCGCCCAGCTCCAGCGCCAGCTCCACGCCGAGCCTCGTCTTCCCCGTCGCCGTGGGGCCCGTGACCACAAGTACACGTCTCTCGCCGCTCATGCTCTCTTAAAGCTCCTGTCAAGCTGATATTTTGTGAGCTCCACGCTCACCGGCCGGCCGTGGGGGCAGTATTTCACCTCGCCGGAGAGGACCTTCTCGATGAGGCCCGTCAGCTCCTCCGGCTCGGAGCGCCTGCCCGCCTTGATGGCGGCCTTGCAGGCCACGGTGTGCAGCACCCCGTCCCGCATCGCCTCCACGTCCCGGCGTCCCCCGATCCTGAGCTTCCCGGCTATCTCCTCCAGCATCCCCTCGGGGTCCGAGAGATCCATGTCTATCGGCACCCGCCGGAGGGCGACGCTCCCGCCGAAGTCGTCCAGCTCAAAGCCCAGCTCCAGAAGCGTCTCGCGGTTTTCAAGCAGCGTCTCCATGTCCTCCGGGCCAAGGGCGCATATCACCGGCGCCACAAGGAGCTGCGACGCGTCGTCACCCTTTCGCCCCTTCAGCCTGTCGAATATCATCCGCTCGTGGGCGGCGTGCTTGTCTATGAGTATCAGGCTCTCGCCCCGCTCAACGATTATATATGTGGACAGCGCCTCCCCCACATATCTCCAGTCCCGCCGGGGCGCCGGGTCCGCGCTCTTTCCGGCGCCATCTGACGCCGGGGCGCTCTCCCGGGCGGCGCTGACGGGCGAGGGGTCCGGCAGCGGCATTGCCGTCTGTATCCCGCCGTCAAAGCTCCTGAAGGTCCTGTCCCCCGCGGGGGGCGATGCCGGGCGCACCGAGGTCTTGAAGCCCGTCCTCTCACCGTAGCTTGTGCGGTATGTCTCCGCGGTCACCCGCCGGAAGAACCCGTCGCCCCCCGGGGCGCTCTCCCGGGGCTTTTTCTCCGGCGCAAAGAGCTGGTGCCCGGGGAGCTTCTCCGCCTCCCCGCCGTGAGTTACGGACAGGGTGCTCCGGGAGATCTCCAGCTCCTTCGGGCCGTCCTCCCGCTCCAGCGCTCCCCGCACCGCCCAGTACACCGCGTCGAACACCGCCCGCTCGTCGGCAAAGCGCACCTCAAGCTTCGTGGGGTGGACGTTCACATCCACCGCGGCAGCGCTCATGCCCACGTTTATCAGGCACACTGGGAACCTCCCGGTGAACAGGGAGTTTCTGTACGCCTGCTCCACCGCCGCCTGGAGGAGCTTCGACTTTATGAACCTGCCGTTTATGAAGAAAAACTGCCAGCTTCTGTTGCCCCTGGCGGCCCCGGGGGTGGAGACGTAGCCGGAGACACTTATCCCCCCGGCGCTGTTCTCCGCCGGGAGAAGCCCCCGGGCAAACTCCCGCCCCAGCGTGCAGTACGCCGCTGACTGGAGGCGCCCGTCTCCGGGGGTGTGGTACTCCTCCTTCCCGTCCTTTATGTACCTGACGGATACCTCCGGGTGGGACAGCGCCAGACGCACCACCGCCGTGGTGACGGCGGAGCCCTCGGCCCTGTCGTTTTTCATGAATTTCTGCCTCGCCGGGGTGTTGAAGAAAAGGTCCCTCACTATCATCGTCGTCCCCGGAGGAGCGCCGACGGGGGACAGGTCACGCTTCACTCCGGCCTCCAGCGTAAGGCGCGTGCCCTCGTCGCTGTCCCTCTCCCGGGTCAGAAGCTCCACCCGTGAGACGCTTGCTATCGCCGCCAGCGCCTCGCCCCGAAAGCCCAGGGTCCCGATGGCCTCCAGGTCCCTCTGGGTGCGCAGCTTCGACGTGGCGTGGCGCAGGAACGCCGTCTCCACGTCCTCCCGGGCAATCCCGCAGCCGTCGTCCGTGACGCGGATGAGCTCCATGCCCCCGGATCTTATCTCCACCGTGATGCTCCTCGCTCCGGCGTCAAGGGAGTTCTCCGCCAGCTCCTTTACCACGCTGGCGGGGCGCTCCACCACCTCCCCCGCGGCGATAAGGTCCGCGAGGTGCGGCGGCATCTCATATATTTTCGGCATATTTCACCTCATGCTTGATGCTTCTCAGCGGTATACCCGCCCCAGGCCCTTCACGTTCACCGGGTCCACGTCCATTACCACCACGTCGCCCACGCTCACCTTCAGGTCCGTCACGTCGAGGATGGTGTGCATCATGCCCGTCTCCCCCACGGTCCTGACCTTCTGCCCGTCGAGCTTCACATAGGGTCTCCGCCGCCACTGGCGTATCACGTCAAGAAGGCCCTGTCCCTGCTCCCGGCGGGTGAGCCCGAAGCCGTGGTAGTAGCCCACGGACACCACCGCCAGCTTCGCGGGCTTTTTCAGCACCCGTCCCCCGACCCTGTGGCCCTTGGGGAACCAGCCCACCTCCTCAATGCCCGCCTCTATGTACCCCACCTTCGTGAGCCCCGGCGCTGCTCCCCCGGCGACACGCCCGGAGAGTGCCGTGCCCACCCGCACGGCGTCAAGAAGGTCAAAGTCGTACTTAAAAAGCGCCGCCGAGTCGCATATGTGGGCGCAGCCCGTCTCGTAGCCCATGGAGTGCAGGCTCTCCAGCACTGATTTCAGCGCGTCAAGCTGCTGGAGCGTCACCTTCCTGCTCTTCCAAGACTGGGAGTAGCTGGAGAACACCCCCACCACGGCGAGATTCTGCATGTACTTGTATACGGAAACTATCTTGTCCGTCTCCGAGGGCATGAAGCCGTAGCGCCCAAGTCCGGTGTCTATCTTTATCTGCACCTCGCACACGGTCCTGCGCTCCTCCGCAAGGCCGTTTAACGTGACGGCGGCCTCCGAGGACCCCACTGTGCATATGACGCCCAGGTCAATGAGGCTCGCCAGCTCCTTCTCGTCGGCGGTGGAGCGGAGCATCATCAGCGTCTCCTCGGTGAAGCCCGCGTTTCTCAGCGTCTCCGCGTCCCTGGGGTCCGACACCGCAAAGGTCCGCACCCCCTCCTCCCTCAGAAGCCGCGCCGTGCTTATGAGCCCCATGCCAAAGGCGTCGCCCGTGAGGTCCGCCCATATCTGGGCGCCCCTGGCTCGGGCCTTCACGGCGGCAAGATTGGACTTTATGGCGCTTTTGTCAATAACAAGGCTCTTCATCCGGAGCGTCACCCCTTCTGTCTGTCTGAGATAATTTCGATTTGACCCTTATAAATGTTATTTTACCCCATTTTCATTATGAAATCAATTATACACGAAAGCTGTTGTAAATTCCACAAAAATTTGTTAAAATAAAAATACTTATATTTTTAACGGAGAGGTAAGCTGTGAGCACAAAGCGAATCGAAATATCAAAAGAGGACCTTGACCGGGAACGGGACATAATGGAGCAGGTGGCTGAGATAAACTCCCGCCTCCCCTCCCCGCCTCTCGCCCTTGTGGACACCTACGGCTGCCAGCAAAACGAGGCTGACAGCGAAAAGCTCCGGGGTATGCTGAAAATGATGGGCTACTCCATGACGGCAAGCGAGGCGGAGGCGGACATAATCGTCATAAATACCTGCGCCGTCCGGGAGCACGCGGAGCAGCGGGTCCTGGGCAATGTGGGCGCCCTCACCCACACGAAAAAGGAAAAGCCAAGCCAGCTCATCTGCCTTTGCGGGTGCATGATGCAGGAGCCGGGGATGGCGGAGCGGATAAAAAGCTCCTACCGCCATGTGTCCCTGGTATTCGGCCCCCACGTTTTATGGCGGTTCCCGGAGTATGTTTTGCGGCTGCTTCGCGGGGAGAAGCGCATATTTGCCGCGGAGGAGTCCGACGGCGTCATAGCGGAGGGCCTGCCCTCCGCCCGGGACAGCGCCGTCAAGGCGTGGCTTCCCATAATGTACGGCTGCAACAACTTCTGCTCCTACTGCATCGTCCCCTACGTCCGTGGGCGGGAGCGCTCCCGCCTTCCCGGGGATGTGGAGGCGGAGGCGCGGCGCCTTGCCGGGGCGGGTTATAAGGACATAACCCTGCTCGGCCAGAACGTCAACTCCTACGGCAGGGACCTCGATAACGGCGTGGATTTCGCCGACCTCATAAGGCGCATCGACGCCATACCCGGGGATTTCCTCATCCGCTTCATGACAAGCCACCCCAAGGACGCCGGGGAGAGGCTTTTCGCGGCTATGGCGGAGTCAAAAAAGTGCGCCCGCCACATCCACCTGCCCTTCCAGTCCGGCTCCGACAGGGTGCTCAAAGCCATGAACAGGCGCTACACCCGGGAGGGGTATCTGGAGCTCATAAGGCTCGCCAGAAGCTATATGCCCGACGTGGTGCTGACCAGCGACGTGATAGTGGGCTTTCCCGGGGAGACGGAGGAGGAATTTGAGGACACTCTCAGCCTCGTCCGGGAGGTGCGCTTTGACGCTCTCTTCACCTTCATCTTCTCCCCCAGGACCGGGACCCCGGCGGCGAAGATGCCCGACCCCTTCACAAGGCGGGAGAAGCAGGCGAGGTTCGACAGGCTCATCGCCCTTCAAAACTCCGTCTCCGAGGAGAAGCACCGCAGCTATGTGGGGCAGGTCCGGCGCGTGCTCATCGACGGCGAGGACGGGGAGTACCTCACCTCCCGCACCTCCGGCGGAAGGCTGGTGAGGCTTGCCGGGGACAGGTCCCTCATCGGGCAGTTTAAGGACGTCAGGATAACCGACAGCAACACCTGGGCGCTCTATGGTCAGCTCATTTGATTTAAATTCAGAAAGAAGGCGGCATTATGGCGGAAATG
The DNA here is from genome assembly GCA_947630755.1 of uncultured Oscillospiraceae bacterium. Classification (GTDB taxonomy): domain Bacteria; phylum Bacillota; class Clostridia; order Oscillospirales; family Oscillospiraceae; genus RUG626. The sequence goes on along the minus strand of CANRIU010000060.1, from coordinate 1,911 downwards.
ACCCCCATGATGAAGCAATATAACGCTATAAAAAGCCAGCACAGCGACTGTATACTCTTTTTCCGTCTGGGCGACTTCTATGAGATGTTCGACACCGACGCGAAAACCGCGTCAAAGGAGCTGGACCTCACCCTCACCACCCGCGACCGGGGCAAGGACGAGGCCGACCAGGTCCCCATGTGCGGCGTGCCCTACCACTCCTCGGAGGCGTACATAGGCAGGCTCCTTGCCAAGGGCTACAAGGTCGCCATATGCGAGCAGACCGAGGACCCGGCCCTTGCGAAGGGCCTTGTGGACCGGGAGGTCATAAGGATAATCACCCCCGGCACGGCCATGGACTCCTCCATGCTGGACTCCGGCAAGTCAAACTACATGTGCGCCGTGGCGATGGACGGCTCCTCCTCCGCCGCCGTGGCCTTTTGCGATGTCTCCACCGGCGAGCTCTTCGCCCGGTCCTTTGACGCAAACGTCACCGTCAAGGTGGTGAACGAGCTCGGGCGCTACCAGCCCTCGGAGATACTTCTCTCCGACGACGCCTTTCACGACACGGACCTCATGGGCGTCATACGCACCCGCCTCCGGGTGATGACGGAGACGGGGGAGGAGCGCTTTGAGTACGGCGCCTGCGCCGACACCGTCTGCGCCCAGTTCAGGGTCCGCAGCCTTGACGAGCTCTCCCTGGGCCGGGAGCGCCAGGCCGTGAGGGCCGTGGGCGCCCTCCTCTCCTATCTCCGGGAGACGCAGAAAACCGACCTTGGCCACATAACGAAGCTTGACTTCTACACCGACGGGCGGTATATGGAGCTGGACCTGCACACCATGCGCAATCTGGAGCTCTTAAGCTCCCTGCGCATGGGCGAAAAGCGCGGCAGCCTCCTCTGGGTCCTGGACAAGACCCGCACTCCCATGGGCGCCCGGCTCATCCGCAGCTGGGTCTCCCGCCCCCTGCTCTCCGCCGCGGCGATAAACCGCCGCCTCGGGGCCGTGGCGGAGCTCGCCGCCGACGGCGTCACCCGGCAGGAGCTGTCCCTTGTCCTCCGTGACATCGGCGACATGGAGCGCATAATCGGCAAGACCGTCTACGGCACGGTAAACTGCCGGGACCTTGTGTTCCTCGCCTCCTCCATAAGACGCCTTCCCGCCCTGAGAAGCCTCATCGCCCCCATGACCGCCACCCTCCTGCGGGAGGCCGCCTCCATGGACCTCCTTCAGGACATGGGCGAGCTCATCGACCAGGCGATTGACCCCGACCCGCCCATCTCCGTCCGGGAGGGCGGCATGATCCGCCCGGGCTACAACAGCGAGGTGGACCGCCTGCGCTCGCTTCTCGGCGGCAGGCGCGACGCTCTCGCCAAAATCGAGGCCCGGGAGAAGGCCCGCACCGGCAAAAAGCTGCGCCTCGGCTACAACAAGGTGTTCGGCTACTACATTGAGATCCCCCGCGCCCAGTCCGAGGACGTGCCCGCGGACTACATCCGCAAGCAGACCCTCGTCAACTGCGAGCGCTTCATAACCGAGGAGCTCAAAAACCTTGAGACTGAGCTTCTCACCGCCCAGGACCGCCTTGCGGAGCTGGAGTTCCGCCTCTTCTCCGACCTCCGCGAGCACCTTGCCGGGGACGTGCTGCGGGTGCAGGCCACCGCCGGGGAGGTCGCGCGGCTCGACGTCCTCGCCTCCTTCGCCCAGTGCGCCGCGGAGTACGGCTGGTGCCAGCCGGAGATAACCGCGGACAGCGTCATCGACATAACCGAGGGCCGCCACCCGGTGGTGGAGCGTCTCCAGAAGGACACCCTCTTCGTCCCCAACGACACATACCTCGACGGCAAGTCCGCCCTCACGGCGGTGATAACCGGCCCCAACATGGCTGGCAAGTCCACCTATATGCGCCAGACCGCCCTCATCGTCCTCATG
>CANRIU010000059.1 GCA_947630755.1 uncultured Oscillospiraceae bacterium | reverse complement strand
TTTGCTATAATCAGTCATGTGCATAACCTCCTGTGCGTCCATGTATGTGTCATTTACACTTAGAATTATGCACTCCACCGGGCGGAGCCGTATTCCTCGTTCTTGCGGTACTTCTTGGCATTCTTGCCCTTCATGTAGACGGCGAGGCGTATGAGCCACGCCACGGCGACACCCACAAGGAGGTCAAAGAGGTGGAGGCTGGGCCAGAGGTCCGCGAAGGCCGCCACAAGGCCGTCCAGGATGTGAGGGGCCTTCTCCTTGATGCCGGAGCCGGGGGCCAGCCTCATCGCCAGACCTATCTTTGTGGCAAACAGGGCGAACAGGGCGTAGGGGGCGTTGAGAAGCAGGACCTTTTTCAGAGGCTTTTTCATCGGGCGTCATGCTCCCTTCTCCGTTCACGGGAGGGAGTGACGGCGGCCACAAGCTCCTTGAAATGCCGGAGCTTCTGGAGTACCGAGGGCCGCTCCTTCTTCCTGTCCGTCACGGCGGAGTATTCCTTGAACGCCGCTGTGATGGCGTCCCCATCACGGGCCTTGAAGAAAACGAGATACCGGGGCGGGTCGGAGCTGCGGTCCTTTTTCAGCGCGTAGTCCACGCCGTACTTCCGGGCCACACGGTCAAAGTCCCGGATGTTGCTGTCGGTGATCTCGATGTTGGCCACGCCCTGATTTTGCCCCACCAGCTCCTTCACCGTCTGCTTGCCCTTGGGCTTGACGGGGCCCTCACGGGATTTGTTCTTGCGGTAGGCCAGGTATTTGGCAATGGCGTTTTTCAGAACGCGGGCCGTCATCTTGGTGGTGTTGATAGCCAGAGTTACGGTTTTGTTTTCGACTTCCTCTTGCGTTGGATGCACCTCCTTTTTGCCGTAACCGGCTGCGTTTTGGCGTCAATGTCGGTGGTCTAAGGCGGGACCACCAGCCGGTGAAGATATTTGAACATTTGGCCTCCTTCCTTGGGGCATGAAAAAAGCCCCCACGCTTAACCGTGAGGGCCGTCCCCGTAAAAGTCATGCTGGACACGCGATGTGTAGTAATTTCCGATGGTCGCCGGGGCGTTGTAGAGGGCGGTCAACAGGTACTGCTTGATGTTGCGGACCTTGGTGGTGTTCTCCCGCATACAGTCCAGAACAAAGCGGATATGGTCCCCGTCCAGCTTCAGAAGCCGGGACCGCACCACCTCGGCGGGGTAATCCGCCCCGGCCACCCGGACGAAGGGCTTGGACGTGCAGACCGTCTCGACGATGAGCTCCAGCATCTCATCCACCCGGTCCCGGTCCTGGGGGATGTCCCGGAGAAGGGCGTCATAGTCGATGGCGTCCATGACGATCTCTCGGTAATCCCGCATTTTCTCCAGCATCGCGTCCCTTCGCTTCACTTCCGCGCTCTCGCGGGAGGAAGGGAATGAATCGGTACTTGGTAGATCAGTATTTTGTTTTTCTGTATTTCTTATATCTATATTTCGTTGCGCGGGGTTTCCCGGACGTGGGTTTTCCATATCTGGCTTTACCATATCCGGGTTTTCCGTATATGGTGAAGCCGTATCTGGTAAAGCCGTATCCGGCGAGGCCGTATGAGGCTCCTCATAGATGACGTACTCCATATCCGTGATGCGCCCGTTCTCATCCCGCAATCTGCGGCGGGAGAGGTAGCCGTACTGCTCCAGCTCCTTGAGCTGGGCGGTGATGCTGTCCACGCCGTCCTTGCATATAAGGGCGAGGCCTCTTGTGGTGTAGTCCCAATCCTCCGGGAGGGACAGCATGGTGGACAGCAGCCCCCTGGCCTTGTTGGAGAGGTTGCGGTCCCGGAGGTGGTAGTTGGACATGGTGGTGTAATTTTTGTTCTTCTCAACTCTGCAAACTGCCATAAATAGCACCTCGATGTCTTAATTTCGGGCACAGAAAAAGCCGGTCCAAAGGCCGGCCCCTGTCCCGTGTAAAGCTAACGCTCCCTGTTCTGCTGCCGTTTTTTTGCCCAGCCCTCCAGGAGCTTGAAGATGGTTTCCTCCATGCGCTGGGGTGTGTAGGACCGGGGGAAGTATCTCTGGAGCTTCTCAATAGGCAGACTGATGTTCCACGCCTCCGGCTTCTTCTGCTCGGACATGATGGAGAGGACCGTATCCCCGTCCAGCTTGCCCTCCTGGGACAGCTTCTTCATCCTCTGGGCCTGGGACAAAGAGGGGACAGCCTGTTCGCTGTCAATGGTTTCAATGACGGCGGCCTGCTCCTCCGGCTTCAAGTACGACAGCTCCACGGCGGGGGTGAGGCCGATTTTCTTCTCATCCACCATCTGCTGAAGCTCCGGTTGAAGCTCGGTGAGGCGGATGTACCGCTGGACTTGACTTCTACTTTCCCCGGCACCTTCGGCCACTTTCTGGACACTTTTTTTGCCATCCAACTTGTGCCCAACTTGGGCACAAGTTAAATCCCGCCGCTCACCCTGCCTTTTGATAGCTTCCAGCTTCATCTTGTACGCCGCCGCCCTCTCGCTGGGCAGGATGTCCTCCCGCTGGAGATTGCTGTCCACCATAAAAATCACGGCGGAGTCGTCGTCCATCTCCCGCACGATGGCGGGCATCTCAGAAATCCCCGCCAGCTCCGCCGCGTGGGCCCTCCTGTGCCCGGCGACGATCTCATAGTCCCCGCCGTCCAAAGGGCGGACAATGGCCGGTACGAGAATCCCAAACTGCTTCATACTTTCAACAGTCTCCTTCATAGCGTCATCGTCCCTCACCTTGAACGGATGATTCGGAAAAGCCCGCAGCCTGTCCAGCGGAACACTGACCACGGCCTCGATCTGATCTGGCATAGATGCCTCCTTTATGATTTTGGGCACAAAAATAGGGCGCTCCACTGAAAATGTGAAACGCCCCTGTGCGCTCTATTGACTTGTAGGTATTACTTCTCCTGCCCGGTTTGGTCCCCGAAACTCACGGTGCGAAAGCCGTCACTACCATCTGCTTGCCGTCCCCACGATAGCCGCCGAAGGCCGGAATGAGGGTGCTGCCCCGGTGACAGGTGTCCTCGATGAGCTGACAGACGCGACGCCCCCGGTCCGTGACGATGAGGGCCAGCTTGCCGGAATTAAGGCCAAAGATTGTCTTGTCCACCACCACGGACATGATGAAGCTGACAAGGAGGCCGTACAGAAAGCCGTCAATATCCCGGAGAAGCAGGCTCTCCGTGGCGATGACCACTGTGTCGAAGATGAGGTTGATGCGGCCCAGGGGGAGATGGGGCCAGCGGTGCTTGATGGACACGGTGATGAAGTCCATGCCCCCGGTGGAGGAATTGGCGGTGTAGATGAGCGCCAGCCCCAGCCCCGTCAGTACCCCTGTTGCCAGCGCCGCCAGGAGCCGGTCCCCGGAGTACACAGGCAGGAGGGGCGCTAAGTAGTCCAGCATCAGGGAGGACATCACCGTACAGCGCACGGAGCGCAGGAAGAAGCCCTTGCCCAGCACCTTGAAGCATAGCGCCGCCACGGGGACATTTAGCAGGATAATGGCCCAGCCGATGGGGACGTTGGTGAGCCTGTTCACGATGAACGCCACGCCAGAAAACCCCGCCAGGGGGAGCCCCGCCGCGAGGGCAAAGTTGACCATCCCCAGGGAGTAGAGAATACTTCCGAAAAACTCCCGCAAAAAACCGTTGACCCATTTCATATTCGTCCGACCCTTCCTCACCAAAAAAGAGCCCTTGCGAAGACGGTTATCATCGCAAAAGCTCTTTTCGGATTTATGCTGTTATGACTATTATAGCACTTTTGGGGGATTGTAAAGGTCGATTTTGGGCGTAAAATAATGGGCGTTTGCCCTTTCAGCAAGCGCCCATTGCGCGGATCATCTTTTGTCCTTAACTTAACAGCCCCTTTTTTTCGACTTGTTTCCCGGTTGGAAAAGGAAGAAAAACTAAGCCGACAATTCCCTCAAACCCCTTGGTATTCCTGGGCTTTTCCGGGTTGGTCTTAATATACCACAAGGGCACACCTTCGCCACCCTGGCGCTGCAAAACGGCGTGGACGTGAAAACCGTCTCCAGCATCCTCGGCCACTACGACGCAGGTTTCACCCTCCGCACCTACACCCACGTCACTACAAAGATGCAGGAGGAAGCCGCCGCCACCATGGGCAAGCTGATCGGGGCAAATGTATGAGCAAAAATTACCCCACCATAACTAAAAAAGGCCGTGGGATGCAAAATCCCACGGCTTTGTGCTATCCCGTCCTTTCCGCTCCGAAATCCCGTTGGGGTCAGAAGTGGGTCAGAACAGGGAAACGGCGAAAACACGATATAGACGATTCGGATAGCTGATTTCTCCATCTGCGAAGTTCCAGAAATACACAAAGAGCCGATTTTGTTACCAAAATCGGCCCTTTCGTGGTGGAGGAGGGTGGATTCGAACCACCGAAGGCATCGCCAGCAGATTTACAGTCTGTCCCCTTTGGCCACTCGGGAACTCCTCCATATGCAGTTTCTGGAGCTGGTGGACGGATTCGAACCCCCGACCTGCTGATTACAAATCAGCTGCTCTACCGGCTGAGCTACACCAGCATTCCGTTTCATCAGCAAGTGATATGATAACAAAATCGAGCCCGTTTGTCAACAACTATTTTTTGATTTTTATCATAATTTCTTCTTTTCTGCCAGCGGCGGACCGATTTTCACGGTCCGCCGCGGCGGGTCATCAGGCCAGATCCATGAACTCAAGTCCGGGCCAGAAGGGGTTGGGGCAGTTTTGCTGGGGCGCACCGGGGGTGGAGCGCCCGTCCCTCACAATCTGCGCCGCCCGGCGCAGGAGCGCCTGCTCCACCTCGGGCTGGGAGCCGTGGAAATTGTGCCTCTCGGTGGCGTCCCCCGCCATGTTGTAAAGCTGCCAGGGGGCCGCGCCGGGGCCGGGGTCCTTGTCGTCCCCCATGCCGCCGGAGCCGGGGCAGAACTCCAGCTTCCAGTCGCCTCGCCTTATGGAGTAGCTGCCGTTGGCGGAGTGGTGGATGAGCTCCTCCCGCTCGCCCCGGGAAATGCCCGTCCAAACGGGGAGCATGGAGACGGAGTCCTCCCCGGCGTCGTCGCCGTATTCAGCGCCCGTTATTCCGGCGAAGGTGGCAAAGAGGTCCACAAGGCATGTCACGGCGGCGCTCCTGATCCCCGGGGCGATGTGACCGGGCCAGCGCACCACGAATGGCACCCGGTGTCCGCCCTCCCAGATGTCGCCCTTCACGCCCCGGTAGATGGAGCTGGGGTTGTGGCCCTTCGCTATGAGCGCCGGGAAGTCCGCCACGGCGCTGCACCCGTTGTCGGAGGTGAATATGACTATCGTGTTGTCCGCGATGCCCTTCTCGCGCAAAAGAGCGTCGAGACGCCCCATAAAGCCGTCCAGCTGGAGCACGAAGTCCGCGTACTCGTTAAGGCCGGACCTGCCAAGGTACTCGTCTGACGGTACCAGAGGCCCGTGCACCGCGAGGGTGGGGTAGTATATGAAGAAGGGCTGGGAATCGTCGGCGTACCGCGACACCAGCTCAAGGACCTTCTCGTCCATCTCCGGGACTATCCGCCTTGGGTCGAAGCCCTCCTCCGCGGGGCCGTACTCCACGTCAAAGGGCTGGGAGGCGTCGTGGCGGCGGAGGTTTTTGACCCCAATCATTGTGGTGGGCGGGGTCACGGCGCGGTCGTTCTCCATGTGTATGAAGGGCGGCTGGTCGAGGCTGGCGGGCATACCGTAGAAGTAGTCAAAGCCCGCGTCGTTGGGGCCGTTCTTCACCGGAGCGGTGAAGTCTATGCCCTCCATCATCAGGTCCGAGTCGACATTCGGCTCAAAGTACGTCCCCGGCAGCCTGTAGTCCCCACGGGTCTGCCAGTCCATGCCCAGGTGCCACTTCCCCACGGCGGCGGTGCGGTAGCCCTGCTTTTTCAAAAGGGAGGGGATAGTCTCCCGCCCGGGCTCGATGAGGTGGTAGGACTGGCCCGGGAGCACCGCCAGCTTGAGCCTGCTGCGCCAGTTGTATCTGCCCGTCAGCAGCGCGTAACGGGACGGGGTGCACAGGGCGCTGGAGGAGTGGCAGTCCGTGAGGACGAGCCCCTCCGACGCAAGACGGTCGATGTTCTCCGTATGTATCCCGGAGCGCGCGTCCATGCACGACACGTCCCCATACCCCAGGTCGTCGGCGAGAACGAGAATTATATTTGGCCTTTCCATGGATAGAACCTCCCACATATTTGGTGATTAGATTATACCATATTTTATGGAAAAATCAAAGAAAATCCTTTGGCCTGACAAAGGCCGGAGGCAGGCGCGGATAAAATAATACCCCCGCGAAAGCGGGGGTATTGAAAGATAAATATTGCTCTTTTACCGCTTGGAGAACTGCGGCGCGCGACGGGCGGCTTTGAGGCCGTACTTTTTGCGCTCCTTCATTCTCGGGTCGCGGGTGAGGAATCCGGCGGCCTTCAGGGGCGCGCGGTAGCTCTCGTCGACCTCGAGAAGGGCGCGGGCGATGCCGTGACGGACGGCTCCGGCCTGACCGGAGACGCCGCCGCCGGTGACGGTGGCCTCGATGTCCACCTTGCCGACCAGACCCACGGTGTTCAGGGGCTGGCGGACGATGTACTTGAGGGTGTCAAGACCGAAATAATCGTCGATGTCACGACCGTTGATGGTGATCTTCCCGGTTCCGCCGGGGAAGAGATGGACGCGGGCCACGGAGGACTTCCTGCGGCCTGTGCCGTACATATAGGGCTTCTTGCTGGTATACATTATTCAGTACCTCCTTACTCCTCGGTCCATGCTTCGGGCTTCTGAGCCTCGTGCCTGTGCTCGGCTCCGGCGTAAACGCGCAGGCGCGTGAGCTGCTCACGGCCCAGGGAATTCTTGGCGAGCATTCCCTTGACGGCCTGGGTCATTGCAAACTCCGGCCTCTCAGCCATGATCTTGGAGTACTGGACCTCCTTCAGCCCTCCGATCCAGCCGCTGTGGTGACGGTAATACTTCTTCGTCAGCTTGTTCCCGGTGAGGACGGCCTTGGAGGCGTTGATAACGATGACGAAGTCGCCGCAGTCAACGTTGGGGGTGTAATCGGTCTTGTGCTTTCCGCGAAGGAGCGTGGCGGCCTTGACGGCTGTGCGTCCAAGGGGCTTGCCCGCCGCGTCCAGGACGTACCATTTACGGGAAACGGTCTCCTTTTTAGCGAGTGTAGTGGACATTGTGTTCCTCCAGATATGATTAATTTATTTTTGTACGGTTAACGTGCCTATTCTTTATAGCACAATCAGTTTTTTCTGTCAACAGTTATTTTTGAAAATTTTTATTTACTTCGTTAAGCTCTCTTAAAATCGCCGTTTTTCTTTGATTTGCTCTTGAATACTACGACGGCAAATTAAAATTTTTTCTCCGCGCGCCTATTGCCTCCGACGCTTTTCTGATCCCCCAATGGAGCGCCCAGCCGAGAAGGACGTTCAGCGGCAGCATTACGGCGTAATATAAATATGTGTTCCCGATGCCCGTGACGCGGCGGATGAGGTCCGTCTCGGAGAAGAAGCTCACGTTGAGAAGGTATATCTCCAGGCTGTTCTCCCCCAGAAACCGCAGGCACCGCCGGAGAAGGCCGAGGGGGAGCTTTTCAAAGAGGAGGGAGATCGTAAGGCAGACCGGGACTGTGGCGCCGATAAAGACATAGACCGTGGGGGCGTATTCGCCAAGGCTCCGGTACGCTGCGGCGTAGGCGACGGCGGCGGCGAGCCCCGCGCCCCACACCAGATAGTCCCGCACCCCTGGCTCCCGCCCCCGGGCTGTCCAAAGCCCAAGGAGGAGCCCCATGGTGTACACCGGGACCCGGTAGACGATGTCCAGGTGGTTCCAGTAGGTGTCCCGCATGAGGATCTGGCTTGCCAGCACCGCCAGAAGGGAGATCGCCGCGGTTTTCACCGCCGGGTGTCCGGAGGAGAGGAAGCGGTAAAGGGCCGGGGTGACGGCGTAAAAGAGGACGATCCCGGTGATATACCAGTTGAATTTCCCCGGGGCATCGAGCCAGTAGCTCAAAAGAGCCGAATTCCACAAAAATGTGGAGAGCATGGCCCGGCGCCGGGCGTAGAGGAAGGAGGTGTAGGGGAGCATCACCGCGAAATACGCGGGCATTATCCGCCGGAGCCTCCTTCTCATAAAGCTCCCGTACTCCTGCTCCCGGCGTGTGAGGGACATGGCCAGCCCCAGCCCCGAGAGCAGCAGGAACATATCAACCCCGCCGAAGCCGGCGGCCCGCAGGAAGCCCAGCGCCCCCTCCAAGTCCACCGCGTGAAAGAGCAGGACGCCCAGCATCGCGACGCCCATGAGCTCCGGGCGGTATTTGCTGAGATGGGAGTACCTCATAGCTTCACCCCTTTGAAAAAAGCGGCGGACCCGGGGGCCCGCCGCGCTAAATCTATTTTCTTCTCACGGCCTGTCGATGGGAAGCCCCGCGGCCTCGCGCTCGCGGATGGCGTCCTTGCGGGAGATGTTCCAGCGGCCCCGGTCGTCGATGCCGAGGAACTTCACCCAGGTCCAGTCGCCGATGTTGATGGCGTCCTCCACCTTCTCGGTGCGTTTGAACTCCAGGTCCTTGATGTGGCACATGGCGTCCTTACCGGGGACGAGCTCCACGAAGGCGCCGATGGGGATGATGCGCACGCACTGTCCGAAGTAGAGCTTGCCAACCTCGGGCACGAAGCAGATGTCGTCGATGATCTTCTTGGCGGCACGGCAGGCCTCGATGTCCTGATGGCTGATGAAGATGCTGCCGTCGTCCTCGATGTCGATCTTGCAGCCGGTGTCGGCGCAGATCTTCTGAATGACCTTTCCGCCGGAGCCGATGACCTCGCGGATCTTGTCGGGGTCGATGTGCATGGAGATCATCTTGGGGGCGGACTTGGCAAGTTCATGACGGGGCTCGCTTATCACGGGGAGCATTATCTCGTCAAGGATCTGGATGCGTGCCTCACGGGTGATCTCAAAGGCGTTCTCGATTATGTCATAGGTCAGGCCGTCGTTCTTCAGGTCCATCTGAATGGCGGTGATGCCCTTCTTCGTTCCGGCCACCTTGAAGTCCATTTCGCCGTGGAAGTCCTCCACGCCCTGAATGTCGATGAAGGTCTTCCAGGAGCCGTCGTCGTCATGCATAAGGCCGCAGGAGATGCCCGCCACGGGGGCCTTGATGGGCACGCCCGCGTCCATAAGGGCGAGGGTGGAGCCGCAGATGGAGCCCTGGGAGGTGGAGCCGTTGGAGCTGAGGACCTCGCTCACCACGCGGATGGCGTAGGGGAACTCCTCCTCGGAGGGGATAACGGGCTCAAGGGCCTTCTCGGCCAGAGCGCCGTGGCCTATCTCCCTGCGGGAGGTGGAGCGGGAGGGACGGGCCTCGCCCACGGAGTAGTTGGGGAAGTTGTAGTGGTGGATATACCGCTTCTCCTCCTCCTCCCAGATGGTGTCCAGCTTCTGGGCGGCGGAGAGGGTCGCCAGGGTGCACACGGAGAGGACCTGGGTCTGACCGCGGGTGAAGAGTCCGGAGCCGTGGACCCGGGGCAGCACGCCGACCTCGGCGGCGAGAGGACGGATCTCGTTCATGGCGCGGCCGTCCACGCGCTTGCCCTCCAAAAGCCACTGCTTTACGACCTTCTTCTGGATCTTATAGGTTATCTCGTCAAGCTGAGCGGTGATCTCGGGGTACTCCTCGCCGAACTCGGCGATCATCTTGTCCACGACGGCGTTGTAGCGCTCCTCGCGGACGTTCTTGTCGTCGGTGTCCATGGCGTAGCGCACGTCGTCAAGATACTTCTCCACCAGCTTGTCAAAGAGCTCCTGATTGAAGGAGGCGTGCTCATACTCGAATTTGGGCTTGCCAACCTCGCCAACCATCTGATTTATCAGGGCGATGACGGGCTTTATGGCCTCGTGGGCAGCAATGATGCCGTTAAGCATGACTTTCTCGGGGATCTCGTGGCCGCCGGCCTCGATCATCACGATCTTGTCCATGGTGGCGGCGATGGTGCAGTACATCTCGGAGATCTTGCGCTCCTCCGAGGTGGGGTTGATGATATACTTCCCGTCGATGAGCCCGAGGCCCACGCCGGCGATGGGGCCCGCGAAGGGCACGTCGGAGATGGAGACGGCGGCGGAGGCGCCAATCATGGCGGCGATCTCCGGGGCGCAGTCGTGGTCGGTGGAGAGCACGGTGCAGGTCACCACAACGTCGTTGCGAAGGTCGGAGGGGAAGAGGGGACGCATGGGCCTGTCGATCATGCGGGAAGAGAGGGTTCCGCGCTCGGAGGGCTTGCCCTCGCGGCGGGTGTAGCCGCCGGGGATGCGGCCCACGGAGTAGAGCTTTTCCTCAAACTCCACGGAGAGGGGGAAGTAGTCGATGCCCTCCTTGGGACGGGGGGAGGCGACCACGGTGCAGAGGACAACGGTCTCGCCATAGGTCACAAGGACCGCGGCGTTAGCCAGCTCCGCAAGCTTGCCGACCTCCAGCTTCAGGGGGCGGCCAGCCAGATCCATCTCATACTTTCTGTAATTGGGAAATTCTCTGTGCCTGATAATCATAACGGTCTCCTTTATATTTATAATATTTGTTTTCGGAGCCCGATCTTTTAGCACTTGAAGCCGGGCTCATCCCATGAGCGCGATTTCAAATACTAAAACACCTGGACCCCGAATCACAGCTTGTCCGAAAAGCAGCAATGGGTATTATATGCGACCGGACGACCGCATATAATACCCTGCCCTTTACTTTCTGATGCCGAGCTTCGCGATGATGGCGCGGTAACGCTCGATGTCCTTCTCCTTGAGATAGTCAAGAAGGCGGCGGCGGTGACCGATCATCTTGTACATTCCGAGCCTGGAATGGGCGTCCTTCTTGTGGACCTTCAGGTGCTCGGTGAGCTGATTGATGCGCTCGGTGAGAATGGCGATCTGGACCTCGGGGGATCCGGTGTCGTTCTCACTGCGGCGGTTGGCGTCGATAACGGCGGTCTTCTGCTCCTTGGTGATCATGGCGGTAAACTCCTTTCTTTATAATAGTCCCCGCTCAACCGGGTAATGGGCCGAAAGCTCCCGACAGCAATGCCGGATACTCCGCAAAACCAGGTAGAGGGGCAATCCATGATATTTTAGCATATGAGAAAGGAGTTGTAAAGAGGAAATTTGGAATAATTTTTGCCCGGCGGTCTCCGGCAGGGGAAAACAATATATTATAATATGTATAACCGCGAAAAGAGACATCTGGTGGCGATCAGAGCGGGCGGACACAAGATGTGGTGGGCAGAAAATGAGTCGAAAAAAAGTTAAAATTTTTTCAAAAAAGGTGTTGACAAATCCGAAAGGTCGTAGTATATTAAGCAAGCTGTCGCGAGACAGCCTCAAAAAAAGAAAACCACGGCAAAAAACTTTGAAAAGAATGAAAAAAAGGTCTTGACAAAGGGAACGCGATGTGGTATTCTGAAAATCCGCTGAGCGCACGGGAGTGAGCGAGGCGGGGGGATGTACCTTGCAAATTAAACAATGTAAACGAGAAAAGCACCA
>CANRIU010000058.1 GCA_947630755.1 uncultured Oscillospiraceae bacterium | reverse complement strand
GCGTCTTGAGACGCTTGCCGGTAAAAGGCCCTTATAGGGCCTAATCAAGCCTCCGGCTTAGCCGGAGGTTGTGACTGGTTTGGGGACGTGACCCTAAACTGAACGGATGGTACGGATGATTTTCGGCACCGCTAAACGGTCTCCACCCATATTATAGGGCCCGGGCCCCGAAATGTCAATACTTTTCCCGCTGTCTTTATGGACGGCGGGATTTTTTTGCGGAAAGAGAAACAAATGAAGGAAAGTGTATTCAAGGGGCTGACTGAGCGCGAAGCCCCCCTCGGGGGAGGGGGGAGGGATTCAACTTTGTTGATAGAGGGCGGTGAGGGCGTCGGTGAGGACCTGAGAAAAATTGATGTTCTGCCTTTCGGCAAAGGTGTTGAGCCAGGCTGGAATGGTGAGGTTTTTCCGAACGGACTTTTTTCCGTATTTTTCGGCGTATGCGTCCATGTCCAGTGTGATGAGGCTCACAAAACCGTCCGGTTCATCCGGGCGTATGTCCTGTAATCGGCTGGCGGGAGGTACGGGCTTTCCGTCCTCCAGCTCGTCGAGGACCCACCCCGACGCGGCATCTTCCGCCATGTCGATGGCCTCCGCCAGATTCTCTCCGCCGGAGACACAGCCGGGGAGATCCGGGACAACGACCGCGTAGCCGTCGGAATCGCCGTCCTTATAAAAGCACGCAGGGTATACAAGTTTCATGGCTGCTCCTTTCCGCGGTCATAGAAGACCTGCCTGTTTCAATATCATTTTCAGCATGATTTTGTTGATGGAATCGCCGGGGTGCTGCGGAACGGTGACCTTTCCCGGCTTTGTCGGATGAATGAAGTGCTTGTGGCTGCCCTCGGTGTTCTTGTATATCCATCCGTCCGCACGGAGTATTTTTTCTACATCTCGCGGCGTCATTCACTACCCCCCTTACGGTTGTATTATACGCATCATGCGTATAGCTGTCAAGCGTTTTTTGAAAAGATGGAGGATAGTTACAAGTGAGAGAAAACATCCTCGGGAGGCTTCTGACGGCGGCGCTGTCCGCCGGGGCTGACTGAGCGCGAAAAGCCCCCCCTCGGGGGAGGGGGGATCACAATCTGGACGGGAGGTCGGAGGCGGCATAAAGGAAGCGGCGAAACTCTACAGTGTTTCCTGTGACCACATAAAACGCGGAATAATTTCCAACAGAGACGCGGTAATAGGGAAGCGGACGGCGTTTTGCGTCGGGGTACGGGCGCAGGGCATAAGGGAAGCGCTGAACCTCCAAAACCGCCGCCTCCAGGCGGTCCACCAGCGCGGCGGCGGCCTGGGGATTTTTCAGAACGTCAAGAATGTAGTTCAGGGCCTCCGTAAGATCCCGGTCGAAACCGGGGGTGTAGGCAAGCTCATATTCCATTGAGACGTGCCCTCACTTTGGAAAAGACCTCCTGGTGAGTCAGACGGCGCGGATCGGACGCCGCCTCCCGGTCCGCCTCGTCCAGGGCGGGACCAAAAACGTCAACGCCCACCGTGAAGGGGATGCGGCGCTCACGGATGACTGCCTTGGCAAAAATGTTCACAGCTGTGGAGGCGTTCATGCCCATCTCCGCGCAGTAGGCGTCAAAGAGACGTTTCACGTCCTCATCCATGCGGACACTCATGGTAACCTGTGCCATAGTCAACACTCCTTTGATAAATCTGAATACATTGTATCAAAAATTCGGTACGCTGTCAATAAATTAATATACATATCTTCAGATACACATATGTCAACGGAGCAGGGAATTGATGGTAAACCGCGCGTCGGCTTTCCTCCGGGCACAAAAAGCCCCCCTCGGGGGAGGGGGGATTATTCGTAGTGTGTCCACATCCGGAGGACCTTCACGGTCGTGCCGTCTACCTGATAGACGATCCTGTGCTGGCGGTTCAGGCGGCGGGAGTAGAATCCGGCGAGGTCTCCCACCAGCTTTTCAAAGGGCGGCGGCGTTCTGAAGGGGTCCCGGGCCATCACGTTCAGAATGGCCTTCGCCCTGTCCTCCAGTCCCGCCTGCCTGAGAAGCTGTCGGTCCTTCATGGCCTGACGGGTAAATACAACCGTGTACATCACCAGGGCTCCTCCGGGTCATAGGGTACGCAGTCCTCCGGTGGCTCCTGCGCGGCGGCCTTGATGCTGTCCGTCATGCCGGGGATGGACGTGAGATACAGCGTCTCCATCATGGCGTTATAGTCCGCCTCGCTGATAAGGACAGCGTTGCCCTTCTTCGTGGACACGTTGACCACCTCGCCGTAGGTGATCGTCTGATCCACATAGTCAAAGATGTTTTTTCGGAAAGCGGTTATGTTCGTGTTGGTCATGGGACCACCTCCTTAAATATTATATGTACAGTATAGCGTACACATGCAAAATTGTCAACAGAAAGGAGACAGAAAAATGAAGGAAAACGTATTCAAGGGGCTGACTGAGCGCGAAAAGCCCCCCTCGGGGGAGGGGGGATGAGAGTTATTTGGACAGCTTATAGAGCATGTACTGGTTGAGGCTGACGCCTTCGGCGGCGGCCTGCTCCTTCAAATCCCGGTGGAGGCTGCGGGGGATGCGCAGGACAAGGCGGCCGCTGTAGCCCTCCAGAGAGCGCTTGAATTCCTCCAGGGATACGAGTGTGCCGTCGTTGACGGCTTCGGCTTCGGCGAGGCTGGCGGCCTCCTCCGGTGTAAGCGTCACGGCGGGACGGGCATTGATTTCATCAAAGCGGCGCTGGATCTCCTCACGGGTAAGCTCATGGTTCATGACAAATCCTCCTCAATAGTGGATGTTGGTTCTGGTGTTGATCTCAATGACGCGGATAACGATGGTGTTCCTGATCCACTCAAAAACGATGCGGTAATGGTCTATCTTGTAACGATAGCGGTTTTTCATCCCCCGAATCGGGTCAATGTCGCCCTCAAGGCGGGAGAGCCTGTCCAGAGCGCGTTCAAGCTTTTCGCGGGTGGGCGCGTCCAGACTGCGCAAATACTTTCTCGGCTGTTTTTCAAGTTGTATTTCCATCTGCATATCCCCTCAGTACAGGATATGTTAATGATATTACAAATAGTACTGATTGTCAACAGAAAGGAGACAGAAAAATGAAGGAAAACGTATTCAAGGGGCTGATCGCCGCGGCGGGGGCCGCGGTGGGGGTGTACTTCCGGGAGCTTATTTTCCCGGTAGTGGTGCTGCTCATCGTTATGATCTTCGACTACGTCACCGGGATGGCGGACGCATGGGCCGCGGGGGAGCTGAGCTCGCGGACGGGGCTCCGGGGGATAGTGAAGAAGCTTTGCTACCTCATTGCCGTGGCGGTGGCGGTGGTGGCGGACTTCATCATTCAGACCGCCGCGGCAAAGACCGGAGTGGAGCTGGGGAACTTCTACGCCTTCGGCCTGCTCGTGACGGTGTGGCTCATCTTAAACGAGTGCATATCCATTCTGGAGAACCTGTCAAAGCTGGGGGTGCCGTTGCCGGGGTTTCTCATGAAGGTCCTTGAGAAGCTGAAAACCACCACGGAGGCGGAGGGGGATAAGAAATGACAGAGTTTGAGCTTCGGCAGAGGGTCGCGGACATAATGGATTCCTGGCTTGGCGCCGCAAAGGGGTCGGAAAAGCATCGGGAGATACTTGAGATATACAACACATATAAGCCTCTCGCCCGGGGGTACAGGGTGAAGGCCACGGACGCATACTGCGCGACCACAGTCTCAGCGGCGTACATAAGGGCGGGGATCGCGGAGTACACGGGCACGGAGTGCGGGGCCAACGAGTACATCAACGTGGCGAAAAAGCGCGGGATATGGGTGGAGGACGACGGCTATGTCCCAAAGGTTGGGGACGCCATCGTTTACGACTGGCAGGACACGGGCCGGGGTGACAACGCGGGGTACGCGGACCACATCGGCATTGTGACGAGGGTATCCGGAGAGAGCTTTGTGGTGACGGAGGGGAACGCCTCCGGCGGCAGGGTGGCTCAGCGGAGCATGAAGGTGGACGGGAAGAACATCCGCGGGTTTATAGCTCCGGACTACGAGGCAATCGCGGAGATAATGTCGCTTAAGGAGGATGAGGACATGACGGGCGAGGAGATATACAGGAAGCTCAATGAGTACCTTGACACAAAGCCGGTGCCCGGCTGGGCAAGGGAGGAGCTTCAGGAGGCCATTGACCGGGGCATAACCGACGGGACAAACCCCACGAGGCTGATACCCCGATACCAGGCGGCGATAATGGCGCTGAGAGCGGCGAAGGGAGAGAGTGCGCATTGAGGACCGTGAGGGAGATTTTTGACGCATCCATGGGGCTTATCGACGAGCTGGGGTCGAAGGGCGAGAGCCTCCGGCGGGAGACGGAGGAATACCAGCGACGCACGCCGTCAATAATAAACATGATGATCTCGGAGTATCGGCTGCTGTCCGGCGAGCGGGGAGGCTTTGTCCCCATGGAGTCGCTGGAGGACATGGTTCTGAGGATAGACGACGCCTACGCCCTCGGGGTGATGCAGTACGGGCTTGCGGCGAACCTTCTGGTGGACGAGAACCCCGCCGCCGCGGGGTTTTACCAGCAGAGATACGAGGAGCTTCGCAACATTTACTTCTCCCGCCGCATGAGCGACGGCGGCGAGGCGATAGAGGATATTTACGGCGGGATAGAGTTCGGGCAGTTCGCCCGATGGTGACGCGGATGGCGCGGGAGCTCTCCTGCATATGCGCGGGATAATCAATACATTTTTTGACACTCTGAGGGGCGCGGAAATTTTTTCCGCGCCCCTGTTGACAAATACCCCTTGGGGGTATATAATACATAAAAAATACCCGGAGGGGGTATCATAAATGAACTGCGATATGGAATGCAACTGCTGTCACAAGACGAAAAATCGGTCGGAGGCGGAGATAACGTCCCTTTTAAATCGGCTGAGCCGTGTCGAGGGGCAGATCCGGGGCATCCGGGGCATGGTGGAGCGGGGCGCATACTGCCCGGACATACTGACCCAGGTGGCAGCGGCGAACGCGGCGCTCAACGCCTTCACAAGGGAGCTGCTGGCAAGCCACATAAAGACCTGCGTCGCCGACGACATCCGGGCAGGTAACGACGGGACAATAGACGAGCTGGTGGGTCTTTTGCAGAAGCTTATGAGGTGAGGAAAATGGTGCAATACAATGTGACGGGAATGTCCTGCGCCGCCTGTCAGGCGCGGGTGGAAAAGGCGGTCTCCGCGGTGCCGGGGGTCACCGACTGCGCCGTGAGCCTGCTCACGAACTCCATGGGCGTGGAGGGCACGGCGTCGGAGGCGGACATAATTAAGGCCGTGGAGGACGCGGGCTACGGCGCCTCACGAAAGGGCGGGGGAGCGGCGAAAAGCTCCCAGAGTGCCGGAGAGGAGGCCCTTGCCGACAGGGAGACGCCGATTTTGAGGCGCAGGCTCCTCTGGTCCGTGGGGTTCGTGCTGGTGCTTATGTACTTCTCCATGGGGCACATGATGTGGGGCTGGCCCGTGCCAAAATTCTTTGAGGGCAACCATGTGGCCATGGGGCTTTTGCAGATGCTTCTGGCGGTAATCGTCATGGTTATAAACCAGAGGTTTTTCATCTCCGGCTTCAAGGGTCTCATACACCGCTCGCCCAATATGGACACGCTGGTCGCCATGGGCTCTGCGGCATCATTTGGGTGGAGCGTATATGTGCTCTTTATGATGACGAGGGCACAGGTCGACGGGGACGCCCAGGCGGTCATGGACTACATGATGGACTTCTGGTTTGAGTCCGCCGCCATGATTCTGGCGCTCATCACCGTGGGGAAGATGCTGGAGGCCCGGTCAAAGGGCCGCACCACCGATGCCCTCAAGTCCCTGATGCGCCTCGCGCCGAAGACCGCGTCGGTGGAGCGGGACGGCGCGGAGGTCACGGTCGGCGTGGAGGACGTGCGGGAGGGGGACGTGTTCATCGTCCGGCCCGGGGAGAGCGTGCCTGTGGACGGCGTGGTGCTGGATGGGCGCAGCGCCGTGAACGAGTCGGCCCTCACCGGGGAGTCCATACCCGTGGACAAGGCGCCCGGGGACAAGGTGAGCGCCGCGACGGTGAACGAGGCGGGGCTTCTCCGCTGCCGGGCGAGCCGGGTAGGGGAGGACACGACCCTCGCGCAGATAATAAAGATGGTATCCGACGCCGCGGCGACAAAGGCGCCGATAGCGAAGATAGCCGATAAGGTCTCCGGGATATTTGTCCCGGCGGTGATAACCATTGCCATTGTAACCACCGCGGTGTGGCTGCTTCTGGGGCAGACCGTGGGCTACGCGCTGGCCCGGGGAATCTCGGTGCTTGTAATATCCTGCCCCTGCGCACTGGGGCTTGCCACGCCCGTCGCCATAATGGTGGGCAACGGCGTGGGCGCGAAAAGCGGAATACTCTTCAAAACCTCCGCGTCCCTTGAGGAGACGGGCCGGGTGGGGACAGTTGTCCTGGACAAGACGGGGACCATCACCTCCGGAAAGCCCGTGGTGACGGACATTCTCCCCGCCGATGGCGTGACGGAGGAGGAGCTTTTGCGGCTCGCGGCGTCACTGGAGTACGGAAGCGAGCACCCGCTGGCAAAGGCCGTCACCGACAGGGCGGCGGAGCGGGGGATCGAGCTCATTAAGGCGGAGGGCTTCGAGGCGCTGCCCGGGAACGGCGTCAGGGCCGTGGCCCGGGGCTCGGAGCTCACCGGGGGAAGCGTGAAGTATATGTCCTCGAGGATAGAGCTCCGGGAGGCGGAGAGCGCCGCCGGGGAGCTTGCGGAAAAGGGCAGGACGCCGCTCATATTCGCAAGGGACGGGCAGTATCTCGGCATTATCGCCGTGGCGGACGCCATAAAGCCCGAAAGCCCCCAGGCCATAGCCGAGCTTCGGGGAATGGGCATACGGGTGGTCATGCTCACCGGGGACAACGAGCGCACCGCCCGGGCCATAGGCCGTGAGGCGGGAGTGGACGAGGTGATCGCGGGGGTCATGCCCGACGGCAAGGAGGCTGCGATCCGGCGGCTCCAGCGGGAGGACAGGGTGGCCATGGTGGGCGACGGCATAAACGACGCCCCGGCCCTCACCCGGGCGGACATCGGCATCGCCATCGGCGCGGGCACTGACGTGGCGATCGAGGCCGCGGACGTGGTGCTGATGAAGAGCCGCCTCACCGACGTGCCCGCGGCAATAAGGCTCAGCCGAGCGACGCTCAGAAACATACATCAGAACCTCTTCTGGGCGTTCTTCTATAACTCCATCGGCATACCTCTGGCTGCCGGGGTGTTCGTGGGGCTGGGACTGACGCTGAACCCCATGTTCGGCGCGGCGGCGATGAGTCTGTCGAGCTTCTGCGTGGTTTCAAACGCGCTGAGGCTGAATCTTGTCAACATTCGTGACGCAAGGCACGATAAAATATTAAAACGAAAGGCAAAGGAGAATAAGACCATGGAAAAGACATTGAAAATCGAGGGCATGATGTGCCCCCACTGCGAGATGCGGGTAAAGAAGGCCCTTGAGGCCGTCCCCGGCGTAGCCGAGGCGGTACCCAGCCACACCGCCGGGACGGCGGTCCTCACTCTCACCGACGATGTGCCCTTCGAGGCCCTCAAAAAGGCCGTGGAGGACCAGGGCTACGAGGTGACGGGACAGGCGTAAAAGCAGACTGAAACGGCGGGAATGATTTTCATTCCCGCCGTTTCAGTCTGTCGAAAAAGCCCTGACGGGCTTTTTCGACAAGGGGAACGTGCGGGTGATTTTCACTGAATTTTGCGAAATTCAGTGAAAACCACCCTGCTGCCGCTCTGCGCGCACGGCCCGAAGGGCCGCACGCTTGCGCGGCAAAAGGGATTTTTTCCGACGCGCATGTCGCCGGAAAAAATTTTGGATTTAAGGGATTATTTCTGACGCGCATGGTGCCGGAAAAATATCAGGTTTGATTTTTTGACAGACTGTGAAAAGCCGGGAATGGAAAACATTCCCGGCTTTTTTGATGGGGGACCTGCGCTTTCGGACAAAAAAGCTGACAGACTGTGGGAATCTTTCCCGGGGAGGCGCTTTTGACTTGACTTTTAAGGCAGAAGATGGTACGTTAATGATGGCAATCCATATTTATTTACAGACAATACGTTAAAATCATATCATCAATTTTGATAAAATCAAAGAAAGGCAAGCTATGGCTGGGAGAGATAAGCTCAAGATACTCATTGTGGACGATTCCGAGATGAACAGGTCGATTCTCGCGGATATGCTGGGGGATGAGTACGACATTCTGGAGGCGGAGGACGGCGTTCAGGCTGTGGGGATACTAAGCCGCAAGTCCTCCGAGCTGGCGCTGGTGCTGCTGGACATCGTGATGCCGAGGCTTGACGGCTTCGGGGTGCTGGCGGCGATGAATCAGAACGGCTGGATCACCGACGTGCCCGTGATAATGGTGTCGGCGGAGTCCGGCTCGAAGCAGGTGGAGCGGGCATATGAGCTGGGGGTCACGGACTTTATCATGCGGCCCTTTGACGCGCTCATTGTCCGCAGGCGCGTGGTGAACACCATACTTCTTTACGCAAAGCAGAAGCGGCTCATCGGCATGGTGGAGGACCAGATCTACGAGAAGGAACACCAGAGCACGCTGATGATAGACATCCTTTCCCATGTGGTGGAGTTTCGAAACGGCGAGAGCGGGCTGCACATACTCCATGTGCGCACGCTGACGGACCTGCTTCTGGGGTTCCTCACGGCGAAAACGGACAAATATCAGCTGAGCCCCGGGGAAATATCCATGATAAGCACCGCCTCGGCCCTCCACGACATAGGGAAGATAGCCATCGACGACGCTATCCTCAATAAGCCCGGCAAGCTCACCAACGAAGAGTTTGCCGTCATGAAGACCCACACCACCGTGGGGGCGGAGATGCTGGCCGACGCTGTGCCGGACTACATCTCCCAGGAGGAGCTGGCGCGGATGCGGGAGAGCGCCGCCGCCGGGGAGAAGCCCTCCGCCGCAAGGCAGGGCACCGGAGGGGAGCTCGTCTGGAAGGCATACGAGATATGCCGCTGGCACCATGAGCGCTGGGACGGGCGGGGCTACCCCGACGGACTGCGGGGGGACCAGATACCCATCGCCGCGCAGGTGGTGGCGCTGGCGGATGTGTACGACGCGCTGACGAGCACCCGGGTGTACAAGCCGCCCTTCAGCCATGAGACGGCGGTGGAGATGATACTTGACGGGCAGTGCGGAGCCTTCAACCCGCTGCTTCTGGAGTGCCTGCGGGACAACTCCGAGCAGATAAGGACGGCCCTTCAGGGGGACGTGGCGGAGGAGTTGCGGCAGAGGAACCTGCGGACCATCTCCGACGAGGCGTTGAGGGGCGAGGGAGGAGCTGTGTCCCAGAGAACGCTGAGGCTCCTCGATTACGAGCGGATGAAGTACCACTTCTTCGCCGCCATGAGCGAGGAGGTGCAGTTCGAGTACACCGCCGCGTCGGACATGGTGACACTCTCCTCCTACGGCTCGAAGCTTCTGGGGCTGGAGGAGATATTCATGGACCCCAAAAACAACAGGGGCCTTATAAAGCTCATGGGCGAGGAGGGGATAGAGACTGTGGTGGGCAAGGCCCGGTCCACAAGCCCGGACAAGCCGGATTCCACCACGGAGCTTGTGCTCCACCTGCCGGAGGAGGACAGGTGGTTCAGGGTCATAACCCGCACTGTCTGGTCCGGGGACACGCCGCCAAAGTACATGGGCCTTCTTGGCAAGGCGATAGACATCCACAACGAGAAGCTGAAGCTCCACGAGCTGGAGAAGAAGGCGTCTCTCGACCCGCTGACGGGGCTTTTGAACAGGGCCAGCGCCAGAGAGCAGATAGAGGACAGGATGCTGATACGCCCGGAGGGGCACTTCGCCCTGGCGGAGATAGACATAGACAACTTCAAGAGCATAAACGACCGTCTGGGGCACATATTCGGCGACCGGGTGCTCCAGGAGCTGGCGGCGCGGATGAAGCACTCGGTGCGAAGCTCCGATATATGCTGCCGGGCAGGCGGGGAGGAGTTTTTCATCTTCCTTGACTACAACACCGAGATAGAGCGCACGGTGGAGCGTATCCACCGCTCGCTGTGCTTTGAGCTGGAGGGGCAGAAGGTTACCGTGTCCATGGGCGTGGCGCTGGGGACGGACGTGGGGCTCAGCTATGAGGCCCTCTACCGGGGCGCGGACCTGGCTCTGTACAGGGCAAAAAATACGGGGAAAAACAAATTTTGCTTTTTTAATCAGGCAATGCTGGAGAAAGGAGAAATAATATGACATTGAGAGAGTGCTACGACGCCCTTGAGGGCAGCTATGACGAGGTGGTGTCAAGGCTCAGAAGCGAGCGGCTCATCCAGAAATTCGTGCTGAAGTTCCTTGACGACGGGTCATTTGCCCTTCTCGAGGCGTCCATGGCGTCGGGGAGCCGGGAGGAGGCCTTCCGCGCCGCCCACACGATAAAGGGAATGTGCCAGAATCTGAGCTTCACAAGACTTGGCAACACCGCCGACGAGGTCACCGAGGCGCTGAGAAACTCCTGGCCCGACAACGCCGGGGAGCTTATGGAGAAGATCCGCCGGGACTATGAGCTCACAGCCGGGGCCATACGCAGGTTCCGGGAGGAGCAGGGGCTTTGAAGAACGCAAAGGCCCCCGGAGAGGGGGAGCGCAAAAGGCGAGTCCGCTTCTGGGAGAGCGGCACGGCTGTCACGATGCTCCTTATAGCGATCATGGCGGTGCTGCTCATGAGCGCCTACGCCCTCATAAGCGCCAACCTCAAGGAGAGGTCCCTGGGGAGAATGGAGGAGGGCGTTGCCACGGTGATCAACGAGGTCACCGCGAAGCTGGAGCGGGACAGCCGAATATTGAATGCCACGGCGGCGATAATATCCTCCGCGGACAACTTTGACGAGGAGGCCACCCTGGAGATAATGCGGACGGTGAGCCCGCTTATGGAGACCATGCGCATCCGCGTGCTCATGCCGGACAACACCATCCTCTCCGTGGACGGGGGCGTCGCCATCGCCAGCAACGCCGACGGGCTGGACTTCGCGGCGGAGTCAAAGCTGGGGGAGCACATCTCAAACCGGGTGGAAAGCATAATAAACGGCGCCCCGGTGCTCCGCCACTTCGTGCCGATAGTGCAGGACGGCAAAACAGCCGCGATGCTGTACGGCGTCACCATTTTGAAGGACCTGCCGGATTCCCTGAACATTGAGAACATCTATAACGCCTCCGCCAGCGTCTACATCATCGACACGAGGACCGGCGATTTCATCCTTGACACCTACCCCACCCACGAGACACTGGGGAACATCCGGGACTACGACAACTCCGACCGGGAGGCCCGGGGGGACAGGGACTGGAGCGAGTACACGGAGGAGCTGATGAACCTCGGCACCGGTTACGTCATATACCGCACCGGGAAAACCGACGGGTGGGAGTACATGTACTACGCCCCGGCGGGGATAAATGAGTGGTCGATAAACGTCTCCGTCCCGGAGAAGGAGGCTTTCGCCAGCGTCTACGCCGTGCGGAACATATGCATACTGCTGGGGACGATACTGGCGCTGGCCTTCGCGGCGTACTACGTCATAGTGCGGATCCAGGCAAAGCGCAGCACGGACCACGCGGTGGAGCGGGCAGTGCTGGAGGAGAAGCTCCACAAGGCCGAGGCGGCGGAGCGGGCCAAGACGACGTTTTTGTCGAACATGTCCCACGACATACGAACGCCCATGAACGCCATAATCGGCTTTACCACCCTGGCCGAGACGAACATCGGCAACCCGGAGCGGGTGCAGGAGTACCTGAGAAAGATAATGAGCTCCTCAAACCACCTGCTGTCACTCATTAACGACGTGCTGGACATGAGCCGCATAGAGTCCGGGAAGCTCAATATCGAGGAGAAGCCCTGCTCCATATCGGATATTTTCATGGATATGCGCAACATTATCCAGACGCAGATGCAGGCAAAGCAGCTCAACTTCTTCATGGACACCATGGATGTGGTGGACGAGGACATATACTGCGACAAGCTGCACTTAAATCAGGTGCTTTTGAATCTCCTGTCCAACGCCATAAAATTCACCCCCTCCGGGGGATCCATATCCCTGACGATACGCCAGAAGCCCTCGGCGCCGAAGGGCTACGGGGCTTATGAGATACGGGTCAGGGACACGGGCATCGGCATGAGCGAGGAGTTTGCCCGGCACATATTCGAGCCCTTTGAGCGGGAGAGGACATCCACCGTCTCCGGCATACAGGGCACGGGCCTTGGCATGGCGATAACGAAGAGCATACTCGACGCCATGGGCGGCACCATCGAGGTGGTGACGGAGCAGGGCCGGGGCACGGAGTTCATAATCAACATCGCCCTGCGCCTCCAGTCCGCCCCCGGGAGGGTGGAGACGATAAAGGAGCTCATGGGCCTCAGGGCGCTGGTGGTGGACGACAGCTTCAGCACCTGCGACTCCGTGACAAAGATGCTGACAAAGATAGGCATGAGGGCGGAGTGGACGCTCCACGGCAAAGAGGCGGTGCTCCGCGCCCGGCAGGCGGTGGAGATGGGCGACAGCTTCTACGCCTACATCGTGGACTGGATACTGCCGGACCTGAGCGGCCTAGAGGTGGTAAGGCAGATAAGGGCCGCCGTGGGGGACGAGGCGCCGATAATCATCGTCACGGCCTACGACTGGACGGCCTTTGAGGACGAGGCCAAGCAGGCGGGAGTCACGGCGTTCTGCAACAAGCCCATTTTCCTCTCGGAGCTGCGGGACACACTCATCGCCGCCGCCGGCATGAGGGAGGAGCCGAAGGAGGTAATACCCGCCGCGGGCTGGGACGCCAAGGAGCAGTTTCGCGGGATGCGGCTGCTCCTGGTCGAGGACAACGAGCTCAACCGGGAGATCGCACAGGAGCTTTTGGAGGAGGCGGGCTTTGAGGTGGAGACGGCGGAGGACGGCACCGGGGCCGTGGAGGCCGTAGAGAGCGCCGAGCCCGACCGCTACGCCCTCATACTCATGGACGTGCAGATGCCCATAATGAACGGCTACGATGCCACCCGGGCCATACGCGCCCTGCCGGACGAGAGGAAGGCCCATATCCCCATCGTCGCCATGACCGCCAACGCCTTTGAGGAGGACCGCCGGGCGGCGCTGGAGGCGGGGATGAACGACCATGTGGCAAAGCCCATAAACATGGACAAGCTCATGGCGGTGATCGAGGAGATACTGGAAAAGAAATGATGAAAAAGGGGCTGTGAAAAAAGTCCCCGCAAAAAGAGAAGAGAGATACCAGGGACCCCCTGGTAACTCTCTTCTTTTTT
>CANRIU010000057.1 GCA_947630755.1 uncultured Oscillospiraceae bacterium | reverse complement strand
AGCAAGGCCGCGTAATTCGTCAATATTCTACGATAGGTGGTTTATTTTCATGTCTGTTGGGGCGGGAACGGTCCAAGACCGCAGGGGCAGTTTTATTTTTTTACCCCGGGTATCCGTCCAGGATTACGGAGCTTTTGTAGCTGTCGGCGGTGAGGAGCTCAAAGAGGCTCCTGAAGCTGTCGGCGTAGGGCTGCGCGCCCACCTCGCACATGCATATCACCCCGAAGCGGTCCACGACCACCGTCAGGGGTATGTATACGGTGTTGAATTTGGCGTAGAGGTCCCCGGCGTCCTGCCCCAGTGGGAATGTTATCCCATTCTGTGCCCCGAATGCGGTGAGCACGTCGGTCGTGTCGCTCTGCTCGCAGGAGAGGGCGAAGATCTCCACCTCGTCCGAGTATTCCTCATAGGCCTTCTCCATGGCGGGGAACTCCGCCCGGCAGGGCGGGCACCAGGTGGCCCAGAAGTTTATGAGGACCATGCGCTTCTCCCCGAGGGTCTCATACAGGCTGTGCGTCACCCCGTCGGCGGAGGTGAAGCTGAAGTCCGGCATCCTCCTGCCCGTGGTGTACCCCTCCGGGACGCTCATGTCCACGCCGTCCGCTGTGAGGGTCACGCTGACCCTGTCCCCGGGCAGGGCGAGGCGCATGATGATTGCCGCAACCTCTTTTCTCGCGATGGAGGTGTCCGGCAGGAAGACATGCTCATCGCCGTTTCCGTTGACTATTCCCGCCCGGTAGAGCAGGTATATCGCCCCGGCGTCGGGGTCGCTCATGCTAACGTCCGGGATCGCCCCGTCCTCCACGGTGTTGACGGCGGGAAGGGCGCTGCCCGGCAGGACCCGGGCCATGACTGCGGCGACCTCCCGGCGCAGGGCGGGCCGGGAGAAGGACTCAAACTGCCCCGGGGCGATTATGCCGTTATCAAGGCAGTAGTCCACATATGGCCTGTACCACGCCACGCCGCCGGAGCCGTTTTCAAGGTCGCACACCCCCGCGGTGTAGAGGCGGTGGAGCCGCGCCGCCAGCGCGGCGAGCTGCGACACCTTTATGTCCCCGCCGGGGGTGAAGGTGCTGCCGCTGGTCCCGTCGATAAGGCCGTACTCATAGGCGTCCCTGACATACCCGGCGTACCATGCCCCGTCTGGCACGTCCTCAAAGCCTCCGTAGCTTCTGACACGGGCAAGTCCGCCCCACCCGGCCAGCGCCCCGGGAGCGGCAGCCAGACAAAGCGCCGCGGCGAGGGCAAGTGCGATGATTCGTTTTTTCATACCGCGCCTCCTGTATTCAAAATATTGATAAGGTGAGAGATGTTTGAGAGATACAAAAGGCTTTCACCTCAATGATATAATATATCCTTTTTGCGGAAAAGTCAATTTCCTCCCGTATCCTCCGCCCCTTCTGCGGCGCATTTTCGGTATGTTTTCCATGCGGTCGTTCTCACGGCCGCTTTTTTGCTGCTCTCACAGCACCCTCTGGACGAGCCCCGCGGCGAGGGGCAGCGTCACAAGGGACATCAGCGTCGACAGCGCCACAGTCCGGCTGGCGTAGGAGCAGTCTTTTCCGTGGAGCTGCGCGTACACCGCCACGTTCGCCCCCACCGGGGCGGAGGCGCATATCAGCAGCGCCAGCGGCGCGTCAGTCTCCACCGGAAGCGCCCAGAGCACCAGCAGCGACAGCAGCGGTATGAGCACGAGCCTCACGGCGCCAAGAAGGTACAGCCCCGGGTCCGTAAAAAGCCGCCTTAAGTCCTCCTGCGCAAGATACACCCCGAGAATAAGCATCGCCAGCGGCGTATTGAGCCCGCACACCCCGACGAGGACTGTCCTCCCCAGCACGGGAAGGGCGCTCCCCAGCCCCGTGACAAATATGACCAGCCCCAGAATAAGGCCGACAGCCAGCGGGTTCCACAAGAGCTTTTTCAGCGACGGCCGCGTGCGCTCATTTTTTATCACGTCCACGCCGTAGGTCCACTGGAGGAAATTCAAAAGTGCCACGAAGGGCGCTATGTAGAACACCGCGCCCTCCCCCAGCACCGCCTGCACCAGCGGGATCCCCATGAATCCCGCGTTGGAGAAGGCCGCGGCGAAGTTTTCGATGGGCCTTTTGCGGTACAAAAGCCCCGCCGTGATTATCGCCAGCGCCAGAAGCGCCGCGCTCACCCCGGCGCTGACCCCCAGCGCCCGGAGCTTCTCCGTGGAGAACTCCACACAGAAGCTGTTCACTATCACCGCCGGAATGACCAGCTTCACCAGCATTGCCGCTATTTCCCGGCTGCCGTTGGCGGTTATCACCCCGAGGCGGAACAGCGCGTACCCCATGGCGAGGTAAATGAACATTATGCAAAGCTGCCGGACAGTAAGGCTCACAAGCTCCATATGCCGTTATCTCCGTCCCGCGTCACGCCATGTCCCCGTCGACGAGGTTTATCGCCCGCAGCGCCCGCAGCACCCGGACAGCGCAGCGCCCCAGATCCGCCCGGGTTATGTGGTACGGGTGCCCGTCGTCCCCCAGCGCCTCCATCATGTCCGCGATGTCGCCGGGCATACCCGGCATGGTGATGTCGTTCCCCGCCTTCACGTTCCCGGCGGCGCTGGCGCAGGGCCACTTGCTCCCGCGCCTGCCCATGCCGCCCGTCACCAGCCAGTCGGTCATGACCACGCCCCCGAAGCAGCACTCGTCCCGCAGAAATCCGGTCAAAAGCCGGGGCGAGGTGCAGGTGTGCTCGCCGTTTAAAAGGTTATAGGAGCTCATCACAAATCCCGGCGCGCTGCGTCTCAGGCACTCCTCAAACCCCCGCAGGTATATCTCCCGCAGCGCCCGCTCGCTTAAGCGGCTGTTGGAGAAGTACCTGTTCGTCTCCTGATTGTTGCAGGCAAAATGCTTTATGGTGGTGTACCGCCCCGAATGGGCCTGAACGCCCCGGGTGACGGCGGCGGCGGTCACGCCGGATACCAGCGGGTCCTCGGAGTAGTACTCAAAGTCCCGCCCGCACAGCGGCGAGCGCTGGATGTTGAGGGCCGGGGCCAGCCATATGTGCACCCCGAAGAGCTCCATCTCCTCCCCCATCATATCCCCCAGCTTCTCCGCCAGCTCCTCGTTCCAGGACTGGGCGACGCAGGTGCCTATGGGCATGGCGGTGCAGTGCTGGTAGTATTCTGGAAGCCCGTCATCGCCGCCGGCAGCCAGCATCGTCGCCCGCTCCTCCGGGTCATACAGCAGCAGATTGTCCCCCTGAAGGGGCGTGGAGCCCCGGAGCCTGCCGTCCACGTTCTTATATTCCCGGCTGAGACGCAGCCCCGCGGGCCCGTCAGCCATGACTGCCGTGGGCAGGCCGAGGGAGCGCAGCTTGCCGGAGGTCTCTCCCGCCGCACCGGCGACGGTGGAGGATGCGTTCCCGATTATCTCCAGAATGTCGTCGGACTCCCTGTAGTCCCCGGCGCACAGCTTCGCAAGCTCCGGATCCGTGAGCCCCGCGGCAAACTCCTCCGCCGTGGCCCGGCCCTCCATCACATCTACCCAGGCCCTCCGCTCGCCCAGAGGCAGCTCCTCCGGCCTTCCGGAGGGCCGTACCTCCCGGCAGGGGATAAACTCGGGCGCAAGCTCGATTACAGGCGCGGCGTCAGCCTGCGCCCTCTCGGCCGGGGTGAGCTTTCGCGCGGGGAGGACCATGTCCTCAAAGCCCGGCTTTTCAACAATGCTCCGCACCCTTCTCGTCACCGCCTCGCCGGAGAGGCGCAAAATCCCGGCGATCCGGGTATCCCGGGAGGATGTCCCCACCCGGAGGATGTAGTCGCCCTCCTCCAGCACCCAGCAGGTCCGGGAGGGGTCAAAGGACGCCATGGACACGGCGTCAAAGGTTATCTTCACCTCGCAGCTCTCCCCCGGGGCAAGCTCCGGGGTCTTCGCAAAGCCCCGCAGCTCCTGCATGGGCTTGGGAATCCTCCCCTCGGGGGCGGAGACGTAGACCTGCACCACCTCCCGGCCCTTAAAGCCGCCGGCGTTGGAAACAGGAACGGTGACACGGACCTGAGTGCCGGTGAGCTCCGCCGTAGGTTCGCCAAGGTCAAAGAAGCTGTACCCCAGCCCGAAGCCGAAGGGGACGGCCACGGGGACATTCGCGGTATCAAAGTACCGATACCCCACATATACCCCCTCCCGGTAGTCCGTGTCGTCGGGGTCGCCGAAACCCGCGGTGGAGGGGTAGGCGTCCAGTGGCGCCCAGGTCATGGTCAGCTTCCCGGAGGGGTATGCCCTCCCCAGAAGCACATCCGCCAGCGCGTCGCCGGAGGCGGAGCCCAGCTGCCCCATGGAGAGCACCGTCCCCACATCCCTGACGGGGGTGAGGTCCACCATCCCCCCGGTGTTCAGCACCAGCACGAAGCGGCGGTATTTTTCGCGAAGGGCCAGTATGTCCCTTACCTCCCCGGCTGTGAGGGCAATGTCCCCGGCGGCGGCTGTCCTGTCTGCGCCCTCGCCGGAGATGCGGGACAGCACATACACCGCCGTGTCCCCCTCCCCGTCAAGGGGGAAGTCGTACTCCGGATCCGGGGCCATCCTGCCCATGCCGTATATAAGCGGATTTACGCCGAGCGCCTTTGCCTCCTGACGGAGCTCTCCGAAAAATCGCTCCTTTGCGTCGCTCACGACCGCGTCGTAGGCGTCCAGCCACCTCTTTGTGGTTATCTCAAATCCGGCGGCCTCGAGGCCCTCCTCCACGTTCACAAAGCGGCGGACGTTCACATCCCCCGAGCCCGTGCCGCCCTTCACGGTCCTTCTCGCGCCGCCGCCGTAGAGGGCCAGCCTGCATGGCTCCCGGAGGGGCAGCGTCCCGTCGTTTTTCAAAAGCACCATGCACTCCGGCGCCAGGGCGCGGACAAGGTCGGCGTGGCGTGTCTCATAGGGTAAAATATCGTGACTTGAAGTGACAAGCTTTTTCATATGTACCTCCTTATATAATAGGCGCGCCCTCTCAGGCCCCCGCCCCGCCGTCGGTGAGTCCGAAGAACTCCAGCGCCCGGCGCAGGCTCAGGTCCCAGAAGCGCCACTCGTGGGAATAGCCCTCCGCCTCCTCAAAGCAGGCGTTAAGGCCGATCTCCCCGGCGTATTTTCTAAACTCACAAAACAGCCTGTACGCGATGGGGTCCGCGGTGCCGCAGGTGAACAGCATCCTCGGCGCCCCCGGGTCCCCGGCCAGCTTCCCGGCAAGGCCCCAGGTGTTCTGGGGGCTTTTGAGGTAGCCCTCTATCCCCCCGGCGTTTAAAAGCTGGTTTTCAAGTCGTCGGGGAAAGAACCTCGCCCTCTCCCGCAGGGTATCCTCGTCGGACATATCTCTTGGGCAGCCGCTCATGGCGCACAGCGCCGCGAATTTCTCCGGGTGGTTGAAGGCGTAGACGCACACCCCCGCGCCCCCCATGGACAGCCCCGCTATGAAGTTGTCCTCCCGCTTTTCGGAGGCGGGGAACCAGCCCTGAATGAGGGGCATCAGTTCCTCCGTCAGATACCCGTAGGCGTCGTACCCGCAGGCGAAGCCGGGCCAGGAGGCGTAGTCGGAGTTTTGGGCGCTGGGCATGACGACCATGAGGTCAAGCTCGGATGCGTAAAGCTCCACATTCGACTTTCGCAGCCAGTCGGAGTAGTCCCCGTAGGTGCCGTGGAGCAGCCACAGGACCCTGTACCTCCTGCCGCTGCCGTAAAAATCCCGTGGCTCACTGCCCCGCCCCATGTCCGGGAGGATGACGTTCACGTCGGTGCTGCCGCTCAAATACCTGCTTGTGAAGTTGAGATGTACAAGGGCCATATTTATACCTCCTGAATGTCCCGGCGGGCCTTTCGCCCGCCGGAGTAAGTATATATGACAGTATAACACCCGCTTCCCCCCAGGGTCAATGGGCGAAGCGCCGCGTCCTCTCAGAGGCCGTATCTTTCGTAGAGCTCCGCCGGGGCGTCATTCTGCCTTAAAATGTCCTTAAGCGCCGCCCTCATGCGCTCTACCACCGCCTCGTCACGGATGGGTGTGTTCTGTCCGGGGTCCGTCTCCAAATCAAATAGCATATAGTCCCCCTCGGGCACCTTGCCGCGCCGTGCGCCGATATTGCTTCCCGCCCCGGCGCGTATCTTCATGACCCGGCAGCCCTTTGTGAAGGAGAAGGGCCCGCCCAGCTCCATGCTCCGCATCTCCTCCACGGAGAATCGCGCCCGCATATGGGTGGGCATGTGCGTGTACTCGTAGGCCGGGAGGCTCTCGTCCGCCGGGGCGAGCATGTACACATACCGCCCGTCGGTTATGTTGATTACGCTCCCGAACGCGCCGAATATCCCGTACTCGTGCACGCTCTCCCCGTCCCGGATGACCGCCCGCAGGGACCTGCCCAGCATATCCTCCGGCACTCTCAGCCCGAAGTAGTCCAGGAGCGTGGGCGCGATGTCTATCGTCTGCACAAGCTGCTCCCGCCTCTCCCCGGCGTGCCCCAGAGTGGGGTCCCATACGAACAGCGGCGTGCGGGAGATCTCCTCGTAGTCCGGCATACTCATCTTCCCCCACCAGTTGTGCTCGGAGAGCATGAACCTGTGGTCGGTGTTGACGATGAGCATGGTGTCCTTCCACAGGTCATATTATCCATCGCGTCCAGTACCCGCCCCAGCTGCGCATCGCAGAACGCCACCAGCGCCAGATACTTCTTCCGCACGTTCTCCACAAACCCTGCGTCCTCCTCCACCGGGGCGTAGGGCGGCCAGTCGACCTCCCCGATATTATCCGGGTCGAACAGCGCCTTCTCCACGCTCCCGGGAACGTCGAAGGGCTCGTGGGGGTTGAAGGTCTCGATCGTCAAAAACCAGTTGTCGTACTGCACGTTCTCCTCTATGAACCGCACCCCCCGTCGAAGGTCCTGTGCATGGGGTAGTCCGCCTCGCTCTTATACCTGCGGCGGTTTATCACATCCTGCCCGCCCATGTGCAGAAGGTGCTGCTTTATCATCTCCGACTGGCCCGGCTTTGGCGGGAACACATGGGGCGACAGCGTCGTTCTCGGCTCGGCGCTCCCGGCCCATGGGTCACCCTCCTGCCCCCGGCTCACGTCTCAGGAGGAGTACCGCGGGAAGTACGTCCCGCCGCCGTCCTCCACATAGTGGTTGTGGTCGCTGACGATGTGAGTGTACACCCCGTGAGTCTTCAATATCTCCGGCATGGAGTCGTCATAGGACTCCATGGGCCCCCAGCTGCGGTGGAGGAAGTTGGGGCGCCCGGTGTGTATCTCCCGCCTTGCGGGCATACACGGCAGCGAGCAGACGTAGCTTTTGTCGAAGGTCACGGTCCTCTCCGCCAGACGTTGAAAATTCGGCAGCGGTATCTCGTCCCCGCCGTAGCTTGGAAGCACATCCAGCCGCAGCGTGTCGTACATGACCATTATGGCTCTCATTATTTTTCCTCCTTTTTCAAAAACGGATTAACGATTTTTCCGGCGGCATGTGCGTCGCAAAAATCCCCTTATTCAAAAAACAGGTTAAACGATTTTTCCGGTGGCATGTACGTCGGAAAAATCCCCTTTTGTTTTGCAAGTGTCCAGTCCGCAGACTGGTCGCGCAGCAAAACAGCAGGGGAAATGGCACAATATTCTAATTTTGTGCCATTTCCCCGCACGTTCTCCTTGTCGGAAAAAGCCCTTCAGGACTTTTTCCGACAGTCCATCATCCCCTTCACCGTCCACAACGGCAGCCGTCTCTCCGGTACCCCGGCGAAGATCGCCGAGCTGGAGCCGGACGCCACGGTGATCTCAGACGGCTTCACCGTCAGTATGCAGAAGGCCGCCGACGCCTCCGGGGACGTGGCGGAGTGGCTTCGGGGTCTGGGCTTCTGAGGTGCGCCATGTCTAAAAAAGCCGTTTTGAAGCTGGTCACGGACGCGCTGATGACAGTGGGGCTGCTGCTCCTGATGTCCTACAGCCTCCTGGGCGAGGCGGCCCATGAGTGGGTGGGGATAGCCATGTTCGCGCTCTTTGTCCTCCACCACGGGCTCAACATGAAATGGACCAAAAGCCTTGGCCGGGGGCGGTACACGCCCTTTCGGGTCCTCCAGACGGTCCTGGCCGTGCTGGTGCTTATCACTATGCTGGGCTCCATGGCCAGCGGCATCGTCCTCTCCCGGTACGCCCTGAGGCTGGACATTCGGGGCATCTCCGGTGAGGCCCGCACTGTCCATATGCTGTGCGCCTATTGGGGCTTTGCCCTTATGGGTATGCACCTGGGGACCCACTGGGCCGCCATAATGGGCATGGCCAGGAAGCTTACAAAGAAAAAGCCGCCCCGCTGGCGGGCAACTCCACGCCGTTCCTGTCGTCCTCATAACCGGAATAGCCGCCGCCGACAAAAGCGAGATATGCCTCCGGCAGCGTCATGCTCTCCTTCAGCGCGTAGAGGATAACGGTGTCCCACGCCTTACCCGCAAAATTTCCCGTTCATCAGGTGATAGAAACGGTGATTATACATTCGTGTTTCATAGTGATCGTCTCCTTGATAAAATCATCCCCACACGAACCAGCAGAAGAGATACCCTGTCAGCACGGCGCAGAGGGTGAAGGGCACGCCGATACGGGTGAAGTCAGCGGTCTTGACCTCAAAGCCCGCTTTTCTCAGGATACCGATCCCCGCGATGTTAGCCGAGGCGCCGATGGGGGTCAGGTTTCCACCCAAAGTGGCGCCGATGAGGAGTCCAAAGTATAAAAGTGTGGGCTCCACGCCCATGGCGGCGGCCACCCCCTGGATCACCGGGAGCATGGTGGCCACATAGGGGATATTGTCCACAAAGGCGGAGATGAGCACCGAGCCCCAGACGACGACGGTGTAGAGAAGGAAGATGTGATTCCCGCCAAGCTTTACGAAGATCCCGCTGATGTCGTCGATTATCCCGGCGTTCGTGATTCCCCGGATAACGATAAAGAGACCCGCCAAAAGCAAAATCGTCTCATAGTCAATGTCCCGAAGGGCCCTTTTCACGGGGGCGAGGCCCTTCGCCGAGACGGCGGCCTTCACTGCAGCCACAAGGAACACCGCGACGCATATCAGCCCGTTTGTAATGGAGGGCTTATTTGGGATGAAGGACGCGCCGATGAGCAGGGCGATGTTGGCAAGCAGGAGGACGGTGGGAAAATAATCCCGGACCTTCGTCTCCCCCACAGTCTCCACCCTTTGCCGCTGACGCCGGAATATGAACATTATCACCGGGACGGTGACCAGGGCCCCCAGCTCCACAGCGAAGAAGATGCCGGGGCGGCCGTCCATGAAGATGAAGTCCAGAAAATCCATACCGGCGTAGCCGCCCAGCATGACACTGGTGGTGTCCCCCACCAATGTGGCCGCGCCTTGCAGGTTGGAGCTGACGGCGATGCAGATGATAAGGGGCACCGGGGAAATCTTCAGTTTACTCGCCACGGCCATCCCCACCGGCGCGATCATCAGCACCGTCGCCACATTGTCGATGAAGGCGGAGACGATACCGGCAAAGAGGGACATGGCCACGGCCACCCACATGGTGTTGGGCGCCTTATGCAAAAGTATCTCTGCCAATCTCCCCGGCATCCCGGAGGCGATGAACAGCGACACGGTCCCCATGGTCCCCGCCAGCATCAGGAGAACGTTGAAGTCAATGGAGGGAAATATGTCGGCCGGGGGGACGATCCCGGCGACGATGAACACGGCGGCGCTGCCCAGGGCTACCCAGGGCCGCACCTTTTGCAGGGCGATCATCAGGGCGTAGGTGACAATGAAGATAATAAGCGCGAAGATTTTCATAAAACCCTCCCGAATTTCGCGGCAAAAAAAGAGACTTCTACCGCGTTTTATGCGGTAAAAGTCTCGCAATGGACCGTATCGTCCAGGGTGGCCCGGCCATAAGGCGTGGTGACGAGCCGCTCCGCGCCCGTGGGGCGCCAACTACTCCCTTTTACGGTGAAATTGTACCAGACAGGACAGGCGGTTGTCAAGCGTAATTTTGACGGAGGCGGACTTTACAAGGATTTGATGATTGCAAGGTAGTGGATTTGAAAAACCGCGCTGTACAATAGACCCGTCACGCGAAAGCGAAAATGTGTAAAAAAGGAGAACAACTGTTATGAAAAAGAAAATTTTGGCGATGGTGGTCGCCGCCGTGATGCTTGTGGCCCTTCTGGCGGGCTGTTCGGAGGGCGGCATGTCCGGGACGGTGAACACCGACGGGTCCACCTCCATGGCGGACGTGATGGGGGCGCTGACGGAGGCGTTCCGGGAGAAGGAGCCCGACATTACCGTAAACTACTCCGGCACCGGGTCCGGGTCCGGCATCAGCGGGGTACTGGACGGGACCTGCGACATTGGGCTTTCCAGCCGGGAGCTGAAGCAGGAGGAGATGGACAAGGGCGCGGTAAGCCATGTGGTGGCGCTGGACGGTGTGGCGGTGGTGGTAAATCCGAAGAACACCGTAGCGGACCTGACCACGGCGCAGATCGCGGACATCTTCACCGGGAAAGTTACAAACTGGTCTGAGCTTGGCGGCGCGGACGCGCCCATTGCGGTGTACGGACGCGAGGACGGCTCCGGGACCCGCAGCGCCTTTGAGGAGATCGTGGGCGTGGAGGGCGCTTGCGCCTATACCAATGAATACGGCTCCACCGGCGACGTCATCGGGAATGTTGCCGGGAATGAGAACGCCATCGGCTACGCCAGCCTCTCCGCGGTGAACACCATGGTAACAGCCGTCAAGGTCAACGGCGTCGCCCCCTCCGAGGCCACGGTCAAGGACGGCACCTACACCATCCAGCGGCCCTTCGTCATGGTCACCAAGAAGGGCGTGGAGCTCTCCGAGGCCGCCCAAACGTTCCTGCACTTCGCCACCAGCGCCGATGCCGCCGAATACATAGCCGCCGCGGGCGCGGTGTACCCCAACTAAACTGGCGTGAAATGCCCGTTGGGCATTTCCCTGCCAAGGGGAACGTGCGGAGAAATCCCATGAATTTTGCGAAATCCATGAGATTTCTCCTGCTGTCACACGGCGCGCACGCCCTGCGGGCGCACACTTGCGTGACAAAAGGAGTTTTTTCAAGGCACATGTCCTTGGAAAAAACATTAAAGAAAAGAACTGAAAGGAATGGAATCTTATGACGAAGGAAACCGCAGCGTCGGCGGCGGTAACGAAGGCGCGAAAAGGCCGAAGGCTTTCGGCAAAAGCGGCGGAGCGGACCATGCAGATCCTGTTCACCCTCTGTGGACTGGTGGCGGTGGGGTTCGTGCTGCTCATCAGCGTGTATCTCATCATCTCCGGGCTCCCGGCCATACGGGAGATTGGGCTTGGAGACTTCCTCTTTGGAAAAGTTTGGGCGGCCGGGCAAAACCAATACGGCATCCTGCCGCTCATCCTCACGTCCGTATACGGTACGGCGGGGGCCGTGGTCATCGGCGTGCCCATCGGGTTTTTCACGGCGGTATTTCTCGCCAAGGCGGCGCCGAAATGGCTTGCCGGCATCGTCCGGCCCGCCGTCAGCCTCTTAGCGGGGATTCCCTCGGTGGTCTATGGCCTGGTGGGAATGTGCGTGCTGGTGCCAGCGCTGCGCAAGTGGCTGAACCTGCCCGCCGGGGACAGCCTGCTCGCGGCCATCATTGTCCTCGCCATTATGATCCTCCCCAACATCATCTCCCTCTCCGAGACGGCCCTGGAGGCGGTGCCCAGGGAGTATGAGGAGGCCAGTCTCGCCCTGGGGGCCACAAAGCTGGAGACGTATTTTCGCGTCTCCGCCCCCGCCGCCAAGAGCGGTATCGCGGCGGCGGTGGTGCTGGGTATCGGGCGGGCCATCGGGGAGGCTATGGCCATTATGATGGTGGCCGGGAACGTGGCAAATATGCCAAGTCTCACAAAGTCCGTGCGGTTTCTCACTACTGGCATTTCCATCGAGCTCAACTACTCCCAGGACGGGAGCTTGCAACGGCAGGCGCTCTTCTCCATCGGGCTTGTGCTGTTCCTCTTTATCATGCTCATCAACGCCTTTTTGAATCTCGTCTTGAAGCGGGAGAAGGAGGACTGACATGCGCAGAAAAATGTACGACATCGGGGCACGGACGCTCCTCTACGGCTGCTCGGCCCTCACGGTGGGACTGCTGGTCTTCCTCATCGGCTACATCCTGATTCGTGGTGTGGGCGGCATCAGCTGGAGCTTCCTCACCACCTCGGAGAGCGTTTTGAGGGGGACAATCGGCATAGCGCCGGCCATCCGGAACACGTTGTTTGTGGTCGTCGTATCCCTGCTGATTGCCCTGCCCCTGGGCGTAGGCACGGCAATCTATCTGACGGAGTACGCCCGGAATCGGAAGCTCGTGGCGGTCATCGAATTTGCCTCCGAGGCATTAGCGGGCATCCCCTCTATCATCTACGCATTGGTGGGCGTCATCGTTTTTTGCACGGCCCTCAAACTGCAAAAGACCCTGCTGGCCGGGTCCCTGACGATGGTTATTATGATTTTGCCCACCATCATAAGGTCGACGCAAGAAAGCCTTAAAACCGTGCCCCAATCCTACCGGGAGGGGGCGCTGGGGCTGGGCGCCGGCAAGTGGCGCATGATTCGCACGGTGGTCCTGCCCTCCAGCGTGGACGGCATCGTCACCGGGTGCATTTTGGCCGTGGGGCGCGTGGTGGGGGAGAGCGCGGTACTCATGTACACCGCTGGCATGAGCATGGCGATGCAGGACTTCTCCCCGGACCGATTGGAGCGGGCGTCGGGCTCCACGCTGACCGTGGCGCTCTACCACTACGCCAAGGAGAACGCCGATTTTTCGGTGGCGTTTTCCATTGCCACGATTCTTCTCATCCTCACGGTGATCATCAATCTTGCGGCCAACACGCTGGGCAAGAAGCTGAAAAGGAGCTGACTATGGCTGACACGATCATTTCCGCGAAGGGCCTCGACTTCTACTACGGCGAGACCCACGCGCTGAAAAACATCTCGCTGAACATCATGGAGCGACGCATCACCGCCCTCATCGGCCCCTCCGGGTGCGGAAAATCCACATTTTTGCGGACCATCAACCGCATGAACGACATCATTGAGGGCGTAAAGGTGACGGGTTCGCTTACCTACCGGGGTGAAGAAATCTATGCCCCCGGCCGGGATGTGACGGAGCTGCGCAGGAACATCGGCATGGTGTTCCAGAAGCCCAACCCGTTTCCCATGTCCATTTACGACAACGTGGCTTACGGACCCCGGACCCACGGCGTCAGGAGTCGCGCAAAATTAGATGAGATCGTGGAAACGTCCCTCCGGGCCGCCGCCATCTGGGACGAGGTGAAGGATCGGCTCAAAAAATCTGCCCTGGGTCTCTCCGGCGGGCAACAGCAAAGACTGTGTATCGCCCGCGCTCTCGCCGTGAAGCCGGATGTTCTCCTGATGGACGAGTCCACCTCGGCGCTGGACCCTATCTCCACCTCGAAAATCGAGGAGCTGGTCATGGAGCTCAAAGCGGACTACACCATCGTCATGGTCACCCACAATATGCAGCAGGCGGTGCGCGTCTCGGACAGAACGGCGTTTTTTCTCTTGGGGGAGCTCATCGAGTTTGGGCACACGGAGAAGATGTTCTCCAATCCCGCCGACAAGCGCACCGAGGACTACATCACGGGGAG
>CANRIU010000056.1 GCA_947630755.1 uncultured Oscillospiraceae bacterium | reverse complement strand
GGTTCTTTTCTCTCTTTTGACGGGTCAAAAGAGAGAAAACGAACATTTCCCGTCCACCTCCCAAGGTGGACAAAACCCTCCGCCCTCCGGGCGGAATATCCCCGCCTGACGGCGGGTTCCTCCGTCCGCCTTACGGCGGACTTATCCCCGGTCCCCCTTCGGGGACCATCCCCCGTCCACCTTCGGTGGACTTATCCCCGGTCCCCCTTCGGGGACCATCCCCCGTCCACCTTCGGTGGACTTATCCCCGGTCCCCTTCGGGGACCATCCCCCGTCCACCTTCGGTGGACTTACCCCGCCTGACGGCGGGTCCCCCCGTCCACCTTCGGTGGACTTACCCCGCCTGACGGCGGGTCCCCCCGGTCCCCTTCGGGACCTCTCCCTTC
This sequence comes from uncultured Oscillospiraceae bacterium, assembly GCA_947630755.1. Lineage (GTDB taxonomy): Bacteria > Bacillota > Clostridia > Oscillospirales > Oscillospiraceae > RUG626. The sequence continues at coordinate 13,297 of CANRIU010000056.1, read as the reverse complement.
GCCCTCCGGGCGGGATAACTTTGCGCCTTTCGGCGCTATTATGATTGGAGCTGAGTATCAGGCATGATAAATTATACTGAAATTACCGCCATCCCCGGCGGGGTGTGCGCCGCCCGCGGCTTCGCCGCCAACGGCATCCGCTGCGGCATCAGGGCAAGCTCAAAAAAACGTGACCTGGCACTGATAGTCTCGGAGAGGCGCTGCGCCGCCGCCGCCGTCTACACCGCGAATCTGGTGAAGTCCGCGCCCATCAGGGTGACCCGGGAGCACCTCGCCGACGGCTATGCCCAGGCGGTGATATGCAACTCCGGCAACGCCAACACCTGCAACGCAAACGGCGTGGAGATAGCCCAGGGTATGTGCGCTTTAGTGGAGCGGTACACCGGGGTCCCGGCCTTCGACGTTATCGTGGGGTCCACGGGAGTCATAGGCCAGCCCATGAGCCTGGAGCCCATGGAGAGGGGCATGGCGGAGCTTGCTTCCGGGCTGGGGGACAATTCCAACCTTGCGGAGGACGCCATTATGACCACGGACACCGTGCCAAAGGAGGCGGCGGTGGAATTTGAGATCGAGGGCGTCAAATGCCGCCTGGGCGGCATCGCCAAGGGCTCGGGCATGATTCACCCGAACATGGCGACGATGCTGGTTTTTGTGACCTCGGACTGCGCCATCACTCCACAGATGCTGCAAAGGGCGGTGTCGGAGGACGTGAAAACCTCGTTTAACATGGTGAGCGTGGACGGGGACACATCGACGAACGACACCTTCGCCGTCATGGCGAACGGCATGGCGGGCAACCAGGTGATAGACAGCAAGGGGGCGGATTTTGATATTTTCCGCGCCGCGCTCCACACCGTCACCGTGAAGCTGTGCCGGATGATAGCAAAAGACGGCGAGGGCGCGACGAAGCTTTTAAGCTGCATACTCTCGGGCGCCGGGGAGCCGGAGACGGCGAAGACCGTTGCAAAGTCCGTCATATGCTCCAGCCTCACCAAGGCCGCCATGTTCGGCGCGGACGCCAACTGGGGCAGGGTGCTCTGCGCCATAGGCTACTCCGGCGCGGACGTGGATGTGGAAAAGGTGGACGTGAGCTTCCGCTCCCGTGCCGGGCAGGTGGACGTGTGCAAAAACGGCGCGGGCATTCCCTTCTCCGAGGAGGAGGCAAAAAGGGTACTTCTGGAGGACGAGATAGATATTCTTGTCAATTTAAACGACGGAGATTTCTCCGCCGAGGCATGGGGCTGCGACCTCACCTACGACTATGTGAAGATAAACGGCGATTACCGCACCTGACGGGGGGAGAAAACATGGATCAGAAGGAGCGTATGCTCGCGGGGCTGCCCTACAGAGCCTGGATGGACGGGCTTTTTGAGGAGCGGGAGGCCTGCAGGAGGCTCGTTTATGAGTTTAACAGCATAAAGCCGGAGGAGCGCCGGGAGAGGATTCCGGCAATTTTAAAAAAGCTCCTTGGGAAAACCGGGAATAACGTGTGGATCGAGCCGCCCTTCCACTGCGACTACGGCTGGAACATCGAGGTGGGGGAGAATTTCTACGCCAACTATAACCTTGTTATCCTCGACGTGTGCAAGGTCACTATCGGCGACAACGTCTTTATCGCCCCCAACGTGGCCCTCTACGCTGCTGGACACCCGGTCCACCCCGAAAGCCGCAACTCCGGATACGAGTACGGCGCGCCAATCACCGTGGGCGACAATGTGTGGATCGGCGGGAGCGTAGTCATCCTGCCGGGGGTGAACATTGGCTCGGGCAGCGTCATCGGCGCGGGGAGCGTTGTGACCCGGGACATCCCGCCCAACGTGGTGGCTGCCGGAAACCCCTGCCGGGTGCTCCGGGAGATAACCGGGGCGGACAGGGAGTATTATTTCAGGGACAGGAAATTTGATGTGGAGGACTACTGATCTCGGGTCCGGCCGGAGACAGATATTCGGGAGGTATGCTTATGGATCTTCATGACCACGCGCTGCGGGCGCAGACACTGACGGAGGCGCTGCCCTACATTCAGAAATACTCCGGGAAGGTCATACTCATCAAGTACGGCGGCAACGCCATGACCGATGATACGCTGAAAAAATATGTGATGGGGGACATCGTACTGCTCTCCATGATAGGCGTCAAGGTGGTGGTCGTCCACGGCGGCGGCCCGGAGATCTCCGACATGCTCAAAAAAACGGGCAAGAGGTCGGAGTTTAAAAACGGCCTCCGGGTGACGGACCCGGAGACTATGGACATCGTGCAGATGGTCCTGGCCGGGAAGGTCAACAAGGACCTGGTGAACCTGGTGGAGCTTGCCGGGGGACGGGCCATTGGGATCTCCGGCGTGGACGGGCACATGATAAAGGCCGCGCAGTTAGACCCCGCCCTCGGAGCGGTGGGGGAGATAGAGGACGTGGATGTCCGGCCCGTGACGGACCTTCTCGACATGGGCTACATCCCCATAATCTCCACCGTGGGGTGCGACAGGGACGGGAACCTCTACAACATAAACGCCGACACCGCCGCCGCCCGCATCGCCGGGAAGCTGGGAGCGGAGTCGATGCTTGCCATGACGGACATAGAGGGGCTCCTGCGGGATAAGGATGATCCGGACACGCTGATAACGCGCCTGTCCGTCTCCGAGGTGCCGGAGCTTGTGGCACAGGGGGTAATATCCGGCGGGATGATACCGAAGATACAGTGCTGTGTGGAGGCGATACGACGGGGCGTGCGCAAGGTATTTATTATCGACGGCAGGGTGCCCCACTCCATACTCATGGAGCTTCTGACAAACGCCGGGATCGGGACCATGTTTACCGCGTGAGGTGATTTATATGGATGAAATGGATATTAGAGAGCTGGACAGGCAGTATGTGGCCAACACCTACGCAAGAAGCGACGTGCTCTTCGTCCGGGGCAGCGGGGCCCAGGTCTTTGACGACAGGGGAAAAAGGTACATTGACCTTGGCGCCGGGATCGGGGTCAACGTCTTTGGCATCGCGGACCCGGAGTGGCGGGGAGCGGTGGTTGAACAGTTGTCAAAACTTCAACATATGTCAAACTTATATTACACCGAACCCTGCGTCAGACTTGCGGAGGAGCTCTGCCGGAGGACGGGGATGAGGAAGGTGTTCTTCGGAAACTCCGGGGCGGAGGCCAACGAGTGCGCCATAAAGACTGCGCGGAAATGGGCCTTTGACTTATGCGGGGACGAGAGGCGCTCCACCATCATCACCTTGAAGAACAGCTTCCACGGAAGGACCGTCACCACCCTCGCCGCCACGGGGCAGGAGGCATTCCACACGAAATTCGGGCCCTTCACCCCGGGCTTCGTTCACGCCAGCGCCCAGGACGCCGGGGAGGTGCGGGCGCTTGCCGACAGGGGAGACTGCTGTGCCGTGATGATGGAGCTCATTCAGGGCGAGGGGGGCGTGGTGCCCCTCGAGCGGGAGTATGTGGACGAGGTGGTGAGCATCGCCCGGGAGCAGGATATGCTCGTCATCGTGGACGAGGTCCAAACGGGCAACGGGCGCACGGGGACGCTGTACGCCTATGAGCAGTACGGCTTTACGCCGGACATTGTGACCACGGCAAAGGGGCTCGGCGGCGGACTGCCGCTGGGGGCGTGCATGATGGGGGAGCGTGTGGAGAACACTCTGACCTTCGGAAGCCACGGCTCCACCTTCGGCGGGAACCCCATCGCCTGCGCCGGGGCGCTCAATATCATAAGGCGCATCGATGATGAACTTCTTGAGGGCGTCCGCCGGAAGGGGGAGTATGTGAAAAAGGCCCTCTCCGGGGCAAAGGGCGTGAAGGGCGTCACGGGTATGGGGCTGATGACAGGCATACTCACCGAAAAGCCCGCCGGGGAGGTGGTGAGGGCCGCCATTGCCCGAGGGGTTGTGCCGCTGACGGCCCACGAGAAGGTGCGGCTGCTGCCGCCGCTGACGATCACGGATGAGGAGCTTTCCGAGGCCGTTGAAATTTTGAAAGAGGTGATAGGAGAATGAAGCACTTATTAAAATTGGGCGACCTTTCAAAAGAGGAGATACTCGACATTCTCGGCCTTGCCGACCAGCTGAAATTCGAGAGGAAGAACAACATACCCCATCCGCGGCTTGCGGGGAAGACCCTTGGCATGATATTCCAGAAGTCCTCCACTCGCACCCGCGTCTCCTTTGAGGCGGGGATGTACCAGCTTGGGGGAAATGCGCTCTTTTTAAGCTCCCGGGACCTCCAGATAGGCCGGGGCGAGCCTGTGCAGGACACCGCCCGGGTGCTCTCGCGGTACCTTGACGCCATTATGATAAGGACGTATGAGCAGTCGGAGGTGGAGGACCTGGCCAGGTACGGCTCCATCCCCATAATAAACGGCCTTACGGACTATGCCCACCCCTGTCAGGTGCTGGCGGACCTCCAGACCATACGGGAGTACAAGGGGACGCTCGCCGGGCGGAAGCTCGCCTTCATCGGCGACGGGAACAACATGGCAAACTCCCTTATAGTGGGGTGCGTAAAGACGGGGATGAGGGTAGCCATCGGCTGCCCGGGGGGCTATGAGCCCGACGGGGAGATAGTCAAATGGGCGAAGGAGAACGGGGACCTCACCGTGACTGACGACATATTCGAGGCGGCCCGGGACGCGGACGCGGTGTACACCGACGTGTGGGCCTCCATGGGCATGGAGCAGGAGGCGGAGCGGAGAAAGCGGGATTTCTCCGGCTACTGCGTGGATATGAAGCTCATGGGCGTGGCAAGGCCCGACGCCATCGTGCTCCACTGCCTCCCCGCCCACAGGGGCGAGGAGATAACCGACGAGGTACTGGAGAAGTACGCCCCCTCCATCTTCGACGAGGCGGAAAACCGCCTCCACGCCCAGAAGGCGGTGCTGGTGCGGGTGATGAACGGCTGAGGGAAAGACAAAACAGTAAAAAATCCTGCGTATCCGGTGAAGATACGCAGGATTTTTGTTTGTTTGAGCTTACTTCTCCCACTCGCAGACATCAAGGCCGGTGAGAAAGCGGCGGACCATGTCGAGGGCGTGGTTCGCGGCGCCGGTGCGGACCCGGTCGCGGTCGTGGCCCAGGTGCAGGTGGCGGGTGAATACGCCCTCCGGGGAGGCGAGGGAGACGAACACCGTGCCCACGGGTGTGCCGCTTTCGTCGGAGGAGGGTCCGGCGATGCCCGTTATGCCGATGCCAAGGTCGGAAGCGAGCCTTGAGCGCACTCCCCGGGCCATGGCCTCGGAGACGGCGCGGCTCACCACGCCCTCACGCTCTATAAGCTCCGGCGGGACGCCGAGAAGCGCGGTCTTGGAGCTGACGGCGTAGGTCACCACGCCGCCGATATACACCTCCGACGCGCCGGGCAGGTCCGTCATGCGCTTTGAGACCAGGCCCCCGGTGCAGCTCTCCGCCGAGGCGAGGGTCATGCGGCGCTCCTTCAACAGAAGAAGGACGGTATTCTCGAGGGTGCCAGTGTCGATGCCGTAGACGCAGTTTCCTATCTTCTCCCGTATCTCCCGTAGGACCGGGGCAATCATGGCCTCCGCCTCCTCATCGGTGCGGACCCGGGCGGTGACGCGAAGGCGGACCTCCCCGGAGCCGGCATAGGGGGCGAGGGTGGGATTTTCAAGTCTCAGCATGGTGTCCCGGAGCTTGTCCTCCACGAAGGACTCCCCGAGGCCGAAGATGTGGACGTTGCGGCTGACGAGCTCCAGGTCCGAGAGCCGACGAAGGTAGGGCATGGCGCACTGGCGGAACATGGGCACGCACTCCCGGGGAGGTCCGGGGAGCATGAGCACATGGACACCGTCGGCGAAAAAGGCGCAGCCCGGGGCGGTGCCGCAGTCGTTGTGGAAGGGGACGCAGCCCTCCGGCAGGTAGGCCTGCTGGTAGTTGTTGTCCGTCATCTGGTGGCTGTGGAGCCGGGTGGCGAAGTAGTCACGGATCTCCCGGGCCTCCGTCTCGTCAAAGATGAGCCTGAGGCCGAAGGCCTCCGCCAGTGTCTGCTTCGTGAGGTCATCGCAGGTGGGACCCAGCCCCCCGGTGGTGATGATTATGTCCGCCCGGGATTTGGCGATGGCGACGGCGGACTTCAGGCGCTCCGGGTTGTCGCCCACCACGGTGTGGAAATATACGTTGATGCCCAGCTCCGAGAGCATCTGGGAGATGTCCCGGGCGTCGGTGTTGGCGATGTTGCCAAGGAGAAGCTCCGTTCCCACGGAGATTATTTCGGCGGTGTGTGACATTTCAAAGCCTCCTGTCAAAAAAGGCGCCGGGGTCAAGCGCTGTGTATTTTAAGACTTTTTGCGGTGGAAATACCTGTCGAGCCCCTCGCGGATGCTGTCCGGCATACCCCTGGGGACGGGGAAGATGCGGGAGTTTACGGCCCTGCCGATGATCCCGGCGGAGAACTCCTCCATGTCGGCGAAGGAGGCCGGGGAGAGAGGGAAGAGGAGGTCGTTGTGGACGTGGATGGCGGCGGTGTCCGTCCGGCGGGTGATGCCGAGGGAGGGGATGTCCCTGTCGGCGAAGGGGGCGGAATCGGAGGAGTGGACCTTCTGGACTATGTTCGCGGACCAGCCGACCTCCCGGGCGTACTGCTCGGCAAAGCACTTAAGGTCCTCGCCGCCTGTGACGTATATCTCGTTGGGGCCGAGGACGGTGCCGCACATATCGAAGTTAAAGCACATTTTGACCTGATCCATCATGTCCTCGTGCCGGGCTATCCACGCTTTGGAGCCCAAAAGCCCCTGCTCCTCGCTCCCACACCAGATGAAGCGCATTGTGCGGCGGGGAGGATTTTTGAGGAAGTGGGCGTACAGGGCCATGAGGTTCGCAGCGCCGGAGGCGTTGTCCCAGGAGCCTGTGCCAACGGGGACGGAGTCCATGTGGGCAGTGAGGACCACGCACTCATCGGTTATCTCGCTGCCGGGTATCACCGCCAGCACATCCCGGGAGGTGCGCTCCACGTCCTCCTGAACGAGCTCCAGATGCACGCTCTCTACCCCGCCGCGGACGAGCTCCGTGGCGTCCCGGGCTGTAATCATAAAGCCGGGGATGCGGCCCAGCTCCTGCATGGAGGGGCGGATGGTCCGGGAGTACAGGTCCTGAAGGTTTTCGTCGTCATACCACTTGCCGTTAAAGGTTATGAAGGCGGAGGCGTTCTTCTCCCGAAGGATACGGTAGCTGTCCAGCGTGAGGCCGTTTAAAAGCACGGCGTAGCCCTCGAGACTTCCAAGTCCCAGATAGTCCTCCTCCCTGCCGCGGCAGGCGTAGTAGAGCCTGAGCTCCGCGCCGCCCTCGGGAAGGGAGCCGGAGAGGCCGTAGGGGACGCACTCTATCCCCCGCCCTCCGGCGCTCATGGAGCAGGCGCTGACGTTAAAGCCGGGGATGGTGAAGTCCATAAGCTCACTCTCGCCCCCGAGCCCGGAAATTTTATCCCGGATAATATTCGCCGCCCTGAGCTCGTCGTCGGTCCCGCCGTAGCGGACGAAGCTCAGCTCCTCCACAAGGGACATCTGCATCTGACCTTTTTCCATTTTAAATGAGCCTCCATTTATGTATATATAAATCAGTAGCGTATCGGTATGCGCTCAATATTCGCAAGGGCCTCGTCGCACAGCGCGGGGATGTCCAGGGGCCTCTCGGCCTCGACGACATCGGAGAGGCGCGGCCTTGTGCGGGGGTGGCGGGGGGTGAAGACGGTGCAGCAGTCCTCATAGGGGAGGATGCTGGTCTCAAAGGTGCCGATCTTCCTCGCAATCTCGATAATGTCCCGCTTGTCCATGCACACCAGTGGGCGGAGGATGGGAGTTTTCACGGGCTCCTGAGTCACCGCCATGGCCTGCATGGTCTGGCTCGCCACCTGCCCCAGGCTCTCCCCGGTGATGATGGCGCCGCAGCTGTTGTCCGTGGCGATCCTCTCGCATATGCGGGTCATGAAGCGGCGCATGATAATGGTGAAATATTCCTCCGGGCACTTATCCCTGATCTCCTCCTGAATGTGGGTGAAGGGGACCACCTCGAGGGTCATGCGCCCGCACCAGGGGGCCAGAAGCCTTGCCAGCTCCACCACCTTGTCCTTGGCAAGCTGGGAGGTGTAGGGGAAGGAGAAGAAGTGGACGGGGATTATGTGCACGCCGCGCTTTGCCGCCATCCATGTGCTCACGGGGCTGTCGATGCCGCCGGAGAGCATACTGACGGCGCTGCCGCAGCTGCCAACGGGCATACCGCCCGCGCCCAGCTCCGGCACGGAGTGGACATAGGCGGCGGACTCCCGTATCTCCACATTCACGACCAGATCCGGGTGATGAAGGTCCACCGGGACATCGGGGAATGCGTCGGAGAGAAGGCCGCCGACCTCGCGGCTGACGTCGATGCTTGTCATGGGGAAGGACTTGTCGGAGCGCTTGGACTCCACCTTGAAGGAGCGGGCTTTCGCGAAGTCCTCCGCAAGGTAGGTCCTCGCCGTCTCAAAGATGGCCTCCGGGTCCTTCTCGCAGGCCGCAGCCCGGACCACCACCACAAAGCCGAAGATCTGCTTTGCCGCCTCAAAGGCCGCGTCCATGTCGGCGCTGTCGTCCACGGGCTCGACGTACACCGTGGACTGGGAGGCGTAGACCCGGAAGGACCCGACGTGGGCGAGCCGACGCTTTACGTTGGAGACGAGCTTGTCCTCAAATATCCGGCGGTTCAGGCCCTTGAGGACTATCTCGCCCTGCTTTAGTAAAAGTATGTCGTTCAAATCGGTATTCTCCTGTTTAATTATTTAAAAGGCCCACGGCGCGTCAATGCTTTTTGCGCCGGGCTTTTACGATCGGATACCCCACCGACCAGGCAAGTCCCACAGCCAGAAGCACAAGAGACGGCAGCGCCAGCCACTGGCAGGCTGAGAAAGTGAAGCTCACCTCCAGCAGCAGTATGGCCAGTATGTCCGCCACGGAGGACCAGGGCGAGGTGACGGCGAAGAGCCTGAAGGTCGTGGGGTGCATACGCTCCTCCCTGGGAAGGGAGGAGTTGATCAAAGCCCCGGCCACGCCGGCGGCCAGCACCGCCGCGGTCACGCCAAGGCACAGCCAGGGCAGCTTAAACCTTGTTGCCGCGCACAAAGCGGCGGAGACGGCAATTCCCAGATCCGTGACGGCTGTGAGGATGTCCACGGCTTTCCTTTTTCTCTCCATCTATTTTGTCACCTTGAAGTCGTATGCCCGGTACTGTATCGCCTCGGCCAGGTGGGGAGGCTCTATGCTCTCGCTGCCCGCCAGGTCCGCAATTGTGCGGGCGACACGCAAAATGCGGTCGTGGCTGCGGGCGGTGAGGCCGAGGCGGTCAAAGGCGCTCTTCATGAGCTTCTCCCCGGCATCGCCGAGGGCGCAGAAGTCACGGATGGCGTCGGGGCCCATCTGGGCGTTGCAGGATATGGACGCGCCGCGAAGGCGGCGGCGCTGAATGTCCCGGGCGGCGTTCACCCGGGCGCGGATGGCCTCGCTGGGCTCCGAGGGGGAGCGGTCGCGAAGCTCCTCAAACTCCAGAGCGGGGACCTCGATGTGCATGTCTATCCTGTCCAGCAGTGGGCCGGAGACCTTGGCCCTGTACGCCTCCACGCTCTGGGGGGTGCAGGTGCACCTGCCGGAGGGGTGCCCGAACCAGCCGCACTTGCAGGGATTCATGGCGCACACCAGCATGAACCGGGAGGGGTATTTCGCCGTCCCGGCGGAGCGGGAGATGGTGACCACGCCGTCCTCTATGGGCTGGCGCAGAGCCTCGATGACGTCCCGGTGGAACTCCGGGAGCTCGTCGAGAAAGAGTATTCCGTTGTGGGCGAGGGAAATCTCCCCGGGCTGGAGCTGTGCCCCGCCCGCCATTGCCGCGTGGGACATGGTGTGGTGGGGTGAGCGGAAGGGGCGCTCGGACATGATGTGCCCGTCCTTCACCGTTTTTCCGGCGGCGGAGTAGATGGCGGTGGTCTCAAGCTGTTCCTCCCGGGACATATCCGGGAGGATGGTGGGGAGGCGCTTTGCCAGCATGGATTTTCCCGCGCCCGGGGGACCGATAAGCAGTATGTTGTGCCCGCCTGCGGCGGCGACCTCCAGCGCTCGCTTCACGTTCTCCTGACCCTTTACCTGAGAGAAGTCGAGGTCGTATACAGGCCTCGGGGGGACGGGGGCGGAGCTTAAAGGCTCCAGGGCGCGCACTCCCTCAAGGTGGTCAATGAGCTCCGACACATTCCGGGCGGGGTAGACCTTCACCGTCCCGGCAAAGGCCGCCTCCTCGCCGTTGAGGGCGGGGACGAAGAGCTCCCTTACGCCGCTGCGCCCGGCGCGCATCGCCATGCTGAGAGCCCCGGGCACGGGGCGAAGCTCGCCGTTGAGGCCGAGCTCGCCGAAAAAGGCCCGCTCCGGGGGGAGGGGGTCTATCTCCCCGGCGGCGGCGAGGATGCTGAGAAGTATGGGCAGGTCGTACAGCGTCCCGGCCTTCTTTCTGTCCGCCGGGGCGAGATTCACGGTGACGCGGGAGGGCGGGAATTTCCTGCCGCAGCTTTTAATGGCGGCCTTCACCCGCTCCCGGGACTCCTTCACCGCCGCGTCGGGCAGGCCCACGATGTCAAAGCTGGGAAGCCCCGCGGAGAGGGCGCACTCCACCGACACGTCAAAGCCGTCGATGCCCGCAAGGCCAAGGGAACGAACCTCTCTTACCATCACCTGCCCCGCTTTCCGGCGCAAAGCCAGTAGGGCAGGGCCACAAGGAGGGCGCCGCCGAAGATGTTGCCCAGGGTGACGATGCCTACATTGCGCACATACTCCCAGAAGCCGACGCTCCCGGTGAGGATGCCAAGGGCAAGGGAGGACATGTTTGCCACGGAGTGCTCAAAGCCGCAGAGCATGAAGGTGATGATGCACCAGAACACCATTATGAGCTTGCCGGACTCCGACTTCATTTTTATGGAGCACCACACCGCGAGGCACACCAGAGTGTTGCACAGCACCCCCCGGACGAACATCCGGGGTATGGGCAGGGTGACCTTTACCCGGGCTGTGAGGGCGATATACTCCGCCGTGTCCCCGGAGGCGAGGCCCGCCGCCCAGAAGAGCAGCGCGGCTATCCACGCCCCGGCGAGATTTCCTATCCAGCAGAAAAGCCACAGCTTCATGGCGTCCACAGCCGTGACCTTCTTATCGAGCACTCCGGCAGCCATGACCAGGTTGTTGCCCGTAAAAAGCTCGCACCCCGCCATTATGACAAGGCTCAGCGCGGAGGTAAAGACGAATGCCGCCAGGAGCTTTGCGTAGGGGGAGCCAGCGGCTGTCAGCGCGCCGCCGACGCTCAGGGACACAAAGCCGCCGAAGGCCACGAACATCCCGGCGAGGATGCTCGCGGAGAAGTAACCCAGATGATTGCGGCGCATATTCTCAAGCTTCCCCGCGGCCGCGGCCACAACTGCTTCAAAGACTTCGGTAAACATATCGTTCCTCCTTTTCCGCCGCCGCAGCGGCTGTCAGATTTATTTGATCATACACCAGTATATAAAAAACTCAAATTCAATATTTTTCCGGCGACATGCGCGGCGAAAAAGCCCTCCGGGCTTTTTCGCCAATCATTATACACCTTCTTTACGCCTTTGTCATTCTTTTTCTTCTCAAAATTGTTGCTTTGAGGGGGCGGATTTTGTATAATGGGGACGAACGAAAAGGAGGCTTTTTTAAAATGAGCTTTTTTAAATTCCTGCTGTCCCTGTGCGTGTTCATGTACACCATCCCCGGACCCATAATCCGCTTCCCGGAGAAGCAGTCCGTCACACTGTCCTTTGTGGGGGACTGCACCCTTGGCACCCAGAAGGGCGGAAACGGCAGGGGGACCTTCAACTGGTATGCGGAGAACAACGAGCCGGACTATTTCCTTGAGAAGGTGAAGCCCGTATTCGAGGAGGACGACTTCACCATAGCAAACTGCGAGGGAGTGCTCTCCGATAACCCCTTGGGCATGGAGGACAAGGGCTCCCCCACGGCGTTCTGGTTCATCGGCCCCGCGTCCTCGGCGAGGGTGTTCTCCACCTCCAGCGTGGAGATAGTGGGCTTTTCCAATAACCACATGGGCGACTACGGCACGAAGGGCATCTCCGACACAATAGACGCCCTGGAGGCGGCGGATCTGACGGTGGCAAAGCACAACGAGCCGCTGTATCTGGAGAAAAACGGCATCACTGTCTCCATCCTGGCCTGCCGGCTCCGCTGGGCGGGGAACGAGAAGGACTTATATAAGACGCTGGAGGAGATGGTTGCAAACTCTGACTTCCAGATAATCTACCCCCACGGGGGCACCGAGGGCACCCACCAGAAGGACGCCTGGCGGGAGACGGCCTACAAAAATCTCATCGACCGGGGGGCGGACCTCATCGTGGGCACCCACCCCCATATGCTCCAGCCCATAGAGCGCTACAACGGCGGGACGATAGTATATAGCCTTGGAAACTTCTGCTTTGGCGGAAATACCCACCCGGAGAACCGCACGGCGATATACCAGTGCACCATATCCCTCACCTCCGACGGCGTGGTGCTGGAGTCGGACGACGTTGTGCCCTGCTATGTGTACACGGGCTCGTCCAACAACTACCAGCCCGTCCCGGTGGCGGAGGACGACCCGGTGTACCAGAAGATATATGACTTTATGTACGGAAACGGGGAAAGTCCGGTGTGAGCTTTTGGAGGATGTCCTAAAAAAGCTCTTTAAAAACATGAATTTCTATTTACATTGCAAAACAAGTGTGATAAAATTCACAAAGATGAGCCACTGTGCCCATCGAACGTTCGCTTTGGAAAAATTTTAATATAAGGAGAGAAGAACATGGCGAGAAAACTCAAGTCCATGGACGGCAACAACGCGGCCGCATGGGTATCCTATGCGTTTACCGAGGTTGCGGGCATCTACCCGATAACGCCGTCCAGCCCCATGGCAGACTACGTCGATCAGTGGGCCGCCGCGGGACAGAAGAACATTTTCGGAACCACAGTCAAGGTGGTGGAGATGCAGTCTGAGGCCGGCGCCTCCGGTACTGTCCACGGGTCCCTCGCGGCGGGCGCCCTTACCACTACATACACCGCCTCCCAGGGCCTCCTTCTGATGATCCCTAATATGTACAAGATCGCCGGCGAGCTGCTGCCCTGCGTGTTCCATGTGTCCGCCCGTACAGTGGCGAGCCACGCCCTGAACATCTTCGGCGACCACTCCGACGTCATGGCCTGCCGCCAGACCGGCTTTGCCATGCTGGCTGAGGGCTCCGTCCAGGAGGTCATGGACCTGGC
>CANRIU010000055.1 GCA_947630755.1 uncultured Oscillospiraceae bacterium | reverse complement strand
GCGGATATGCTTGCCGCCGAGGACCAGTATTCCGCATTGGAGGCAGAGCTGCAAAGTTACCTGAACAACTATGAAAGGACACACAGCTATAATGAGTACCGCTACGATCTGGACGCCATTGAGCATGACCCCTATGTACTCATTTCCGCTGTGACGGCTATGGCGGGAGGCCCTTGGACGGCTGACGGCATCGGCGGCATCCTGCAAAGCCTCTTTGAACGTCAGTACATCCTCACGGAGAATGTGGTCACGGAAACAAGGTACAGAACTGAAACACGGACCGGGACACAGGAAGTAACGAATCCCGAAACCGGCGAGGTAACGGTTGAAGAATATGAATACGAGGTCGAGGTCCCCTACACCTATACCATCTGCACGGTGGCGCTGGAGAACTTCAACCTCAGTCACGTCCCCGTCTACGCCATGTCCCATGACCAGCTTGCCATGTACGCCATGTATATGGGGACGCTGGGCAACCGCCCGGACCTGTTCCCGGACTCCGGCTATGTGAACCGCTACTTCAACACCCACTATGACGCCTATGAAATACCCGCCGAGCGCCTGACCGACCCGCGCTTCGCCGCCATGATGGAGGAAGCCCGGAAATACTTTCTCTACCCCTACGTCTGGGGCGGCAGCTCCCCGGAAACCTCATTCGATTGCTCGGGCTTTGTGAGCTGGGTAATCAACAACTGCGGCGTGGGTTGGAGCATCGGACGGCTGGGGGCTAACGGGCTTCGGAATATCTGTACGGCGGTGTCCCCCTCAAATGCCCGCCCCGGCGACCTCATTTTCTTCCAGGGGACCTACGATACCACCGGCGCGTCCCATGTGGGCATCTACCTGGGCGACGGGATGATGCTCCACTGTGGGGACCCCATTCAATACGCATCCATCAACACAAGCTACTGGCAGGAGCATTTTCTGAGCTTTGGGCGACTGCCGGAGCCGTAATAAGGAGGTAACTATGAACCCGAAAATACAGAAGCTGAAGGATGAGAAGGAAAAGAACCTGGAGAAGATCGCAAAGCTCCAGGAGCGAAACAGGGAGATCGACACCGCCGTGACCAAGCTGGAGAACACGGACATCATCGGCATGGTGCGGGAGATGGGCGTCACGCCGGAGAAGCTCATGGAGCTGCTGGACAGTCTGCGGGTCAACCCCGCCGCCGCTGTCAATGCCGCAAAGGAGGCCGCCCATGAGTAAACTGAAAATCCTGCCCATCACACTGGCCGTCTTGCTTTGCATGACGGCCTTTTCCGTTCCCGCCCATGCCGCCGGATGCTACGCCTCCAATGAGGACGGCGAGGATACGCCACCCGACGCCATAGACAGCATTGTTGTAGGCACGGAGGAGATCGAGCTCCCTGACGGCATCCCGGACGGGATACTCGATTGGCTTTTCTCCGGCGGCGGCATGGGAGAACCCCTAACCCCGGACGGCAACCTGACGCTTGTGGACGATTTCTTCTCGTCCATCATTCCCGATGGCGGAGATGAGAGCGAGCGCCAGGAAAAGCAGTTCATCACCCTCCAGAGTAAAAACGGCAACTACTTCTACCTGGTCATTGACCGGGCCGGGGACACGGAGAATGTGTATTTTCTCAACCTCGTTGACGAGGCCGACCTTATGGCTCTTTTGGAGGAAAGCGGCGGTCAGCTCCCGGAAAACACCTGTACCTGTGTGGACAAGTGCGTTGTGGGGAGTATCAACACCGATTGCCCCGTCTGCCGGGTTAATATGAGCGAGTGTACCGGCAAGGAGGCCGTGGCCGACCCTGAACCCGAAAAGGAGCCGGACACCGCGCCTGACAAGGATAAGTCCGACACCGATGAACCGTCCAACAGCGGTAAGTCCGCAAATCTGCTCCCCGTCCTTGTGCTGGTCGTCGCCCTCGCGGGCGGCGGCGCGTTCTACTTCCTCAAAGTCCGCAAGAAGTCCCCCCAAAACGAAAGGGGCCACCGACCTCGACGAATACGACTTCGGAGAGGACGACGGTGAGGACGAGGAAACGGAGATCGACGACGCCGAGCTTGCGGAGGACGCTTTCAATGAGGACGAGGATAAGGGGGAAGCGTAACGGCGCTATAAGCACATGAAGATTTTCGACAGCTGCGCCCGGCGCGTTATCTTGGTTGAGGCGGCGGAGGACATAGCAAGCGACCTGGCCTTTGAGCGGTATCTTGAAAACCTCACCCTCCACCCCAGCGTGACCGAGCCTATATGGGACGAAATTACACATTTTATAATTAAGGAGCCTATAACGACATGAAAAGACTTGTAATAGCGGAAAAGCCCTCTGTGGCTATGTCCATTGCCGCCGTCCTTGGCGTCAAGAGCCGGAAGGACGGGTATATGGAGGGCGCGGACACCATCGTTTCCTGGTGCGTGGGGCATCTGGCGGCCCTTGTCGGACCCGAAACCTACTCCGAAAAGTTTACCAAGTGGGACAGGGCCGATCTGCCCATTATCCCCGCCGAATGGAGGCACAGAGTCCCCCGTGACAAGCACACACAGTTCGAGGTCCTGCGGCGGCTTATGGGCCGGGAGGACGTGAGCGAGGTCGTCAACGCCTGTGACGCGGGGCGGGAGGGCGAGCTTATCTTCCGTAATGTGTACGCCGTGGCTGGCTGCGCCAAGCCCGTCCTGCGCCTGTGGATCAGCAGCATGGAGGACAGCGCCATTGTGGAGGGCTTCAAAGCCCTCCGCCCCGGTGCGGAATACGACGACCTCTTTGCCGCCGCCCGGTGCCGGGAGTGGGCGGATTGGCTGGTGGGCATCAACGCCACCCGGCTTTTCTCCGTGGTCTACCACCGCACGTTGAAGGTGGGCCGGGTCATGTCTCCGACCCTTGCGATGCTGGTGGAGCGCGAGGCCCAGATCAGCGCCTTTAGGCCGGAGAAGTTCTACACCGTGGAGCTGGACCTGGGCGGGTTTACCGCTGAAAGTGAGCGGTTTACCAAGAGGGGCGATGCCGACGCCGTTTTGAGAAATACAACCTCTGTTACGGTCACATCCGTCAACAGCAAGGAGAAGTCCGAGAGAGCCCCGGCGCTCTATGATTTGACTACCCTCCAGCGGGAGGCCAACCGCGCCCTGGGGTACACGGCCCAGCAGACGCTGGACTATCTGCAAAGTCTCTACGAGCAAAAGCTCTGCACCTACCCCCGGACCGACAGCCGGTATCTCACCGACGATATGGCGGACAGCGTGGCCTCCATCGTGAGCTGTGCCGCCGCTGTCCTCCGTGAGACTACCCCCGCTACGGTCAACGCCGCCCAGGTGTGCGACAGCCGGAAGGTCAGCGACCATCACGCCATCGTCCCCACCGCCGTGGCCGGGAGGACTGACCCGGCCTCCCTCCCCTTCGGGGAGCGCGAGGTCCTGATGCTGGTGTCCCGCCAGATGCTCCGGGCCGTCTCTGGGGCGTACCGCTGTGAGGAGACTGCCGTCACGATCGACTGCGCCGGACATTCCTTCACCGCCAAGGGCAAGGTCACACTGGACATGGGCTGGAAGGTCTACGCGGACAACGAGAGCCGGGACAACGAGCTGCCCGCCCTCAATACCGGCGACACCCTCCCCGTCACCTCCGGCAAGGTCCGGGAGGGCAAGACCACCCCGCCCAGCCACTTCACGGAGGACACGCTTCTTTCGGCTATGGAGGCCGCCGGGGCTAAGGATATGCCCGAAGATGCGGAACGTAAGGGCCTGGGCACTCCGGCCACCCGTGCGGGAATCATCGAGAAGCTCATCGCCACGGGCCTTGTGGAACGGAAAAAGGCCAGGAAAACTGTGAACCTCATCCCCACCGGCATCGGCGTCTCCCTGGTGACGGTCCTGCCCGCCCAGCTCCAGTCGCCGCTCCTGACGGCGGAGTGGGAGAACCGGCTGAAAATGGTGGAGCGCGGGGAGCTGGACCCGGACAGCTTCATGGAGGATATTTGCCTCATGGTCCGGGAGCTGACGGGGAGCTACACCCCCGTCCCCGGCGCGGAGGTGCTTTTCCCCAACGACCGGGAGGCCGTGGGCAAGTGCCCCCGCTGCGGCGGCAGCGTCATTGAGGGCAAGCAGGGCTTTTTCTGCGAGAAGCACGACTGCCGCTTCGCCCTCTGGAAGGACAACAAGTTTCTCACGGCCAAAAAGATCACCATGACAAAGGCCCTTGCCGCCGAGCTTTTGAAGAACGGGCGGGTCTTCGTCAAGGGCATCTGGTCCGAGAAAACCGGCAAGACCTTCGACGCGACCCTCACTCTCACCGACGACGGCCAGCTCACCCGCTACGGCTTCGATTTCAAGGAGAGGTCCGCATGAGGCTGACCCCGGAGGAACGGGAGACGATCATCCTCTACAACGAGGCCGGGGACACCGCCAGCGTCTACACCCACGACCCGCGCCTCATGGACAAGCTGAGAAGGCTCCATGAGCGCGACCCGGAGAAGGTCTATCCGGAAAGGCCCGTACTGCCTGACGTGGCGACATACACCGTCCCCAAGCGGTGCGTCAGCATACGCCCTCCGTACAGCGACCAGCGCCGCCGCGCCCAAAGCGAGAGGGCCAAACATCACGGCCTTTTGCCCCCGTCCAGAGAAAAATAACCCCTGCCTCCGCATGAGCTTTTGACCCATGCGGAGGCGTCCCCTTTTTTAAAGCTCATGGAGGCCCCTTTTTGAAAAAAGTCCATTTTCTTTCCCGCAGCGGGGAAATCTGTGATATAATACTCATAACAACGAGGGAGGTGCGCCTATGACCGACTACGAGAGAGCCGTCGCGCTGTGGCGGAAACGGCACATCACTACCGATGCCGAGCTTGCCGAGGCGCTGAACGGACACAGCATCGCCTTTGCCTACCATTCCGGCAAGATTGAGAATGAAAACGTGACGTACAACGACACCCGTGAGATCTTCGAGCATGACGGCGTGACCAGCTACACCGGGGACCTGCGGACCCTCTTTGAGATACGCAATTCCAAGGAGGCAAACGAGCTTCTTTTATCGTCTTTCAACGAAAAGCGGCCCGTGGATGAGGCCCTCGTCCGCGAGTTCCAGCGGGTACTCACGCAGAACACCTACGACCCCCGCCGCTGGCAGCTTGGGGAGCGGCCCGGCGAGTACAAGCGCCACGACTATGTGACCGGGAAAAACGAGATCGGCGCGGCCCCGGAGGATGTGCAGGAGGAAATGGCGGAGCTTTTAGCCGAGCTTGAGGGCGTCCCCGCTGACAAAGCCCTGACCGCCGCCGCGTATTTCCACGCCAAGTTTGAGAACATCCACCCCTTCGCTGACGGCAACGGGCGCACGGGGCGGCTCCTGATGAACTACCTCCTGCTTCTCCATGACCACCCGCCCGTCATCATCCATGAGGAGGACCGCAAGGGCTACTACGCCGCCCTGGAGGCGTGGGACGAGCGGCAGGAGCTTGACCCCCTCGTATCTTTCCTTCGGGAGCAGACGGTAAAGACGTGGCAAAAGCAGATCGAGCGTGAGGACAGGAAAAGGAACAGTCCAGACAGATAACTACAATAAAATACGTCAAAGGACGGCTTGTGAGCGATCACGGGCCGTCTTTTTCTATTCCAGGAAAGGAGTGTTTTATGGCAGAGCCGAGCAAGACCAACAAGGAACGGTTAAAGGAAATAACGGACGGCATTGAGGCCGGGATAAAGGAGCTTTTCCAGTCGGACAGATTTGCGGACTACCTTCGGACCATGGGACGGTTTCATAAGTACAGCCTCAACAATTCCATCCTCATCCACCTCCAGCGGCCCGACGCCACGCTGGTGGCCGGTTTCAACAAGTGGCGGGACCAATTTGGGAGGAACGTGAAGCGGGGCGAGAAGGGCATCAAGATCATCGCCCCCACGCCCTTCAAAAAGAAGATAGAGGAGGCCAAGCTGGACCCGGACACGAAGCTCCCCATGCGGGATAAGGACGGAAAGATCATCATGGAGGAAACGGAAATTTCCATCCCCATGTTCAAACCTGTCACGGTGTTCGATGTGTCCCAGACCGAGGGCAAGCCCCTTCCCCAGCTTGCCGCCAGTCTCAATGGGCGTGTGCAGAACTATGAGCTGATGATGGAGGCCATTAAACGGGCGTCCCCTGTCCCCATCGTCATGGAGGCCATGAGGCCGGAAAAGGACGGGTATTTCAATCTGAAAACCCAGCAAATACATCTCCGGGACAATATGGGCGAGGCGCAGACGGTGTGCGCCGCCGTCCATGAGATGACCCATGCCACCCTCCACAACTACGAGCAACAGAAGCAGGCCGCCGCCAAAGACGGTGAGGAACCTCCAAAGCCCCGCGACAGGAACACTGAGGAGGTGGAGGCCGAGAGCGTTTCCTACGCCGTATGCCAGTATTACGGCATCGAGACGGGCCAGAACAGCTTCGGCTACATCGCCTCCTGGAGCGAGGGCCGGGACCTGAAGGAGCTGCGGGACAGTCTGGAAACCATCAACCGCACAGCCGGAGAGCTTATCAGCGGCATCGACAAGGCGCTGGAGGAAATCTGCAAGGAGCGCGGCATCGACCTGAGTTCCATCAGGACTGAGGAGCCGGCCCCGGAGCCGGTCAAGGAGGAAACGCCGGAGCCAACGGAGACGCCGGAGCCAACGGAGGTCCAGGAGCCCATGGATGCCCCGGAAACAGCGGAGCCCACGGAGCCGGAGGGGCCGTCCCAGGTCCTGCTTCTTGTGGATGACCGCGTGTATCTGCACATCCAAACGACCGACGACGGCTACGATTACACTCTCTATGACAAGGACAGTATGCGGCTTCTGGACGGCGGGCAGCTCGACGAGCCGCATATCCTCATTTCCACGGCGGCGTTGAAAATCTGTTTGCTTTGCGAAATTGGGGATACCTCCATGAAATACGCATCCCTCTCCATGATCGACACTCTGCGGGAGGCCCAGGAGAGCATGACCGCCGCAGCCGTGTCCGGGGAGCTTCTGGAGCAGGCCCTTGATGAGTACCCCATGCCGGACCCGGACTTGGGCGATAAGGACCTGGAGCAATGCGGGTATCTGGACCATGACCTTCTGCCCCTGTCCAGGGAGAGGGCCATTGAGCTTTGCGAGAAGGACCTGACCGTTTACGCCATTGTGGACGGTGGGGAGGCGGAGCTTATGTTTGAGCCGGAGGATATAGAAATGGCGGAGAACGCCCTCATCTTTGCCGTGGACCGGGCGGAGTGGGAGGGCAGCCCGGACTTTGACGCCCTGGTACGGGAGCGTATGGACCGCCAGCCGGAGCGTGAGGCCGCTTTCCTAGCTCATGCCGGGGACGCCTACGCCATCTACCAGATAAAGCCCGGTGAGGAAGGGCGGGGTGTGCGCTTCATGGGCCTTGACGAGCTTCACGCCCTGGGGCGCGATGTGGAGCGGAGCAGCTATGAGCTTGTCTACACCGGCCAGCTTCAGGAGAGCGAGAGCCTGGACAATACTCTGAATAAGCTTTATGACCAATTCAATCTCCACCACCCGGAGGACTACCACCACCCCTCCATGAGCGTCAGCGACATCGTTGCCGTCAAGCGGGACGGCGTGGTATCCTGTCATTACTGCGACACCGTTGGCTTTGCAGAGGTCCCCGGCTTTCTCAAAGACAACCCTTTGAAAAGCGCGGAGATGAGCCTGGAGGACGACTACGGCATGATCGACGGCATCATCAACAACGGCCCCAAGCAGCCCACCGTTGCCGAGCTGGAGGCCCAGGTCAAGGCCGGAAAGCCTATCTCCCTTTTGGATTACGCCGAGGCGGTCCAACGGGAGAAAAAGCCCTCCGTGGTGGAGCGCCTCAAAAGCCAGCCAAGGGATGAGCGCAAAACAATTCATGCGCGGGGAAAGCATCATGAAGCCAGATAACTTTCGTGCGCATGAATTGTTATATATTTAATTTCTTTGCCATGCGAAACGCATGGCAAAACAGCGCCGAAAAAGAGCGCGGAAAGGGAGCTTTGAAATGAACGATTTGACACACGATGAAATGAACCTTATTTGCATTTACTCCGGCGACAACAATACCAGGGAGGGCGTCATCCGGGCACTCACCACCATGCGGTCGGCTCTTGAACCTGACGAGACGGAGCTTCTGGACCTCACCGACTCCACCATCACCAAGCTCACCGCCATGACCGACGCGGAATACGCCGAGCTGGAGCTTTTCCCGGACTTTGGGGAGGATGGTGTCGATGGCGAGTAAGCTGGAAATGTACTCCGAGCTTGCCGACAGGACCGCCCACCAAATCACCAACAGCTTTTCCGAGTGGACGGCCTTTCTGAAAACGGCGGCGAGGCTCTACAAGTACCCCTTCCATGAGCAGCTCCTTATTTATGCCCAGCGCCCCACCGCCACCGCCTGCGCGGAATACGATGTCTGGAACCAGCGCATGGGGCGGTATGTGCGGCGCGGGTCCTCGGGCATCGCCCTCATCGACACCTCCGGCAATACGCCGCGCCTCAAGTACGTCTTTGACCTTGTAGACACCGGCGGGCGGGAAAACTCCCGCTACCCCCATATATGGTCGTACAAATGGCAGTATGAGGACGCCGTTTCCAAGGCCCTGGAGGAACACTACGACGTGTCCGGCGACGAGGGGCTGGAGGTCCAGCTTGAGAGGGTCGCCGCCCAGCTCGTGGACGAATATTGGAACGCCAACCAGCGGGACATCCTCGGCATCCTTGCGGATTCCTTCCTGGAGGAGTATGATGATTTCAACGTAGGAGCTGCCTTTCGGAACGCCGCCGTGGTCAGCACCACATATATGCTCCTGTACCGCTGTGGCATTGACCCCTCCGAGCATTTTCTCCACGAGGACTTTCTGGATGTGTTCGACTTCAACACCCCCTCCACCCTGGCGGCGTTGGGGACGGGCATCAGTCAGATCAGCGAGACAGTGCTGCGGCGTATCGAGGCGGTAGTCAAGGTCGAAGAAAGAAAATTGGGCCTCACATTTGGGGCAGAAAGGACGGAAAACCATGGACAACAACCTGACCTACACACAGACCGGGGATTATCTGGTCCCGAACCTGGCTCTGGACGGGAGCGAGACGCGGCCCCTGGGCAAGTACGGGAGGATGCGCCGGGAGTATCTTCAGAAGGAACGCCCGGTCCTCTGGAACAGCCTCATCCTGACCGGGAAACTGTACCCCCACTTGCAGGAGATCGACGAGACAGCGGAGCGGCGCTTGGAGGACCTGATGCCGAAGCTGGCGGCGGAGGCCGGGGCGACGGAGGACCTGAAGGCCCGCGACCCGATGAAGTGGGTAGGGCTGATGAACAACTGCAAAGCCCAGGCGGAGGAAATGATCCTGGCGGAGCTGGTGTACAACTGACGCCCCAAGAGCCGGAGCCAACGGCGACCGGCGATTGGCTGGCGGAAGGGGTGCCTGTGGCACAGCTAACCGACATCAATGAACACGGGCAATTCACCCTTTTTGACTTGCCCATATTCCCCTCGGAACAGGAGCAAATGTCCCAAATTCAAGAAGCGGAGAGCGTTAAGACGCCCTCCGCTATTTCTGTGGCAGAAACCCCTCTGGAAACGGCCAAGCGCCTCATCAATGAATACTGCCAGCGGGAATTTGGGGATGACGCGGACTACTCCGACCTCTCCAAGGTGGGCCTTGCCTACACCACCACGGAGGAGGGGGAGCTGGAGGTCCAGGTGTCCGCCGACCTTGTGGATTACCGTATGCTCTACGAGGTGGACGGGGAGATGGTCGCCAGATTACAGTTTCACGACCTGGACGAGCTTAACGAGTTTTTCGAGGACCTGGACTTCTCGGAGCTGGTGGCTTTCGCGGAGGAACATCGGGAGAAGGAGCGGACCGTCTCTGTTCCGGCTGCCTATAATGCCTACAACGACATCAAGGAGCATCACCCGGACAGCATCGTACTGTTCCAGATGGGCGACTTCTTCGAGATGTACGGCGAGGACGCCAGGACAGCGGCGGAGATGCTGGACCTTGCCATAACGACCCGTCCCGTCGCCGGAATAGGGTGCTTGATCTTGTGCGGCGTCCCCAGCCACCGGCTGGATGACTATGTGGAGCTTCTCCGGGACAAGTACGACGTGACTGTTGCCGCCCTCGGAGACAACGGAGAGCGGCAGATCACCACGCGGCTGTCCTTTGACCATGAGGCGGAGAGGACCTTAGACGCCCAAGAGGCGGTGTACGGCGCGGACGCCTTTGGGAGCAGGACGCTTAGTACAACGCCTAACCTCCCAGAGCCCTATCTGCCCCTCCGGGACAAGGCCACCCAGGAGGATATTGACGCCGCTATCCAGCGTTGGAACGGCAGCATTGAGAGCAAACACGCCGTCGCGCGGTACATGGAGAGTCATGGGCGTGAGAAAGATACCGCCGCGTGGCTGTCCCGCGAGTACGGCGGCGCTCCGGCGCTGCCCCTCCATGTGACCCTGATCGGCACCGGGGAGGAGGCTACCCTTCCCTGGCCCAAGGCCCAGCGCCGGATCGCCCAGCTCATCCAGCAGGACCGGTTTTACACCGATGAGGAACAGGACCGCTTCGACAACATCGACCCCATCGCCATCCGTGAGGCTCTGGCCCAGTCAGGCATCGTCAATGGCGAGGTGGTGGACCCGGACGCCCTCGCAAACAACCCCTTCATTCGTCAGGTGAGGGAGGATGTGGAGCGGATCACAAGGGATGAAGCGGAACACTCCGACCAGCCCGCCCCATCAGGAGCATTTGACGCCCCCGGTAACGGGGGGCGGGAAGATATGGCCGGAGATACGTCTGAGCCTGCGGATGCCCCGGAGCCGGAGCAAATGCCCCATTCCCAGCCGTCAGAATCGCAAAATAGACCCACATATACAAGTGAACCCGTGGCGGTGTACCCCGCCGAGGAAAATCATCTGCCCTTTGATGTGGTGGTGGAGCGGCTTCACGTCGATGAGCCGGAGCGGACGCCGCCGACGCCCACGCCCACGAATTTTCGTATCACTGACGACCATCTCGGTGAGGGCGGGGCGAAAACCAAGTTTAAGCGAAACATGGCGGCTATCACGCTATTGAAAGAGCTGGAGTTTGAAGGCCGTCAGGCCACCCCGGAGGAACAGGCCGTGCTCTCGCAATACGTCGGCTGGGGCGGTCTGGCGGATGCCTTTGATGAAGCGAAAGAAGGATGGAAGGATGAGTTTGCCGAACTCTACGAGGCCCTGTCCCCGGAGGAGTACGCCGCCGCCCGCGCCTCCACCCTCAACGCCCACTACACCAGCCCCACCGTCATCAAGGCCATCTACGAGGCCGTGGGAAACATGGGCTTTGAGACGGGCAACATTCTGGAGCCCTCCATGGGCGTGGGGAACTTCTTCGGGCTTCTCCCCGACACCATGGCCGGGAGCAAGCTCTACGGCGTGGAGCTGGACAGCATCACCGGGCGCATCGCAAAGCAGCTCTACCCCCAGGCCAACATCACCGTGGCGGGGTTTGAGACTACGGACAGGCGGGACTTTTATGACCTCGCCGTGGGAAATGTCCCCTTCGGCCAGTACCCGGTGAATGACCGGGCGTACAACAAGCTGGGCTTTTCCATCCACGACTACTTCTTCGCAAAGGCTCTGGATCAGGTCCGGCCCGGAGGCGTGGTGGCCTTTGTCACCTCCCGCTACACCATGGATAAGCAGTCCCCGGAGGTCCGCAAGTATCTGGCACAGCGGGCGGAGCTTTTAGGGGCCATACGCCTTCCCAACAACGCCTTTCGCGCCAACGCCGGGACGGATGTGGTGTCGGACATCATCTTTCTCCAAAAGCGTGACCGGCCCATAGACATAGAGCCGGATTGGGTCCACCTGGGTGAAAACTCTGACGGCTTCTCTATCAACAGCTACTTCATCGACCACCCGGAGATGGTGCTGGGTACGCCGTCCTCGGAGAGTATGCAGTACGGACGTCAGGATTTCACGGTCCTCCCCATCGAGGGGGCGAACCTGGCGGACCAGCTCCATGAGGCCATCCAGAACATCCATGGGCAGTATAAGGAGGCGGAGCTGCCGGAGCTGGGCGAGGGCGAGAAAATCGACACCTCCATCCCCGCCGACCCCAATGTAAAAAATTACAGTTTTACCCTTGTAAACGGCGAGGTCTATTACCGTGAAAACTCCCGCATGGTGAAGCCGGAGCTGAACGCCACCTCAAAGGAGCGCGTCAAGGGCATGGTGGAGCTGCGGGATTGTGTTCACGCCCTCATTGACCAGCAGATGAACAGCTATACCCCGGAGGAGGACATACGGAAAACTCAGGCCCGTCTCAACCGGCTCTATGACAATTTCACCGCCAAATACGGCCTCATAAACTCCCGTGGCAACGCCCTGGCCTTCTCCGACGACAGCGCCTACTACCTCCTGTGCGCCCTGGAGGTCATGGACAACGACGGCAATCTGGAGCGAAAGTCGGACATCTTCACAAAGCGGACCATCAAGCCCCGTGAGGTCGTTACCAGCGTGGACACGGCCTCCGAGGCCCTTGCCCTCTCCATATCCGAAAAAGCCTGTGTGGACCTGGGGTATATGGCCTCCCTCATGGGCGGGCCGGAGAAGATACCGCAAATCGTGGAGGATTTGCGGGGCGTCATTTTTAAGGACCCGAAAACCGGCCCCTTTGACCTGGAAGGCCCCTCCTGGGCCGAGGGCTGGCAGACAGCCGATGAATACCTTTCCGGCAACGTGCGCCGGAAGCTCCGGGTGGCCGAGGCAGCCGCAGATACCGACCCTTTCTTCACTTTCAACGTCACCGCTCTGCGTCAGGCACAGCCCCGTGACCTGGATGCCTCGGAGATAGAGGTCCGTTTAGGGGCCACCTGGATAGACAAAGCCTATATCCAGCAATTCATGTATGAGACATTCAACACCCCCTACTACAACCGGGGGCGTATCAACGTCAACTACTCCCAATTCTCCGCCGAATGGAACATCACCGGCAAGAACGCCGTCAACTTCGCGGACACCACCGTAACCATGACCTACGGCACATCGCGGGCCAATGCGTATAAGATTTTGGAAGGACACGCTGAACCTCCGGGATGTCCGTATCTACGACACCAAGCGGGACCCGGACGGCACGGAGAAGCGGGTCCTCAACTCCAAGGAGACGACCCTGGCCCAGCAGAAGCAGCAGGCCATCAAGGACGCCTTCCGGGATTGGATATGGAAGGACCCCACCCGAAGGCAGACCCTGGTGCGGCAGTACAACGAGCTTTTCAACTCCACCCGCCCGCGTGAGTATGACGGCAGCCACATCGCCTTTGCGGGCATGAACCCGGCCATCGAGTTGAGGGACCACCAGAAGAACGCCATTGCCCGGTCCCTCTACGGCGGGAACACCCTTTTGGCCCACGTCGTAGGGGCCGGGAAGTCCTTTGAGATGATTGCCTCCGCCATGGAGTCCAAGCGGCTGGGCCTCTGCACCAAGTCCCTTTTTGCCGTACCCAACCACCTGACGGAGCAGATGGCCAGCGAGTTTCTGCGGCTCTACCCGTCGGCCAATATCCTTGTGGCCACGAAAAAGGACTTTGAAAAGCGCAACCGCAAGAAGTTCTGCGCCCGGATCGCCACCGGCGACTACGACGCCATCATCATCGGCCACAGCCAGTTCGAGCGCATCCCCGTGTCTTTGGAGCGGCAGGAACGGCTTATCCGGGAGCAGATACGGGAGGTGGAGGA
>CANRIU010000054.1 GCA_947630755.1 uncultured Oscillospiraceae bacterium | reverse complement strand
CGTCTTGAGACGCCTGCCGGTAAAAGGCCCTTATAGGGCCTAATCAAGCCTCCGGCTTAGCCGGAGGTCCTGACTTGCCTTGCAAGTGTCCAGTCCGCAGACTGGTCGCGCAGCAAGGCAGCAGGGGAAATGGCACAATATTATAATTTTGTGCCATTTCCCCGCACGTCCCCCTTGGCAGAAAAGGCCCTCAGGGCCTTTTCGCCAGATTACTCCTGCGGCTGCCGGGGAAGGCCCGCGAATCCCGCCGCCAGGTCCTCGTCCGTGGGGATATAGTCGGTCATGGTGCCGTTGTTATATTGCTCGTAGGCCACAAGGTCAAAGTACCCTGTCCCGGTGAGGCCGAAGACGATGTTTTTCGCCTCTCCCGTCTCCTTGCACTTCAACGCCTCGTCGATGGCAGCGCGGATGGCGTGGCTGGACTCCGGCGCGGGGAGTATGCCCTCGGTACGGGCGAAGAGCTCCGCCGCCTCGAAAACGGAAGTCTGCTCCACGGCCCGGGCCTCCATGAGCCCGTCGTGGAAGAGCTGGCTGAGCACCGGGCTCATGCCGTGGAACCGGAGGCCCCCGGCGTGGTTAGGGGAGGGTATGAACCCCGCGCCCAGGGTGTACATCTTCGCCAGGGGGCAGATCATGCCGGTGTCGCAAAAGTCGTAGGCGAATTTTCCCCGGGTGAAGCTGGGGCAGGAGGCCGGCTCCACCGCGATTATCCGGTAGTCCCGCTCGCCCCGGAGCTTCTCCCCCATGAAGGGCGCGATGAGGCCGCCCAGATTGGAGCCGCCCCCGGCGCAGCCGATTATCATATCGGGGACGATGCCGTATTTATCCAGCGCCGTCTTTGTCTCAAGCCCTATTATCGACTGGTGGAGCAGGACCTGATTGAGCACCGACCCCAGCACATACCTGTATCCGGGGTTCGCCGCCGCGGCCTCCACCGCCTCGGATATGGCGCAGCCCAGAGAGCCCGTGGTGCCCGGGTGCTCGGCGAGGATCTTCCGCCCCACGCTCGTCTCCATGGATGGGCTCGGCGTGACGGAGGCGCCGTAGGTCCTCATCACCTCCCGTCGGAAGGGCTTCTGCTCGTAGCTGACCTTCACCATATACACCTTGCAGTCAAGCCCCAGATACGCGCAGGCCATGGAGAGGGCCGTGCCCCACTGCCCCGCGCCCGTCTCCGTGGTGACGCCCCGGAGGCCCTGCTTCTTGGCGTAGTAGGCCTGTGCGATGGCGGAGTTTAATTTGTGGGAGCCGGAGGTGTTGTTGCCCTCAAATTTGTAGTAGATGTGCGCCGGAGTATCGAGCTTCTCCTCAAGGCAGTAGGCCCGTACCAGGGGCGAGGGGCGGTACATCCTGTAGAAGGAGCGTATCTCGTCGGGGATGGGTATCTCCGGCGTTGTGTTGTCCAGCTCCTGAGCAATGAGCTCGTCGCAGAAAACAGCCGACAGCTCCTTCGCCGTCATGGGCTCCAGTGTCCCGGGATTGAGGAGCGGCGCGGGCTTCACCCTCATGTCCGCCCGGAGATTGTACCAGTTCTTCGGCATCTCCTCCTCGGTGAGGTAGATTTTGTAGGGGATTTTCTCGTTTGCCATGGTATTTTACTCCTTTCGTTTTTTCGGGACAAAGAAAAAACGCCCTTGTCCCGGAGAATAGTTTTCTCGGGACAAAGACGTTAAAGTCTCTGCGGTGCCACCCAAATTGGCGAAATATTCGCCCACTCACGGCTGACAGTCATCAGCCACGCCCTGTAACGGGAGCGCCCGTCGCATTTACTCGCCGCGCTGCGGCTTTCAAATTGCCCTCATCAGTCCATTCGCCTGAAAACGCACTGCCGCCATCCCACCGCCGGCGGCTCTCTTGGAGCCGTTTTTTCAGGGTACTATTCTGAATCAACAGTTTATGCTGTGATTTTAATTCCTCTTTCGCCCTTTGTCAAGGGGTATTTTCAAAATTTCCGTTAAAAATATTAAATTTCCTCATTTTCCCCGTTCAGCACCTGTGCCAGACACTCCCCGAAATACCTCACCGCCGTCAGCGCCTCCTGAAGGGTGTTGCCGTTGGTGCCCACCTCCGCGATGAGCGAGCCGTGGGTCATGTGCTGGTTATATCTGTTTTCGGATATTTTCAGGGGCCTTGCCAGAGTGGGGTAGTTTTCCGTCATTGACCGCTGGAGCTTCATCGCAAGCCCCAGATTTTCCCTCCAGTCCGGGTGCTTAAGGCCGGAGAAGTTTGTCCCGCAGATGAGCATCACCTGTGCGCAGGGCGTATCGCCTATGTCCGCCACGGTCTTGTACACCGTGCCGTCGTCGGCCTCCAGCGCGTCCCGGTGCAGGTCAATGACCACCGCGATCTCCGGGTGGGCCTCAAGCTGCGCCTTTATGCCCTCCAGAGCCCGCTCGTAGCTGCCCACATACACCGGGTAGTCGTAAAGCTCTCTGTCGTGGTACACGGTTATGCCCCGGGCTTCCAGCACCCTCTCCAGCTCGTCCCCCACCCTCACCACGTTGAATTCCCTGTCCACGGTGCGTGATGGGTCCGACGGAACGTATATGTCCTCCCCCGCGGGGTTATACGCCTCGCTTCCGTGGGTGTGGATTATGAGCACCGCCGAGCCCTCCGGGTACTCCAGCGGCTTTTCAAGGTAGTCCTCCACCCTTATCTGATAGTCCGTCCTGTTTTTGAGGTATATCCCCTCTCCCCCCGGGGTGTAGCCGCCCCCCGTCCCGGTTATGGTGGTGCCCACGGCGTCCATCTGCGGCGCCGCCTCCCCGGCACTGCCGCTGCCCGCAGCGCCGTCCCGCAGCGTCACATCCGCGTCATCCCCGGGCGTATTCTCCCCGGGCAAGTCCGTACCATCCCCGGCGCTCTCCCCCGCCGGGGCGGAGTCCGGACCGCCGGAGCTCTTTTCTCTCTCCCCCCGGTCCTTTTTCACGGCGGCGCCCCCGGGCGCGTCCTCCGAATCTCCGCTCCCTGGGCCCCAGCCCGTCCCGGGCAGCTCCAGAGCCAGCGCCGCGGCGCCCAGCCCCTCCGAGATCTTCCCTGCGGAGACGCTCTCCAGCCCCTCCGCCGCTCCCCGCAAAAGCAGGCACCCGCATATCACCAGCGCCAGCCTCCCGGCGATGACCCTGCCGAGTGGCCGCCGCCCCGTTCTCTCAAGCCCCATCCTCACGCCTCCTTTTTCTCAAGCATATGCGGAAAAATCCCCCCATATGCTGTTGCTTTCGGCGCGCCTTGGGTTTATAATATTGAAAAATCCACACGAAAGGACGATAAGCCATGGAAAAAATCTACTTTCCCCACGGCGTCTGCTCCCGCCGTTACGATATAATCCTCGAGGACGGCGTCATTCAGAGCATCACCGTCGAGGGCGGCTGCAACGGCAACCTGAAGGGCATCTGCGCCCTTCTGCGCGGTCAGCGCGCGGAGGACATCATCCCCAAGCTCCGCGGCACTCAGTGCGGCATGAGGGGCACCTCCTGCCCGGACCAGATCGCCCGCGCCCTTGAGGAGGCGCTGGCGGAGGAGGCGGGAGCATGAAGCCTGTATTCTGCAACACCTTCAACGTCACCCACAACAAGAACAAGTCCGAGATCGCCCTCTCCTTCGCCCACATCTACACGGAGCACAACTTCTCCATGAAGCAGGGCGCCCTGACGGACGTCTCCGCCCAGGTCGCCGACGAGGTCGCCAGCGTCCTCATCACCCGCGACGGCGTTGTGGCCCTTGCCCGGCTTCTCAACAAGGTCGTCTCCGATTGGGGGATAGACATCTCCGAATGAGATACACCACCGTAATTTTCGACCTGGACGGCACCCTCCTCAACACCCTTGAGGACATCCGCGACAGCGTGAACCACATACTCACAAAATACGGCTTCCCGCCCCGCACCCTGGACCAGATACGCATGTCCGTGGGCAACGGCTCCGGCGTGCTGCTGGAAAAATCCCTGCCCGAGGGGCGCGGCACCCCCGGCTTTGACGGGCTTCTCGCCGAGTATGTGGACTGGTACGAGCACCACAACTGCATAAAGACCGCCCCCTACCCCGGCGTGACGGAGCTTCTCCGCGCCCTTGCCGGCAGCGAGCACAAGCTCGCCGTTGTCTCAAACAAGCCCGACGCCAACACCAAGGACCTGGTCCGCCGCTTCTTCGGCTCCTGCGTCTCCGTCGCCATAGGCGAGCGCCCCGGCGTGCGCCGCAAGCCCGCGCCGGACTCGGTGAAGGCCGCCATGGAGGAGCTCCAAAGTCTCCCCTTTGAGACGGTCTACGTCGGCGACAGCGAGGTGGATCTAAAGACCGCCCACGCCTCCGGGATAGACATAGTCTCCGTGGGCTGGGGTTACCGCTCCCCGGACTTCCTGCACTCCCTGGGCGTAAAGACCCTCGCCCTGAAGCCCGCGGAGGTTTTGAAGCTGGTATGACCCCTCGCCCCCCGCAACGTTAAAAATCCATATTGCCCGTGAAAAAAGGACCGGAATTGCAATTCCGGTCCTTTCAGCTTGTCTAATACTATTCCCAGATAAAAATATCAATTTTTATCTGGGAAGGCCGTGCTACGCACAGCCCATTTAAGCGCTGGAAGCGCTTAAATGACGTCTCATACTAACCTTGCGCGCCTTCGGCGCTATAAAAAGTGCTTTGCACTTTTTAACAGGTTTTAGTATAAAAACTCAACTTCAACATTTTTTC
The DNA here is from genome assembly GCA_947630755.1 of uncultured Oscillospiraceae bacterium. GTDB lineage: Bacteria > Bacillota > Clostridia > Oscillospirales > Oscillospiraceae > RUG626. The sequence goes on along the minus strand of CANRIU010000054.1, from coordinate 9,718 downwards.
CGGCGACATGTGCGTCGGAAAAAATCCGCACGTCCCCCTTGTGCGAACAGCCCTGCGGGCTTTTCACACACTCTCCTCGCTCTCCAGATGCTTTATCTCCCAGTGTATGAGGAAGGTCAGCGCCGCCCGCAGGGCGGTGATGCAGGCCACGATGGCGATCTCCTGAAACGTCTGGACTATCACCGTCCTCAGTATCTCGCCGCCGAGCTTGAAGCTAAGCGCCGTCGCCATGCCCCGGGCCAGCTCCAGACGTATGTGGTCCTTATGCCTGAAGGCCCCCACCACCGCCCGGACGCCGGACAAAATGAGAATGATCACCCCCGTGTACTCAAAAAGCAGCACACCGTAGGCTATAAGTATCTCCAGCCCCTCCTCGAGAATATGCTCCACCATGGCGCTCACTCCTTTTTTATTTTTTTCGGGTCACTTTTCCTCGATATGTACGTTTAAGTGGGGATACGTCATCTGCACGCCCTCCTCCTCAAAGGCGAGGCGCACGTTCTCCATAAGCGCGCACTTGGCTGCGAAGAAAACCGGGGTCTTCGCCCAGACAAGCAGCATGTATTTGATTGCCGAGTCCCCGTACTCCTTGACGGCGATTATGGGCTCCGGCTCCGTGACAAGGCCCTCCGTCATGTTGACAGCTGCGCTGAGCGCCCGCTTCACCGCCGTAGCGGAGTCGTTGTAGGATGCGCTTATGTCCAAATCTATTCTCCGTATCTCATGGGCGGTGAAGTTCTCCACCTTTGAGTCCGCCACCGTTGAGTTGGGTATATGGACCTCCCGCCCGTCGGGGACCTTTATTATGGTGTAAAAAAGCCCCACGGACTGTACAGACCCCGCCGTGCCCCCGATGTCCACCCAGTCCCCCGCCCCGAAGGGGTGGGTCCCCAGAATGGTCATGCCGGAGAACAGATTCGTCAGTATGTTCTGCACCGACAGCGACAGCGCCAGGGACGCCACGCTCAGCACCGCCACAAGGCTCGTCATGGGTATCCCCAGCTTGTCCGCCACGATGAGGACGATGAGTATCCACAAAAATACCCCCAGCGCCGCCTTCAAAAAGCCCTTCACGCTGTCATCCAGACGGCTCTTGCGCATGGCCCTGTCAAAAAGCCGCAGGAGTATCCTCCTCACCGCCACGCACACCACCAGAATGAGCACTGTGCCCAAAATCCCGAAGAGGTTTATTCCCCCCAGGTGCACCTCCTCCAGCTTACCGAGCATCTCCTCGATTTTCTCCATTTTATTTTACCGCCTCATTTCAGTTCAAGAAGGTCATAGGGCGTGCCCTGATACACAAAGTGGTTTATCCAGTTGGAGTACAGAAGGTTCGCGTGGCCCCTCCATGTGACGACAGGCTCCCTCGCGGGGTCGTCCCCGGGGAAGTAGTTTTTCGGCACCTCGATGGGCAGCCCCTGTCTGAGGTCCCGCAAATACTCGTTTTTCAGCGTGTCCGGGTCGTACTCGGAGTGGCCCGTGACAAACACCTGCCTTCCGCCCCGTGTCGCCATGATGTACACCCCCGCCTCCTCGGAGGAGGCCAGTATGCGCATATCCGGTATCCCCTCCACGTCCTCGCGCCTGACGGTGGTGTGACGGGAGTGGGGCGCGTAGAATATGTCGTCAAAGCCCCGCATGAGTATGGACCGCCTGTACTCCACCCTGTGGGGGAACACGCCGAAGAGCTTCTTCTCCAGCGGGTATTTCTTCACCCCGTAGTGGTAGTACAGCGCCGCCTGCGCCCCCCAGCATATGTGGAAGGTGGAGTATACGTTTGTGCGGCTCCATTCCATTATCCTGCACAGCTCCGGCCAGTAGTCCACCTCCTCAAACTCCAGCTTCTCCACCGGCGCGCCGGTTATCACCAGCCCGTCGTAGCGCTGGTCCTTTATCTCGTCAAAGGTCTTGTAGAAGGCCAGCATATGCTCCTCCGCCTCGTGGGTGGCCTTGTGGGTGCTGGTCTGCAAAAGCTCCAGCTCCACCTGGAGTGGCGTGTTGCCGAGGAGCCTCGCCATCTGCGTCTCCGTGGCTATCTTCGTGGGCATCAGATTTAAAAGCGCTATCCTTAACGGCCGGATGTCCTGAGTTATGGCCCGGGTCTCCGGTATCACAAATATGTTCTCATCGTGCAGTGTCTGCGCAGCGGGCAGCTCGTTGGGTATTTTAATGGGCATAGTCTCGCCTTCCTCATTTTTGTGCTCCCACGCCGTCCCCCAGGGCCTCGCCCAGGGCCTCGGCTATGGGGCCGTAGGCTTCAATATCGAATATGTCGGAGAGCCCCGCCTCCTCTATGGCCTCGGAGTAGAACCAGATCTCCGGGTCCATGGCGAGGACGGTGAGGTATTTGTCAAGTCCCTCGCCCAGGTCCTCCGACATAAGCTCGTTTATCTCCAGCGCCCCCAACGCGGAAACTGCGTAGCTTATGTAATAAAACGGGTTTGCAAAGTTGTGTCCTACATACATCCACTCCCTCTCGTAGCCCTCGTAGGGCGTATAGCCGTACTCCTCAAAAAGCCCGGCGTATATCTCATCCACCCGCTCCGGGGTCAAATCAGGCTCCTCGAAAACCTTCTGCTGGAACTCGTCATACATCGCCCCGTCCACCACCGACAGCGCCAGATCCAGAAGCGTCCAGTCCGCCATGGTGTCGCCGCGCTCCTGTCCGAAAAGCTCCCCAAACGTGCAGGACATCGCCACGGTCATGCCCTGGGCCTGAAGCTCCGAGAGGTCGTTGTCCGCAATGCCGAAAAGCAGGCTGCTGGGGCAGTAATACCAGCTCACGAAGTGCCCGAACTCATGCATGAGGTCCAGATAGTCGTAAAATGTCCCGGAGGCGGAATTGAAGATATACGGCTCATTGTAGTAGTAGAGGAACACCGTGAATCCCTCCCCCGCCTTGTCCGGGGACCGGGATATGTCGTAGAGGCCGTGGTCCGCAAGGTACTCCTTCGCCTCGAAAAGCTCCCCGGAGAGGATCTCCGCCCCCCTGCCGAGGGCGTCAAGGACGCTCTCCTCCGAGCAGTCGAAGTCCCTGTCTGCCGCCAGCGCGTCGGTCTCGTCGATTATCTCCGAGCCGTACTCCATGACCAGCGGCGCGAAATACCTCTTCGCCCCCTCCCAGACTGTCCTGGCGTCCTCCGGGGTGTAGTCCTTCCCGTAAAATACGGCGTAGGCGTAACTGGCGTAGGAGTCGTCCCCCGAAAGCTCCGCCTGCCTCTGCCGGAGCTTCACCAGCTCCACATAGACCCGGCCCACCTCGTCAAGGTCCGGCTCATCCTCGCTCATGAGGGAGTAGTATTTGGCAATGAGCTCGTTTTCCCGGGCGGAGAGGTCGTCCTCCTCGTCCTCCGATGGGGCGTAGCCCCTTATGTACTCCATAAGCATCCCGCCGTAGGAATTTTCCATGAGCTCCGAGTGCTCCGACTGGGCCATTGCCTTAAGTGCCTCGAAGGCCCGGTCTTTTGCCTCGTAATACACGTCCGCAGCCAGCGCCGCCTCCCGGTTGAGGTCCTCGTCCCCGGCGTGGGCGTAGGTGGCGGTGTCCGCCATGGTGTAGAGGGTATATATTTTGTTCAGCTCGTCAAGAAGCTCAAAGTCCGCCTGATCGTAATCCTCCTGTGTCCCGCCGTTCTCCGCGAAGTCATATATGGCGTCGGTGTACTTCTCAAGGTCACGAAGGTCGTATTGCCAATAGTCCATGTCGTCGTAGTCCACGTCCCCGCGCCAGACCTCGTGGTCGAAGTACTCCTTCTCCGCCGGGACGCCGGGTCCGTATGTCCCACTCTCCCCGTCCTCGTCCCGGTCCTCCCGGTCATCACCGGCGTCGTCACGGTCCCTGCCGGAGGACTGTTCCTGAAGGCGGTCCTCCAGCACATCGCCCAGCGCCTCGGACAGCGTCTTGTCCGAGCAGCCCGCCAGGGTAAGAGTCAGGCACAGCGCCAAAAGCGCCGACAGGAGCCTTTTCATTCCTCAAAATACCCCCCATTTTTTCTGATTTACACCCGATTTTTATTAAACTTTCACATAAATTATAAAAGATTTCCTCAATCTTTTCAATAGAAACAGATATTTTTTTGAGCTGTTTTTACTGAAAACGCATTAATTCGACAGTGAAGATTCATTTCATGTGTCTCGAATTACATAGTGAAAGTGTTTCATTTTTTCTCATTTCTGGAAATATTTATGCGATTTTTGAATAGATTTATCCCTTTTCTTCCTTTTCGTCACCTAATTTTTTGAAAATCTGATAAAAATTTTTCTTTTTTTCAACAAAAATTAAAAAATTTTGTCCAGATATATTGACAAATCCTAATAAAATGTTACAATAATTTCAAGAATCCTGAATGGAGGGGATAGAATGAAATCAACAGGTATAGTGAGAAAGGTTGACGAGCTGGGACGCATCGTCATACCGATCGAACTCCGCCGCACCCTTGACATCGCTGAGAAGGATTCTCTTGAAATTTTCGTCGACGGTGAGAGGATTATCCTCGCAAAACACGAGGATTCCTGCATTTTCTGCGGAAAATCCAAGAATCTCAGCGTTCGCAAGGGGAAGAACATCTGTGACGCCTGCTTCGAGGAGCTCAAGCACGCGTAAACCGGATGAGAATGGCCCGCCGTGAGGCGGGCCATTTTTTGTTCCAAAATTCCGCCTGTACCCCCGCCATTTTGTCTCATTCTGATTGTGTCACGCTAAAGTTCAGGTCTTTACAGCGTGCATCTTTCCCCTCCAATTTAATTCAAAATTCCTGCAAAATCTCTCCCTTTCCTCACCCATTCAAAATTCCCTTTCCCGCATAAAAGCGACATAGTGTCAGCTTTTTCGTCCGTCCAAAAGTGCGTCGTATATCTGGTTTTTTCCCTGCCCCGTGCGCTGGGCGGCGCGCTTTGCCGCGTCCTTAAGGCTCATTCCCCCGTCCATAAGCTCCCGGGCCATGGCAACCGCGTCCTCAAGGGTCGCGGCGGGGACGCCGCTCTCCCCGGCGCCCTCCACCACCAGGACAAATTCGCCCCGGGGCGGTTCCTGTGTGTAGTAGGCCAGCGCGTCGGCGAGGGTGGTTCGGCGGGTCTCCTCGTGGAGCTTTGTAAGCTCCCGGCATATGCTGACCCGCCTGTTGCCGAAGACCTCCAGCATATCCCGGAGGGTTGTTATGAGCTTGTGGGGCGCCTCGTAGAATACCATGGTCCGGCGCTCGGCGCGCAGGGAGTCCAGGTGCTCGAATCTGGGGCCCTTTGCCACGGCGAGGAATCCCTCGAAGGTGAAGCGCCCGGTGGGCAGCGCCGAGAGGGCCAGTGCGGAGACCACGGCGCTGGGACCGGGGACCACCCGTACCTCAATGCCGTTTTTGGCGCAGAGCCGCACCAGGTCCTCCCCGGGGTCGGAGATGGCCGGCATACCCGCGTCGGTGACAAGGGCGCAGCTCTCCCCGGCGAGAAGGCGGGAGATTATCCGCCCGCCGCTCTCGGCCTTGTTGTGCTCGTAGTAGCTCACCAGCGGCCTTATGAGATTTAAGTGCGCCAAAAGCTTCATGGTGACGCGGGTGTCCTCCGCGGCGACAAAATCGCAGTCCGACAGGACCTGCGCCGCTCTCGGGGAGATGTCCCCCAGATTGCCGATGGGCGTCCCCACGAGATATAGTATTCCTGCCATATTTCCTCCCCTCGCCCTTTCCCGGGCGGTCAATCCAGATGGTATATTCGCTTTACCTCGGCGGTGTCGGTCCCGTCGGGGTTTTTAAGCGTCAGCGACGGCTCCACCCGGAGCCCCGGTCTTCCGCCCCTGCGGCACTCCAAAAGGGCCGCGGAGGGCGCCTTCCCGGCCCGGGCCTCCACAAGGCGCAGCCGCTTCGGCTCGAGGCCGTGGCAGGAGAATACCCGCATGGCCTCCGCCAGCCTCTCCGCCGGGTAGACAACAGCCAGCCGCCCGCCGTCTCCGAGGAGCCTCGCCGCGGCCTCGGCGAGCTCCGCCATGGTGCAAAGCCTCTCCTCCCGGGCGCAGCGCCGCCCCTCCTCCGGGGAGGAGCCGGAGCCCACCTGAAAATAGGGAGGATTTGAGACTATCAGCTGATATTTTCCCACCTGCGTCTCCCGGAGCGTCCGGAGGTCCCGGTTCAGCACCCGCAGGCGCTCCTGAAGGCCGTTAAGCGCCGTGTTCCTCTCCGCCAGCGCCGCCGCGGCGGGGTCTATCTCCACCATGTCCACCCGGAGCCGGGGGGATCTGGCGGCGAGTATCAGGGATATTACCCCCGACCCGCAGCCGAAGTCCGCCGCCCGCTCCACGGACCCCAGGGCCGGGAATGCGGCGAGGAGCACGCTGTCCGTCGTGACGGGCTCCGCGTCCCGGGACTTCTCCATCACGGGGCCCGAGGGCCAAAGCTCAAATGTCTCCACCGCCTCGCCGCCTTTCCTGTGATTTTGCCGCCCTGCGCGGCATGATAGCCTATTATACTTCATCTCCCGGGAAAAATCAACGCCCGCCGACCGGAGGCGGCACGCCGGGCGGCAAATTTGCTGTTCGGTGTAATGAGAACAGAAAAAAGCGGCCCGCCGATTTCCCGGCGGGCCGTCCTTTTGTGTCACATGAACCCCCGGCTATGCCGGGGGGCAGAATAGGCTTTAGCTAAAAGCATCGAGCGAAGCGAGCCGCTATAAAGCCAGACTACGAATACCGACACGTTGCAAACAAGCGGATAAACCCGTTTACGGGTCGTAGGGCAAGTGATGCGAGTGACGGATATTCGGTGCGTCTTGAGACGCCTGCCGGTAAAAGGCCCTTATAGGGCCTAATCAAGCCTCCGGCTTAGCCGGAGGTTGTGACTGTCAAAAAAGGCCCGAAGGGCCTTTTTGACTGTTGACAAAGCCTTGCTTAAAATCAGCGCCCGCCCCGCAAGGGGATCCCCGCTGGTCACAGCGCGAAAAAACTAATGCAAATTTCGGCGGCATGTACGTCGAAATCCGCCCCTTTTATACTAAACCCTGTCAAAAAGTGCAAAGCACTTTTTATAGCGCCGAAGGCGCGTCCGGGTTTGTATGAGATGTCATTTAAGCGCTTTTTGCGCTTAAGGTGGCGGGAGTCGAACCCACGCCGGTTTCGACTCCCGTCACCTTAAAAGGGCTGTGCGCAGCACAGCCTTCAAGCCGTCGACAAAGGCTTTGCCTTTGCCGACGGAAGAAATTTGTCGGTCCCCTCCATTCACTTCGTACACATCTCCGCGCTAAGAGCCGCCCTACGGGCGGTTGCGCTCCGAAATGGCGCCTGCGGGCGAGCAACCGCCCGAAGGGCGGCTCTTAGCGAGTCGAAGTCCAGTCCGCAGACTGGTCGCGCAGCGTGACGGCAGGGGAAATGGCGCAATATTATAATTTTGTGCCATTCCCCCGCACGCGCCCCTTTTCGGAAAAGCCCTTTGGGCTTTTCCGACAGTCTGACGGCCCGCCGATTTCCCGGCGGGCCGTCAGACTGTCATTATTTCGGTATGCGCATGAGGTCCTCATTGAGGGACTTAAGGTCCACTCCCTCCGGCGTCTCCCTGGCGAGGATGCTGGACATGGACAGTCCCAGGGGTATTACCCCCCGCTCCAGCACGCGGCACAGGTCCGGGAGATAGGACTTCAGCACCCCGTAAGCCTCGGGGCAGTCCATTATCTCCTGGGGCGTGTCGACAAGGGAGTAGTAGGCGCTCTCGTCGATGCCCTCCTCGTCCATGAACCAGTTCTTCACCGTCTCTCCCGCGCCGGAGTCCGGGAGGACATAGTCCTGCTCCGGCTCCGTGACCCTCTCGAAGGTGACGGAGTCCTCAAAGCGGCGCCCCATGTACTCCGCCGTGACCGTGAAGGTGTTCACCCCCTGCGTCAGGGGCATATCCCGGAACACCGCGCAGCCATTGCCGTCATTTTCCACGGTCATGCCGCCGAGGCTCACCCGGGGGAGGTTTGTGTAGACCTTTACGTCTACCGTCTCCCGGCAGCGCTTTACAAAACGCTTCTCCCGGACGTGGAGGAAGGGCTCCCGGGACCATCTGGCCTTATAATAGTAAAACGCGTCCTTTTTAACACTTCTGTCGAAGCTCACAAGGCCCTTTCCGTTTATGAATCTCTGCCCTCCCTCGTTTCTGCGGGAGCTGGAGAAGTCGAACATGTTCCAGATGAAGCTGCCCCAGAGGTAGTCCCTGGACTCAATTATGGGGTAGACGGTCTCGTGCCACAGGGCCTGAAATTCCTCGGAGTAGTCCTTGACCTTCGGCTCCTCGGAGTGCAGGCGCAGGTTGCTGTCAACGCCGTATTCCGAAATACCCAGAGGCATCCGGGGAAGGTCGCGGTGCATATTGTCGAGAAAATCGGAGTAGTCCGGCATCTTCCCGTAGTACCAGCCGAAATACACGTTGTAGCCCACCATGTCCGTCAGTCGGTTCAGGACGCTTTTCGATTTGACCGTGTTTAGGTTTGCGCAGGTGACGTACCTGTCCCCGCCGATGGCGCGGCACAGCTCCACAAGCTCACGGACGGCGGCGTGTATGGGCGGGGCGTCCCGGAACATGCCTATCTCGTTCTGCACGCCCCAGAAGCAGATGCAGGGGCGGTGGATATTCTGGAGTATGAGCTCCCGAAGCTGCCCTTTGGCATTCTCCAGAAGGCCCGGGTCCTCGGTCATCTTTAGCATGGGTATCTCCGCCCACACCACATACCCGCGCCTGTCGCACTCGTCATAGGTGTAGTCCGGGTGCTGGTAGTGGGAGAGGCGCAGGGCGTTGGCCCCCACCTCCTCGATCAGCTCAAAATTTTTGTCGATCTCCCGCTCCGTCACGGCGGAGAAGCACCCGGCGAAGTCCTGATGCACAGCCACGCCCCTGAGCCGCAGGTGCTCGCCGTTTAAGTAAAATCCGGCGTCCGGAGTGAGGCTGATTGCCCGAAAGCCCGTGGCAAGGCTCGTCTCGTCCACCCTGACGCCGTCGACCGAAAGCTCCGCCGTCAGGGTGTAGAGTGCGGGGTCTGACAGGCCGTTCCACCTGCGGGGATTTTCGACGACTATCCTCTCCGCCCTGTCCGCGGGGGCGGTGAGCTCCGCCGCCACGCGCCCCTCGGGGTCCCGGAGGGTGTAGCGTATCACGGCGCCCTCGGGGCAGATGGCGTGGGGCTCGAGCTCCAGCACGCCTTCGCCGGACCCGTTGACAGACGGCCTTGCAATGACGCCGTTTGTGGCGTAGTAGAGGTAGTCGAAGGAATATTTTCCGCACCTTAACAGGCTCACTCCCCGGGTGAGCCCGCCGAACACGGTGAAGTCCCCGGCGAGGGGCGACACGTCGTCCGTCGGGGAGTTGTCAACGACAAGCTCCAGCTCCACCCCGCCGTCCCGGATGCATTTTTCCGGTATCTCAAAGCGCGCCCGGGAGTATCCACCCTTGTGGGTGCCCAGCTCCACTCCCCCGGCGATGGCGGTAACTGTGTGGTCCGCCGCGCCTGTCTCCAGTATGAGCCGCTGTCCCGGCTCCAGGCTCACCTCGGCGCGCCTGCGGTAGACGGCCCTGCCCCTGTACTGGTCGTCGTCGCTGTACCAGGTGTGGGGGAGGTCCACCACGCTCTCCTGTCCCCCGGCCTTCGCAAAGCGCCAGCCTCTGTTTAAAGCTGTTCTCTCCATTGCCTGTCTCCTGTTACAATAAATTTACCCCAACTTCGTGGCAGCCAGCCACGGGCGAGGGGCATCTCGTTGCCCAAGCTG